>NZ_JAIZRY010000018.1:0-189041 GCF_020420125.1 Burkholderia sp. AU30280
AGCTGCCGAAGGACAAGGAAATGGTGATGCCGGGCGACAACGTGTCGATCACGGTGAAGCTGATTGCTCCGATCGCGATGGAAGAAGGTCTGCGCTTCGCAATCCGCGAAGGTGGCCGTACGGTCGGCGCTGGCGTCGTCGCCAAGATCATCGAGTAATTTCGACGATCCGCGGATCCCGGCGGGATCCGCGATTCCGCGGTATGCAGTCCGTACCGTCGAAACCGGGTGTCCAGCTTGCGCTGGCACCCGGTTTTGTTTTTCCGTGGCGAGAAAGCGAGGGGTGAGAAACTCGCACCATTGCTCCAGAATTTCGTGTAGAATCGCGGGCTTAGCAGTGGAAGTACTTTCCGGAACCTGATGTCTCGCTCCCCGCAGGCGTCATGTTTCACGTTCTTTTAGTGTCCGGCGATGCAACATCGCCTCGCTCTTTCCAAGGAATCGTCATGCAGCAACAGAAAATCCGCATTCGCCTGAAGGCATTCGACTATCGTCTGATCGACCAATCGGCTGCCGAGATCGTCGATACCGCGAAGCGGACTGGCGCAATCGTCCGTGGCCCGGTGCCGCTGCCGACGCGCATTCAGCGTTTTGACATCCTGCGTTCGCCGCACGTCAACAAGACGTCGCGCGATCAGCTCGAAATCCGCACCCACCAGCGCCTGATGGACATCGTCGATCCGACCGACAAGACGGTTGACGCGCTGATGAAGCTCGATCTGCCGGCTGGCGTCGACGTGGAAATCAAGCTGCAGTAAGGCTTCCAGCGCCGATCGGCTTGCCTGGCGGCGCTAAGTCTTTGATTGCTTGCAGAAAACGCGGGGTCGAGCTATAATGCTTGGCTTTTCGCGTATTCGCGTAAAAAAGTTGGGCCTTGCGTGCCCGGCATTTTGTAAATCAGCCCCGACCAATCGCAGTCGGGAATGGAGAAAATGATGAGCCTTGGACTCGTAGGTCGCAAGGTTGGCATGACCCGTATCTTCACGGCGGAAGGGGATTCGATTCCCGTCACCGTGCTGGACGTGTCGGACAACCGCGTGACGCAGATCAAGACTGTTGAAACCGACGGCTACACGGCCGTGCAGGTTGCATTCGGCTCCCGTCGTGCCTCGCGCGTGACGAAGCCGCTGGCAGGTCATCTCGCCAAAGCCGGTGTCGAAGCCGGTGAAATCCTCAAGGAATTCCGCATTGACGCGGCCAAGGCAGCTGAGCTGTCGAATGGCGCCGTGGTCGGTGCTGATCTTTTCGAAGTGGGCCAGAAGGTCGACGTGCAAGGCGTGTCGATCGGTAAGGGCTACGCCGGTACGATCAAGCGTTACAACTTCTCCTCCGGCCGTGCCACGCACGGTAACTCGCGCTCGCACAACGTGCCGGGCTCGATCGGTATGGCGCAGGATCCGGGTCGCGTTTTCCCGGGTAAACGCATGACGGGTCACATGGGTGACGTGACGGTGACGGTGCAGAACCTCGAAATCGCTCGTATCGACGCAGAGCGCAAGCTGCTGCTCGTGAAGGGTGCGATTCCGGGCGCGAAGGGTGGCAAGGTCTTCGTGACGCCGGCCGTCAAGACCAAGGGGGCGAAATAATGGAACTCAAGCTCCTGAACGAAAATGGTCAGGAAGGTGCAGTGGTCAACGCATCGGACGTCGTGTTCGGTCGTGACTACAACGAAGCGCTGATCCACCAGGTCGTCGTCGCTTACCAGGCGAATGCTCGCCAGGGTAACCGCGCACAGAAGGACCGTGAGCAAGTCAAGCACACGACCAAGAAGCCGTGGCGCCAGAAGGGTACGGGCCGCGCTCGTGCCGGTATGTCGTCGAGCCCGCTGTGGCGTGGCGGTGGTCGTATCTTCCCGAATTCGCCGGAAGAAAACTTCTCGCACAAGGTCAACAAGAAGATGCATCGCGCAGGTCTCTGCTCGATCTTCTCGCAGCTGGCCCGTGAAGGCCGTCTGTCGGTCGTCGAGGACATCATCCTCGAAGCGCCGAAGACCAAGCTGCTGGCCGACAAATTCAAGACCATGGGTCTCGACTCCGTGCTGATCATCACCGACACGGTTGACGAGAACCTGTACCTGGCATCGCGCAACCTGCCGCACGTGGCAATTGTCGAGCCGCGCTACGCTGACCCGCTCTCGCTGATCTACTTCAAGAAAGTGCTGGTCACGAAGGCTGCGGTCGCCCAGATCGAGGAGTTGCTGTCATGAGCGAGATTCGCAAGAACGATCATCGTTTGATGCAGGTCCTGCTCGCACCGGTGATCTCGGAAAAGGCGACGCTGGTTGCCGACAAGAACGAGCAAGTCGTGTTCGAAGTCGCACCGGATGCCACGAAGCAGGAAGTGAAGGCGGCTGTCGAGCTGCTGTTCAAGGTCGAAGTTGATTCCGTCAACGTGCTGGTTCAGAAGGGCAAGCAAAAGCGCTTTGGCCGTTCGATGGGCCGCCGCAAGGACGTGAAGAAGGCGTACGTTTGCCTGAAGCCCGGCCAGGAAATCAACTTTGAAGCGGAGGCCAAGTAATCATGGCAATCGTGAAAGTTAAGCCGACATCGCCGGGTCGCCGCGCGATGGTCAAGGTGGTCAACAAGAACCTGCACCAGGGCAAGCCGTTCGCGGCGCTGCTCGACTCGCAGAGCTCGACCGCCGGCCGTAACAACAACGGCCGTATCACCACGCGTCATAAGGGTGGTGGTCACAAGCAGCACTACCGTATCGTCGATTTCCGTCGCACGAAGGATGGCATTCCGGCAAAGGTCGAGCGTCTCGAGTACGACCCGAACCGTAGCGCGAACATCGCGCTGGTGCTCTACGCAGACGGCGAACGTCGCTACATCATCGCCCCGAAGGGCCTGACCGTCGGCCAACAGCTGATGTCGGGTTCGGAAGCGCCGATCCGTGCAGGCAACACGCTGCCGATCCGCAACATTCCGGTCGGTACGACGATCCACTGCATCGAGATGCTGCCGGGCAAGGGCGCGCAAATGGCGCGTTCGGCTGGTACGTCGGCCATGCTGCTCGCACGTGAAGGCGTCTACGCGCAGGTTCGTCTGCGTTCGGGCGAAATCCGCCGCGTGCACATCGAGTGCCGTGCAACGATCGGTGAAGTCGGCAACGAAGAGCATAGCCTGCGCCAGATCGGCAAGGCTGGCGCGAACCGCTGGCGCGGTATCCGCCCGACGGTGCGTGGCGTTGCGATGAACCCGGTTGATCACCCGCACGGTGGTGGTGAGGGCAAGACGGCTGCAGGTCGCGATCCGGTTAGCCCGTGGGGTACTCCGGCTAAGGGTTATCGCACCCGTAGCAACAAGCGCACGACGACGATGATCGTCCAGCGCCGTCACAAGCGTTAAGGAGTAGGCAATGGCACGTTCTGTTAAAAAAGGTCCGTTCTGCGACGCCCATTTGCTGAAGAAAGTTGAGGCGGCTGCAGCTTCGCGCGACAAAAAGCCGATCAAGACCTGGTCGCGTCGCTCGACGATTCTGCCGGATTTCATCGGCCTGACGATCGCTGTTCACAACGGCCGTCAACACGTTCCGGTGTACATCTCGGAAAACATGGTCGGCCACAAGCTTGGCGAGTTCGCACTGACCCGTACGTTCAAGGGTCACGCAGCCGACAAGAAGGCCAAGAAATAAGGGGCAATCAAGATGGAAGTGAAAGCAATTCATCGCGGTGCCCGCATCTCGGCGCAAAAAACGCGCCTTGTGGCTGACCAGATCCGCGGTTTGCCGGTCGACAAGGCGCTGAACGTTCTGACGTTCTCGCCGAAGAAGGCGGCTGGCATCGTGAAGAAGGTTGTGCTGTCGGCAATCGCGAATGCGGAGCACAACGAAGGCGCCGATATCGACGAGCTCAAGATCAAGAGCATCTACGTCGACAAGGCTGCATCGCTCAAGCGTTTCACCGCGCGCGCCAAGGGCCGCGGTAACCGCATCGAGAAGCAATCCTGTCACATCACTGTGACGGTCGGGAATTAAGGAGCCATACGATGGGACAGAAAATTCATCCGACTGGCTTCCGCCTGGCTGTCAGCCGCAATTGGGCTTCGCGTTGGTACGCGAACAACAACAATTTCGCGGCGATGCTGCAGGAAGACATCGGTGTTCGTGAATACCTGAAGAAGAAGCTGAAGAACGCTTCGGTCGGTCGGGTCGTCATCGAGCGTCCGGCGAAGAACGCGCGCATTACGATTTACAGCTCGCGTCCGGGTGTGGTCATCGGCAAGAAGGGCGAGGATATCGAACAGCTGAAGACGGAACTGCAACGCCGCATGGGCGTTCCGGTTCACGTCAACATCGAAGAAATCCGCAAGCCGGAAACCGATGCTCAGCTGATCGCCGACTCGATCACGCAACAGCTCGAGCGCCGGATCATGTTCCGTCGCGCGATGAAGCGTGCGATGCAGAACGCGATGCGTCTGGGTGCCCAGGGCATCAAGATCATGAGCGCGGGCCGTCTGAACGGTATCGAAATCGCTCGTACGGAGTGGTATCGCGAAGGTCGCGTGCCGCTTCACACGCTGCGTGCCGATATCGACTACGCGACTTCGGAAGCGAAGACGACTTACGGGATCATCGGCGTCAAGGTGTGGGTCTACAAGGGCGATACGCTCGGCCGCAACGATGCACCGGTGGTGGAAGAAGTAGCCGAAGACAAGCGTCCGCGTCGCAATGCGCGTCCGGGCGACCGTCGTCCGCGCCGTGACGGCGAAGGCGGCGCTCCGGGTGCTCGTCGTGGCGCACCGCGCCGTGGCGCCGGCAAGCCCGAAGACGGCAAGACTGGAGAATAACGATGCTGCAACCGAAACGCAGAAAGTATCGTAAAGAGCAGAAGGGTCGTAACACTGGCAAGGCGACGCGCGGCAACGCAGTGTCGTTCGGTGAATTCGGCCTGAAGGCGATCGGTCGCGGTCGTTTGACCGCACGCCAGATTGAAGCGGCGCGTCGTGCAATGACGCGTCACATCAAGCGTGGCGGCCGCATCTGGATCCGGATCTTCCCGGACAAGCCGATTTCGCAGAAGCCGGCCGAAGTGCGTATGGGTAACGGTAAGGGTAACCCGGAGTACTACGTCGCCGAGATCCAGCCGGGCAAGATGCTCTATGAAATGGACGGCGTAACCGAAGAACTGGCACGCGAAGCGTTCCGTCTGGCTGCAGCCAAGCTGCCGCTGAAGACGGCGTTCATCGTGCGCCAGCTCGGCGCCTAAGGAGAAAATATGAAGGCTTCCGAACTTCTCCAGAAAGACCAGGCCGCGCTCAACAAGGAGCTGGCGGACCTGCTGAAGGCGCAATTCGGCCTGCGCATGCAACTCGCGACCCAGCAGCTCACGAACACGAGCCAGCTGAAGAAGGTTCGTCGCGACATCGCACGTGTGCGGACCGTCATGACTCAGAAGGCGAACCAGAAATGAACGATAGCGTGAAAACCTCGCTGAAGCGGACGCTGGTCGGTCGGGTCGTCAGCAACAAGATGGACAAGACCGTCACCGTGCTGATCGAGCACCGCGTCAAGCACCCGATCTACGGCAAGTATGTCGTGCGTTCGAAGAAGTACCACGCGCACGATGAAGCGAACACCTACAACGAAGGCGATCTCGTCGAAATCCAGGAAACGCGTCCTGTTTCGAAGACGAAGGCCTGGACGGTTTCGCGCCTCGTCGAAGCAGCTCGCGTCATCTAAGCGGGCAGAGCAGTAGGCAGTAACAAGCACTTCTCCGCGAAGTGCTTGAAATCGCAAAGTATTTGCTTGCGTGACCAGGATTATTTGTTATAATCCTGGTCTTCCCTCTTTATGGGAGCCCCGTCGCGGGCGAAGTTGGTGGGGGAAGCGGACTGGCGCCTGCCTGTCCGAAAGATTCACCGAATTGCGATGGCGGGTTTCGTTTGCCGTCGCTGCTGTTCCAACCCAAGCAGCCGATTGGCTGACGGGACCAAGACTGACCGAATGCATCATGGTGGTGCATCCGGATTAAGTTGGGAAAGACAAACCATGATCCAGACCGAATCTCGGCTCGAAGTAGCCGACAACACGGGTGCACGTGAAGTCCTGTGCATCAAGGTGCTCGGCGGCTCGAAGCGTCGTTATGCCGGCATTGGCGACATCATCAAGGTGAGCGTCAAAGAGGCAACGCCGCGCGGGCGCGTGAAGAAAGGCGAAATTTACAACGCCGTGGTGGTCCGCACCGCCAAGGGCGTGCGCCGTCAAGACGGCTCGCTGATCAAGTTCGACGGCAACGCCGCTGTGCTTTTGAATAACAAGCTCGAGCCGATCGGCACCCGTATCTTCGGGCCGGTCACGCGTGAGCTGCGTAGCGAACGATTCATGAAGATCGTTTCGCTGGCGCCGGAAGTGCTGTAAGGAGTCGCGATGAACAAGATTCGCAAAGGTGACGAAGTCATCGTCGTCACCGGTAAGGACAAGGGCAAGCGCGGCGTCGTGCTGGCTGTCGGTGCAGAGCATGTGACGGTTGAAGGTATCAACCTCGTCAAGAAGCATGTGAAGCCGAACCCGATGAAGGGTACGACGGGTGGCGTGGAAGCGAAGACGATGCCCCTGCATATTTCGAACGTCGCACTGGTCGACGCGAATGGCAAGGCGTCGCGTGTTGGCATCAAGGTCGAGGAAGGCAAGAAGGTTCGCTTCCTGAAGACGACCGGTGCCGTACTGAGCGCCTGACGCAGCGGAGTAAAAAATGGCTCGTTTTCAAGAGTTTTACAAAGAAAAGGTTGTGCCCGGCCTGATCGAGAAGTTCGGTTACAAGTCGGTCATGGAAGTGCCGCGCATCACCAAGATCACGCTGAACATGGGTCTTGGCGAAGCGATCGCTGACAAGAAGATCATCGAGAACGCCGTTGGCGACCTCACGAAGATCGCTGGTCAGAAGCCGGTCGTGACGAAGGCACGCAAGGCAATCGCAGGCTTCAAGATCCGCCAGGGTTACCCGATCGGCGCGATGGTGACGCTGCGTGGCCGTGCCATGTACGAATTCCTCGACCGTTTCGTGACGGTTGCCCTGCCCCGCGTGCGTGACTTCCGCGGCGTGTCGGGTCGTGCTTTCGATGGCCGTGGCAACTACAACATCGGTGTGAAAGAGCAGATCATTTTCCCCGAAATCGACTACGACAAGATCGACGCACTGCGTGGGCTGAACATCAGCATCACGACGACTGCGAAGACCGACGACGAAGCAAAGGCTCTGCTCGCCAGCTTCAAGTTCCCGTTCAGAAACTGAGGTTACCGTGGCTAAACTGGCACTGATCGAACGTGAAAAGAAGCGCGCCCGCCTGGTCGCGAAGTTCGCAGCAAAGCGCGATGCGCTGAAGGCGATCGTCGAAGACCAAAGCAAGTCGGAAGAAGAGCGCTACGAAGCACGCCTTGAGCTGCAGCAACTGCCCCGCAACGCAAACCCGACCCGCCAGCGTAACCGCTGCGCGATCACGGGCCGTCCGCGTGGCACGTTCCGTAAATTCGGCCTCGCGCGTAACAAGATTCGTGAAATCGCATTCCGTGGCGAGATTCCTGGCCTGACCAAGGCGAGCTGGTAATAGGAGAAACGTAAATGAGCATGAGTGATCCTATCGCCGATATGCTGACTCGCATCCGCAACGCGCAGATGGTCGAGAAGGTATCGGTTGCGATGCCCTCGTCGAAGGTCAAGGTTGCAATCGCGCAAGTCCTGAAGGACGAAGGCTACATCGACGATTTCGCTGTCAAGGCGGAAGGTGCGAAGTCCGAACTGAATATCGCGCTGAAGTACTACGCGGGCCGCCCGGTCATCGAACGCCTCGAGCGCGTGTCGAAGCCTGGTCTGCGCGTGTACCGCGGCCGTAACGACATTCCGCAGGTCATGAACGGCCTCGGTGTGGCAATCGTGTCGACGCCGAAGGGCGTGATGACCGACCGCAAGGCGCGCGCTACCGGCGTCGGCGGCGAAGTCATCTGCTACGTCGCTTAAAGCCGAGGAGAGAGAAACATGTCTCGAGTAGGTAAGAGCCCGATCGCGCTGCAAGGCGCGGAAGTCAAGCTGGCCGACGGTGCAATCACCGTCAAGGGCCCGCTGGGCACCATCACGCAAGCGATCAATCCGCTCGTGAACGTGGCGAACAACGACGGCACGCTGAATCTGTCGCCGGTCGACGAAAGCCGCGAAGCAAATGCACTGTCGGGCACGATGCGCGCGATCATCGCGAATGCCGTGCACGGCGTGACCAAGGGTTTCGAGCGCAAGCTGACGCTGGTTGGCGTCGGTTACCGTGCGCAAGCGCAAGGCGACAAGCTGAACCTGTCGCTGGGTTTCTCGCACCCGGTGGTGCACCAGATGCCGGAAGGCGTCAAGGCCGAAACCCCGACGCAAACCGAAATCGTGATCAAGGGGATCAACAAGCAACAAGTCGGTCAAGTAGCTGCGGAAGTGCGCGGTTACCGTCCGCCGGAGCCCTACAAGGGCAAGGGCGTGCGTTATTCCGACGAGGTTGTGATCCTCAAAGAAACGAAGAAGAAGTAAGGGTGCGCAATCATGGATAAGACTCAATCTCGCCTGCGCCGCGCTCGCCAGACGCGTATCAAGATCGCTGAGCTGCAGGTCGCGCGTCTCGCCGTGCATCGCACGAACACGCACATCTACGCTCAAGTGTTCTCGCCGTGCGGCACCAAGGTGCTCGCCAGCGCGTCGACGCTCGAGGCAGAAGTGCGTGCCGAGCTCGCCGACAAGTCGGGCAAGGGTGGCAACGTTAACGCCGCGACGCTGATCGGCAAGCGTATTGCCGAGAAGGCCAAGGCCGCCGGCATCGAATCCGTCGCCTTCGACCGCTCGGGCTTCCGCTACCACGGCCGCGTGAAAGCGCTGGCTGAGGCAGCTCGCGAAGCTGGGCTCAAGTTCTAAGGAAGGAATTCGTCATGGCAAAGATGCAAGCGAAAGTTCAGGCTGACGAGCGCGACGACGGCCTTCGTGAAAAGATGATTTCGGTCAACCGCGTGACCAAGGTCGTGAAGGGTGGCCGTATTCTCGGCTTCGCCGCACTGACCGTGGTTGGCGACGGCGATGGCCGCATCGGTATGGGCAAGGGCAAGGCGAAGGAAGTGCCGGTCGCTGTCCAGAAGGCAATGGAACAAGCTCGCCGCAACATGTTCAAGGTGCCGCTCAAGAACGGCACGCTGCAGCACGAAGTGCACGGCAAGCACGGCGCGTCCGCCGTCCTCCTCGCTCCGGCGAAGGCAGGTACGGGCGTGATCGCCGGCGGCCCGATGCGCGCAGTGTTCGACGTGATGGGCGTTCAGAACGTTGTGGCGAAGAGCCACGGTTCGACGAACCCGTACAACCTCGTTCGCGCCACGCTGGACGGTCTGCGCAAGCAGTCCACCCCGGCAGACATCGCGGCGAAGCGCGGCAAGTCCGTCGAAGAAATTTTGGGCTAAGCCCGGGTGGTCACCATGTCTGAAAAAACTGTCAAGGTTCAGCTCGTTAAGAGCCTGATCGGGACCCGCGAATCGCACCGCGCGACCGTGCGTGGCCTGGGCCTGCGCCGACTCAACTCGGTCAGCGAGCTTCAGGACACGCCGGCGGTCCGCGGCATGATCAACAAGGTCTCGTACCTCGTTAAGGTCATCGCGTAAGCGGCCCTACGGATCAAGGAGTTGATATGGAATTGAATAACCTGAAGCCGGCAGCTGGCGCCAAGCACGCCAAGCGTCGCGTCGGCCGTGGCATCGGTTCGGGCCTCGGCAAGACGGCTGGCCGTGGTCACAAGGGTCAGAAATCGCGTTCGGGCGGCTTCCACAAAGTCGGTTTCGAAGGCGGTCAGATGCCGCTGCAACGTCGTCTGCCGAAGCGCGGCTTCACGTCGCTGACGAAGGAATTCGTTGGTGAAGTGCGCCTGGGCGACCTCGAGAAGCTGCCGGTCGACGAGATCGATCTGCTCGCACTGAAGCAAGCCGGCCTGGTCGGCGAGCTGACGAAGAGCGCAAAGATCATCGCGACGGGCGAACTGAAGCGCAAGATCGTCGTGAAGGGTCTCGGTGCCACCAAGGGTGCGCGCGCTGCGATCGAAGCGGCTGGCGGTTCGTTCGCCGAGTGACACGCGTAGCGCGTCGTCACTTGCATTCATCGGAGAAGGTACTTGGCTAACAGCCCGAGTCTTGCAAAACCCGGTCGAAGCACGGCGAAATTCGGCGATCTGCGCCGGCGAGCAATGTTCTTGCTCCTGGCGCTGATCGTCTATCGCATCGGCGCGCACATCCCCGTGCCGGGCATCGATCCGGATCAACTGGCTAAGCTGTTCCAGAGCCAGGCGGGCGGCATCCTGGGCATGTTCAACATGTTCTCGGGTGGCGCGCTTTCCCGCTTCACGATCTTTGCGCTGGGGATCATGCCGTACATCTCGGCGTCGATCATCATGCAGTTGCTGGCGATCGTATCGCCGCAGCTCGAGGCGCTGAAGAAGGAAGGGCAGGCAGGGCAACGGAAGATCACGCAGTACACGCGGTATTTCACCGTGGTGCTCGCGACCTTCCAGGCGTTCGGTATCGCGGCTGCGCTGGAAAACCAGCCGGGCCTCGTCACCGATCCCGGCATGCTGTTCCGTCTGACGACGGTCGTGACGCTGGTTACCGGCACGATGTTCCTGATGTGGCTCGGCGAGCAGATTACCGAGCGTGGTCTGGGCAACGGTATCTCGATCATCATCTTCGGCGGGATCGCAGCAGGGTTCCCGAATGCCGTCGGTGGGTTGTTCGAGCTGGTGCGTACGGGTTCGATGAGCATCATTTCGGCGATCATCATCGTCGTCCTGATTGCCGCGGTGACTTACCTGGTCGTGTTCATCGAACGCGGTCAGCGCAAGATCCTCGTGAACTACGCGAAGCGCCAGGTCGGCAACAAGATCTACGGTGGGCAGTCGTCGCATCTGCCGCTGAAGCTGAACATGTCGGGTGTGATTCCGCCGATCTTCGCATCGTCGATCATTCTGTTCCCGGCAACGATTCTCGGCTGGTTCAGTACCGGTCAGCCGACGGGAAGCTGGATTTCCAATACGTTGCATAACGTTGCGGAAGCGCTGAAGCCGGGCCAGCCGGTCTATGTGCTGCTGTACACGCTGGCGATCGTGTTTTTCTGCTTCTTCTACACCGCACTGGTGTTCAACAGCAGGGAGACCGCAGATAACCTGAAGAAGAGCGGCGCGTTCGTTCCGGGTATCCGTCCGGGCGATCAGACCGCACGATATATCGACCGCATCCTCACGCGTCTGACGCTGGCTGGTGCGATCTACATCGTCTTCGTGTGTCTGCTGCCGGAGTTTCTGGTGCTGCGCTGGAACGTGCCGTTTTATTTTGGTGGAACGTCGCTGCTGATCATTGTCGTCGTCACGATGGACTTTATGGCGCAGGTGCAGTCGTACGTTATGTCGCAACAGTATGAGTCGCTGCTCAAGAAGGCCAACTTCAAGGGCGGCAACATCCCAACGCGTTAATAAGGACTATGGCCAAAGACGATGTAATCCAGATGCAAGGTGAGGTGATCGAAAACCTCCCGAATGCGACCTTCCGTGTGAAGCTGGAAAACGGCCATGTCGTGTTGGGGCATATCTCCGGAAAGATGCGGATGCACTACATCCGCATTCTCCCGGGCGACAAGGTGACGGTTGAATTGACGCCTTACGATCTGTCTCGTGCGCGGATCGTGTTCCGGGCGAAGTGATTTGAAAAAAGGGTATTATCATGAAAGTGATGGCATCGGTTAAGCGCATTTGCCGCAATTGCAAGATCATCAAGCGCAAAGGCGTCGTTCGCGTGATCTGCAGCTCGGATCCGCGCCACAAGCAGCGCCAAGGCTGACCGCGCGTTTGTTTGCGCTTTTTGTTTGAGGAAAAACAATGGCTCGTATCGCAGGGGTTAACATCCCGAATCACCAGCATACCGAGATCGGCCTGACGGCTATCTTCGGTATCGGCCGCACCCGTTCGCGCAGCATCTGCGTGGCAGCTGGCGTCGATTTTTCGAAGAAGGTCAAGGACTTGACCGACGCAGACTTGGAAAAGCTGCGTGAAGAAGTGGGCAAGTTTGTCGTCGAAGGCGATCTGCGCCGTGAAGTGACGATGAACATCAAGCGCCTGATGGACCTCGGTTGCTACCGTGGTGTTCGTCATCGCAAGGGCCTGCCGATGCGCGGTCAGCGTACGCGTACGAACGCACGTACTCGCAAGGGTCCGCGTCGTGCAGCGCAAGCGCTGAAGAAGTAAGCGGAACTGACAGTTACAGGAAAACGTAATGGCTAAGGCTTCGAACACCGCGGCGCAACGCGTTCGCAAGAAGGTTAAGAAGAACGTCGCTGAAGGCGTGGTTCACGTTCACGCGTCGTTCAACAATACGATCATCACGATCACCGATCGCCAAGGCAACGCTCTGGCATGGGCGACGTCGGGCGGTCAGGGCTTCAAGGGCTCGCGCAAATCGACGCCGTTCGCTGCCCAGGTCGCAGCCGAGTCGGCTGGTCGCGTCGCGATGGAATACGGCGTGAAGAATCTGGAAGTGCGGATCAAGGGCCCGGGCCCGGGTCGTGAGTCGGCAGTGCGCGCACTGCACGGTCTCGGCATCAAGATCACCGCGATTTCGGACGTCACCCCGATTCCGCACAACGGCTGCCGTCCGCCGAAGCGTCGTCGTATCTAAAGATGTGCTGGCACGTTCGTGCTAGCACATTGCCTGTCGCCGCTCAGCGTCGACGGGCGTTGCTTTTTTGATTGACTAAGCCCACCGTTCGCCCCAAAGGGAGCGGACTAGCGCGGATTTCGATCCGCGTGACTGATTGATAAAGGAATGCAAAGTGGCACGTTATATCGGCCCCAAAGCCAAGCTGTCCCGCCGTGAAGGCACCGACCTGTTCCTGAAGAGCGCACGCCGCTCGCTCGCCGACAAGTGCAAGCTCGACAGCAAGCCGGGCCAGCACGGCCGTACCTCGGGCGCACGTACGTCCGACTACGGTACGCAGCTGCGCGAAAAGCAGAAGGTCAAGCGTATCTACGGCGTGCTGGAGCGTCAGTTCCGCCGCTACTTCGCTGAAGCCGACCGCCGCAAGGGCAACACGGGTGAAAACCTGCTGCAACTGCTCGAGTCGCGCCTCGACAACGTCGTGTATCGCATGGGCTTCGGCTCGACCCGCGCTGAAGCGCGTCAGCTGGTGAGCCACAAGTCGATCACCGTGAACGGCGTCGTCGCGAACGTCCCGTCGCAGCAAGTGAAGGCAGGCGACGTCGTCGCGATCCGCGAAAAGGCGAAGAAGCAGGCGCGTATCGTCGAAGCGCTGTCGCTGGCCGAGCAAGGCGGCATGCCGAGCTGGGTTGCAGTCGATGCGAAGAAGTTTGAAGGCACGTTCAAGCAAATGCCGGAACGCGCTGAAATCGCAGGCGACATCAACGAAAGCCTGATCGTCGAATTGTATTCGCGTTAATCCGATTGACGGCCGAGGTACCCCGATTGCGTTGCGCAAGGAGGGGCCTCGGCTGTTTATTTTCTGGTTGTTACCGGTCAGCCTTATCGGTGTAACGAGCCGAGGGTATTGAAGAGGAAAGCCCATGCAAACCAGTTTGCTGAAACCCAAGATCATCGCCGTGGAATCGCTTGGCGAGAACCACGCGAGGGTGGTCATGGAACCGTTCGAACGCGGTTACGGCCACACCTTGGGCAATGCGCTTCGCCGCGTGCTGCTGTCGTCGATGGTTGGCTACGCGCCGACCGAAGTGACGATCGCGGGCGTGGTGCACGAGTACTCGACGCTGGATGGCGTGCAGGAAGACGTCGTCAACCTGCTGCTGAACCTGAAGGGCGTGGTGTTCAAGCTGCATAACCGCGACGAAGTGACGGTTACGCTGCGCAAGGAAGGTGAAGGCGTTGTCACGGCCGGCGATATCGAGCTGGCTCACGACTGCGAAGTCATCAACCCGAATCACGTGATTGCGCACCTGTCGAAGGGCGGCAAGCTCGACGTTCAGATCAAGATCGAAAAGGGTCGCGGCTACGTGCCCGGCAACGTCCGTCGCTACGGCGAAGACACGGCCAAGATCATCGGCCGCATCGTCCTCGACGCATCGTTCTCGCCGGTTCGCCGCGTGAGCTACGCCGTCGAAAGCGCACGGGTCGAGCAGCGTACCGACCTCGACAAGCTTGTGATGAACATCGAGACGAGCGGTGTGATCACGCCGGAAGAAGCGATCCGTCAATCGGCCCGCATCCTGGTCGACCAGCTGTCCGTGTTCGCGGCGCTGGAAGGCACGGAAACGGCAGCCGAAGCGCCGTCGCGTGCACCGCAGATCGATCCGATCCTGCTGCGTCCGGTGGACGATCTCGAGCTGACGGTTCGTTCGGCGAACTGCCTGAAGGCCGAGAACATCTACTACATCGGCGACCTGATCCAGCGCACGGAAAACGAGCTGCTGAAGACGCCGAACCTTGGTCGCAAGTCGCTCAACGAGATCAAGGAAGTGCTCGCTTCGCGCGGTCTCACGCTGGGCATGAAGCTCGAGAACTGGCCGCCGGCTGGTCTCGACAAGTAAGCCCGGTTGTTGCTGTAGTTGGCAAAGATGCGGATTTTCCTTTAAAATCCGCATCTTGCTTTTTTTCGTTACCGGCCCGTGCACCCGTCGAGGTGCGATAGAAGAGCTGGACCAAAACTTTGAATCAAGGAAACTGAAATGCGCCATCGTCATGGTCTGCGGAAACTGAACCGCACGAGCAGCCACCGTCTGGCTATGCTCCGTAACATGTCCAACTCGCTGATCGAGCACGAAGTCATCAAGACGACGCTGCCGAAGGCGAAGGAACTCCGTAAAGTCGTCGAGCCGCTGATCACGCTCGGCAAGAAGCCGTCGCTGGCAAACCGTCGCCTGGCGTTTAACCGCCTGCGCGATCGTGACTCGGTGGCGAAGCTGTTCGACGTACTCGGTCCGCGTTTCGCGAACCGTCCGGGCGGCTACCTGCGCGTGCTGAAGTTCGGCTTCCGCGTGGGCGACAACGCACCGATGGCACTGGTCGAGCTGCTCGATCGTCCGGAAGTCGACGAAACGGAAAACGTGCAAGAAGCTGAGTAAGCTTCCGGTACGCAGCAGTATCTGAAAGGGGCCGAGCAATTGCTTGGCCCTTTTTGTTTTTTCGGCGCCGGCTGCGATCGATTGTCGCAGGGCGGTGCCGGCAGCGTTGCGCGGGCTGCGCTACGATACGGGGCAGCCGGCGCGCTCCCCAGGTGGGCAATCCGCGTCGGCAGGAGCCGATAGACCAGCCAGGAGGGCGCGGATGATAGTGGTGCTGATGCTGACGACGGTGCCCGATGCCGAGACCGCCAACGTGCTTTCAGACGGTGCGCTCGATGCACGGCTTGCCGCGTGCGTGTCGGAGCTCGGTGCGATCAAGTCGCGCTATCACTGGCAGGGCAAGGTCGAAACGGCCGACGAGATCCAGTTGCTGTTCAAGACGAGCCCCATGCGGGCACTCGAACTGGAGCGATTTATTCTCGCGCATCATCCTTACGAGACGCCCGAAATCGTCTCGTGGCAGACGACGGCATCGGCCGCGTACGGTCAGTGGGTGACGAGCGAAACTCAACGTCTATTTCATGTTTAACGGTATGGCGCTTCCCGTGCGCGTGCGCGCGCTGCGGTTCCTCGCAGTCCTGTTGTCGTTCATGCTCGTGCTGGGCGGTATGTCGTTCGCGCGCGCGGCCGACGATTTCCTCGATCCGTCGGTTGCGTTCAAGTTCAGTGCGAGCGAATCGCCGGGGCAGGTGGACGTCCGCTTCAAGGTTGCCAACGGCTATTACCTGTACCGCGAGCGGTTTGCGTTCGCGGTGAAGAACGGCCAGGCGACGCTCGGCGATCCGCAATTCCCGGCCGGCCACGTGAAGTTCGACCAGACGTTCCAGAAAAACGTCGAGACCTACCGTGACGAAGTCGTCGTGCACGTGCCCGTCAAGCAGGCGTCGGGCCCGTTCGAGCTCGCGGTGACGTCGCAGGGGTGCGCGGACGAAGGCATCTGCTATCCGCCGGCCGAGCACGTCGTGAAGGTCGATGGCGCCGCGCTGGGCGCCGCCTCGTTGTCCGGCGATACGGCTGCCGCGGGCAGCTGGTTCGACAAGGTCACGAGCGCCGATTTCGCACAGTCGCTGCTTGAAGGGCATGGTTTCTTCACGATCGTCGCACTGTACTTCGTCGCGGGCGTCGTGCTGAGCCTCCTGCCGTGTTCGTACCCGATGATCCCGATCGTGTCGGCGATCATCATCGGCCAGGGCACGCGCGCGACGCATGCGCGCGGCTTCGCACTGTCGCTGACCTATGTGGTCGGCATGGCACTGGTCTACACGGTGCTCGGCATCGCCGCGGCGCTGGTCGGCCAGAGCCTTGGTGCGTGGCTACAGAACCCATGGGTGCTCGGCGCGTTCGGCGTGCTGCTGACAGCGTTCGCCGTCTCGCTGATTTCAGGCAAGGACATCGCGCTGCCCGCGCGCTGGCAGAACGGCGCGGCCGAGGCATCGAGCGCGCGCCAGGGCGGCCATTTCGTTGCGGTCGCGGCGATGGGCGCGCTGTCCGCGCTGGTCGTCGGCGCATGCATGACGGCGCCGCTGTTCGCGGTGCTCGCCTTCATCGCGCACACGGGCAATGCGCTGCTCGGCGGTGCCGCGCTGTTCGCGATGGGATTGGGGCTGGGCGTGCCACTGCTGGTCGTCGGCGTCGGCGCCGGGACGGTGCTGCCGCGCGCCGGTGCATGGATGGATGGCGTGAAGGTGTTCTTCGGCATCGTGCTGCTCGCGGCCGCGCTGTGGATCGTGTGGCCGGTGCTTGCCGGTGGCCTGAAGATGGTGCTCGCCGCGTTGTGGCTGCTGATCGCGGCGGCTGCGCTCGGGCTGTTTACGCCGAATGCCGGCGCCACGTCCATCTGGCGTCGCCTCGGCCGTGGCTTGGGCGCCGCGCTCGCGATCTGGGCGGCCACGCTGCTCGTCGGCCTGGCTGCGGGGTCGACCGATCCGGTGAAGCCGCTGGCGGTGCTGGCGGCACGCACGGTTGCGTCGGGCGGCGCTGCGACGGCAGGTGCGGCTGCCGCGCAGGACGGGCCTGCATTCGCATCGGTGCGCTCGAGTGGCGAACTCGACGCGCTGCTGAAGACGTCGGGCCAGCCCGTGATGCTCGACTTCTATGCCGATTGGTGCGTGAGCTGCAAGGAGATGGAGCATCTGACGTTTACCGACGCGCGCGTGCAGGCGCGGCTCGCGCAGCTTCACCTCGTGCGCGCGGACGTCACCGCGAACAACCCGGACGACCAGGCGCTGCTGAAGCGTTTCAACCTGTTCGGGCCGCCGGGCATCATCTTCTTCGATCGCAACGGCAACGAGATCGGCCGCGTGGTTGGCTATCAGGCCGCCGAGACGTTCCTGCGCAGCCTCGACCGGGCTTCGGTCCCGACGGTATGACCCTGCGTAGGGTGCGTGCCGGTGGCGAACCGGTGTGCTTGCGTGGCATGAGCTGACGATCGACAAGGGCAGGCGGCCCCGATCGAAGGAAAGAAAAACGGCGGGACACCGAAGTGTCCCGCCGTTTTTCTTTCCGCCTGCCGGCGGGCAATCAGCGTTGCGCTTTCAGCAGACGCGCAGCATCGAGTGCGAAGTACGTGAGCACGCCGTCGGCGCCCGCCCGCTTGAACGCGAGCAGCGATTCCAGCACGACCTTGTCGTGGTCGAGCCAGCCATTCATCGCGGCGGCCTTCAGCATCGCGTATTCGCCGCTGACCTGGTACACGTAGGTCGGGAAGCGGAACTCGTCCTTCACGCGGCGCACGATGTCGAGGTAGGGCATGCCGGGCTTGACCATCACCATGTCGGCGCCTTCGTCGATGTCCAGGCGCACTTCTCGCAGCGCTTCGTCGCTGTTCGCCGGATCCATCTGGTAGGTCATCTTGTTGCCCTTGCCCAGGTTGGATGCCGAGCCGACCGCGTCGCGGAAGGGGCCGTAGAACGCCGACGCGAACTTGGCCGAATAGGCCATGATTCGCGTGTGGATATGGCCGTCGCTTTCCAGCATTTCGCGGATCGCGCCGATGCGGCCGTCCATCATGTCCGACGGCGCGACGATGTCGACACCGGCTTCCGCCTGCGCGCGCGCCTGGTCGATCAGGATCTCGATCGTGTCGTCGTTGATCACGTAGCCGTTCTCGTCGAGCACGCCGTCCTGACCGTGGCTCGTGTACGGATCGAGTGCGACGTCGGTCAGCACGCCGAGTTCGGGAAAGCGCTTCTTCAGCTCGCGCACCGCGCGCGGGATCAGGCCTTCCGGATTGGCCGCCTCGCGGCCGTCAGGCGTTTTCACCGACGGCTCGATGGCCGGGAACAGCGACAGCACGGGCACGCCGAGTTCGACGCACTGCTCGGCGACCCGCATCAGCAGATCGACGGACACGCGTTCGACGCCGGGCATCGACGGCACCGGCTGCCGTTCGTTGGTGCCTTCGACGACGAACACCGGATAGATCAGGTCGTCGGTGGTCAGGCGGTTTTCGCGCATCAGGCGGCGGGAGAAGTCGTCGCGGCGCATCCGGCGCGGACGATGAAGCGGATGGAAGCTCATGGCGATTGGGTAGAAATCAGGGCAGTAAGACCTTACGGAACCCTTAGGTCATTTTCGGGAGCGTTGGTATATGATAGCGATCGAGCGGCACGCGTCGCGTGCAGCTCCCCGCTTCTCCTCCCTGAGCGGGTGCCTGTCGTTTTTCGATTAGGCTGTTTGACCCGCCGTTCAACGGCGGGTTTTTTTATGAGCCGGCCGAAACCGCAGGCGCCGTCAGGTACGCGCCGCCGATCCCGGCCGCGCGTTGCCCGATCATTGTGCTACAGGCTCGCTTTTTTCGTCGGCGGCGGACGGCCGCACCCAGCTCTCGATCAGCTCGTGCGCCTCGTCGAGCCCCGTGCGCTTCATTGCCGAGAACAGCTGAACCGTCAGCTTGCCCTGGACACCCTGGTCGCGATACGCATCGAGCCCCTTTTGCGTGGTCCGCAGCGCGTTGATGCTTTCCTGTCGCGTCAATTTGTCGCACTTCGTCAGCAGCGTGTGGATCGGCTTGCCGGTCGGCACGAACCACTCGATCATGCGGCGATCGAGGTCGGTCAACGGACGGCGCGAATCCATCATCAGGATCAGGCCGCAAAGCTGCGAGCGGGTCGCGAGGTAGGACGACAGCAGCATTTCCCAGTGCGCCTTGGCGGCACCGGGCACCTCCGCATAGCCGTAGCCGGGCAGGTCGACGAGATTCGCGACGGGCTCGGCGGCCGGGCCGACGGAGAAGTAGTTGATATGCTGCGTGCGGCCGGGCGTCTTCGACGCGAAGGCGAGCCGCTTCTGGTTGCACAGCACGTTGATCGCCGTCGACTTGCCGGCATTCGAGCGGCCCGCGAACGCGATTTCCGGCTGAACCGTCGGCGGCAGGTCGCGCAGATGGTTGACGGTCGTGTAGAAGCGGGCTTGATGGAGCAGAAAGGCCATGGGAACCGGAAGGACGGGCGGCGCGAGCCGCGTGGTGGAGGCGGGGTAGCCCCGATAGGCGCGGGAGCTTTCAACACGATATTGTACAATACGGCGGTTTTACCGAAGGCTACCGGGCGCCTGCCTCGCGCTTTTATGTAGCTTCTGCGGTAGACTGAACGCCGTCGTTTTTTGCAGAACCTCAAATTCCCACAAGACGAAACAGGGTGTGCGAATGAATCGACTGTGCAAGTCTCTGATGGTGCTTCAGGTTGCAGCAGGGTTCGTAGGTTTCGTAGCGGAGGCAAACGCGGCGGATGCGGCAAAGCCGGATCTCGACCGTGGCAAGGCAATTGCCGGGCAGGTTTGTGCGTCGTGTCACGGCGCCGACGGCAATAGCGCGTCGGGCAGTTTCCCGAAGCTTGCCGGCCAGCATCCCGAATATCTGGTCAAGCAGTTGAACGACTTCAAGACGCAGCCGGGCGCGAAGGGGCCGATGCGGTCCAACGCGGTCATGGTCGGATTCGCGAGCGCGCTGAGCGCGGACGACATGCGTAATGTCGCCGCGTACTACGGGTCGCAGACGACGAAGCTCGGCACCGCACGCGATGCGGCAACCGTGCCGATCGGCCAGAAGATCTATCGCGGCGGCATCGCGGAGAAGGGCGTACCCGCCTGCGCGAGCTGCCACGGGCCGACAGGGCAGGGAATTCCGGTCCAGTACCCGCGTCTGTCGGGGCAATGGGCCGATTACACGGTCGCGCAGTTGACCGCGTTCCAGCAGGGTGCCGGCGCGCGCAACAACAACGAGGCGATGCATCAGATCGCATCGCGGCTGTCGGACAACGAGATCAAGGCCGTCGCGGACTACATCGCGGGCCTGCGTTGAGCGGTCAGCCGCGAATGGAATGACCGGGCGCCCGAAGGGCGGCCGGAGTCAGAACAAGAAAAGGGTGGGGCGCCGCACTGTTGCGGTCGCCTTACCCTTTTTTGTTGTCAGCACTCGCCGGGCCGAGCCAAGCCGAGCCAGGACGACGAGGCATGCTGGAAATGGGGGGCTGCGCCCCCCAAAGCGAACATAGAGAGCGTTGGGGGCTGTTTCCCCTTAGTCGGAGTTTGAATGAGCGTTACCACGTCGGGGTTGCAGTCGAAGTCGGGTCAGGGTGTGTCGAAGCGTGCGGTCGAGCTGCTGAGCTCGATGCGCTTCGCGATTGCACTGCTGGTGGTGCTGTCGATTGCGAGCATCATCGGCACGGTCCTGACCCAGGATGACCCGTATCCGAACTACGTGAACCAGTTCGGGCCGTTCTGGGCGGACATCTTCCGCTCGCTCGGCCTGTACAGCGTGTACAGCGCGTGGTGGTTCATGCTGATTCTGATCTTCCTCGTCGTGTCGATCTCGCTGTGCGTGATCCGCAACGCGCCGAAGATGCTCGCCGATGCGAAGAGCTGGAAGGACAAGGTTCGGGAAGGCAGCCTGCGCGCGTTCCACCACAAGGCCGAATACACCGCTTCCGGCACCCGCGCGAGCGTCGCGGCGACGCTCGCCGCGTTCGTCACCAAGGCCGGCTACAAGCACATCGTGCGCGAGAACGACGGCGCGACGCTGATCTCCGCGAAGCGCGGTGCGATGACCAAGTGGGGCTACATCTCCGCGCACCTGGCGATCGTCGTGATCTGTATCGGCGGCCTGCTCGACAGCAACCTGCCGATCAAATTCCAGATGTGGATGTTCGGCAAGAGCCCGGTCAACACGAGCGCGACGATCAGCGAGATCTCGCCCGACCATCGCCTGTCCGCGTCGAACCCGACGTTCCGCGGCTACGCGTGGGTGCCCGAGGGCCAGTTCGTGTCGACCGCGATCCTGAACCAGCCGAGCGGCTCGCTGATCCAGGATCTGCCGTTCTCGATCCAGCTCAACAAGTTCATCGTCGACTACTACACGACGGGCATGCCGAAGCTGTTCGCGAGCGACATCGTCGTGATCGATCGCGAGACCGGCCGGAAGATCCCGGCGCGCGTCGAGGTCAACAAGCCGTTCACGTACAAGGGCGTGTCGATCTACCAGTCGAGCTTCCAGGACGGCGGTTCGCAGATGCAGATGACGGCCTACCCGATGACGGGCGGCAACGCGAAGACCTTCCCCGTGAAGGGGACGATTGGCAGTTCGGCGCCGCTGCAGATGCCGGGCAACGACGGCGACACGATCGAGTTCTCCGATTTCCGGGCGATCAACGTCGAGAACATGGCTGACGCGAACGGCAAGCCGGACGTGCGCGGTGTCGCGACGACGAGCTCGCTGAAGGAAGTGTTCGACGAACGCCTCGGCTCCGGCGCGAAGACGTCGAAGCCGACGCAGCTCCACAACATCGGCCCGTCCGTGCAATACAAGATCCGCGGCAAGGACGGCCAGGCGCGCGAATTCAACAACTACATGCTGCCCGTCGACATGAACGGCGAGCGCGTGTTCCTCGCCGGCGTGCGTGCGAGCCCGAACGACCCGTTCCGCTACATGCGGATTCCGGCCGACAGCCAGGATTCGATCGGCGAATGGATGCGCCTGCGCGCCGCGCTCGAGGATCCGTCCGTGCGCGCCGAAGCCGCCGCGCGCTTCGCGCAGCGTTCGCTGCCGGGCACGGACGCATCGCTGCGCAGCCGCCTGCAGGACAGCGCACTGAAGGTGCTGACCCTTTTTGCGGCGAGCGACGACAGCGTCGGCCGTGGCGCCGACGGCCAACCGATCGGCGGCTTCCAGGCCGTGGCGACGTTCATCGACCGCTCGGTGCCCAAGGCAGAGCAGGAGAAGGCAGCGAGCCTGCTGCTGCGCATGCTCGAAGGCTCGATGTGGGAGGTCTGGCAGATCGCGCGCGAGCGTACGGGCGAGCCGGCCGCGCAGCAGGGCGCCGACACGATCCGCTTCGTGCAGAACGCGATCAATGCGCTATCCGACAGCTTTTTGTATGGATCGCCGGTCTATTTGCAGCTTGACTCATTCAAGCAGGTGCAAGCTTCGGTATTTCAGTTGACGCGCGCACCCGGCAAGAATCTGGTGTATCTTGGCAGCCTGCTGCTGGTCGCCGGCATCTTCTCGATGTTCTACGTGCGCGAGCGGCGCCTCTGGTTCTGGCTGAAGGACGCCGGTTCGGGCGTCGATGTGGTGATGGCAATGTCCACGGCCCGCAAGACCTTCGATTTCGAGAAAGAATTCGTGCAGACGCGCGACGCGGCCGGTGCCGCCTTGCACGCTGCACCTCGCGACGCCGCGCCGGCCGGTGCGGCATCGACGGCCCGCCCGCCGGCCGGCGGCGGTTCCGATTCCGAGAATTCCACCCGGTAACATCATGGATCTCACGCAAGTTTCCTCTTCCCATCGGGCGTCGGCCCAGGCTCCGGTGACGGCGCCGCTGTTCGACGACCGTCCGTTCCTCGCGCGCCTGTCGTTGCTCGACTGGCTGTTCGCATTGGCGCTCGTGGTGGGCGCGGGCTATGCGCTCGCGCACTACAACGCGCACATGGATTACTACGACAAGGCGGTGATGATCGGCACCGTGCCGGCGCTCATCACGCTCGGCTGGCGCTGGAAGCCCGCGCGGCTGATGATGGCGTCGATCGCCGTGCTGGCGCTGCTGTCGATCCAGATCTACCAGGGCGATCTCGCGCGCGCCGATTCGGCGTTCTTCCTCAAGTACTTCCTGTCGAGCCAGTCCGCGATCCTGTGGATGAGCGCGCTGTTCGTGCTCGCGACGATCTTCTACTGGATCGGCTTGCTCGCGCGCTCGGAGTCGGGCGCCGCGATCGGCCAGAAGCTCACGTGGGTCGCCGTGCTGATGGGATTCACCGGCCTGATGGTGCGCTGGTACGAGTCCTACCTGATCGGGGCCGACGTCGGGCACATTCCGGTGTCGAACCTGTATGAAGTGTTCGTGCTGTTCAGCCTGATCACCGCGCTGCTCTATCTCTATTACGAAGGCCACTACGGCACGCGCGCGCTCGGCGCGTTCGTGCTGCTGGTGATCAGTGCGGCCGTCGGCTTCCTGATGTGGTACTCGGTCGCGCGCGATGCGCAGCAGATCCAGCCGCTCGTGCCGGCGCTGCAGAGCTGGTGGATGAAGATCCACGTGCCGGCGAACTTCATCGGCTACGGCAGCTTCGCGCTGTCGGCGATGGTGTCGGTCGCGTACCTGATGAAGGAACGCGGCGTGCTCGCCGATCGCCTGCCGACGCTCGAAGTGCTCGACGACGTGATGTACAAGTCGATCGCGGTCGGTTTCGCGTTCTTCACGATCGCGACGATCCTCGGCGCGCTGTGGGCCGCCGAAGCATGGGGCGGCTACTGGAGCTGGGACCCGAAGGAAACCTGGGCGCTGATCGTGTGGCTCAATTACGCGGCGTGGCTGCACATGCGCCTGATGAAGGGCCTGCGCGGCACGGTGGCTGCATGGTGGGCGCTCACGGGCCTGCTCGTGACGACCTTCGCGTTCCTCGGCGTCAACATGTTCCTGTCCGGGCTGCACAGCTACGGCAAGCTGTAAGATTTCCGCTGTTCGTCCGACTATGAGACCGCCGGCGCACTGCGTGCCCGGCGGTTTTCTTTTGTAACGGGCGGGCGATCCGGGCGTCGAACGGCGCAAGACGGGGCCGGTCGAACGCTCATGAAGCTGCGCGCGGCGCATGCAGGAGGAGCAGCACGATGTGGATCAAACGCCCTTTGCGGAACGTACTGACCGGCGGCGATATCGCGCCCGGAGAAATCACGCCGCGTGCGGTGTTCGAGAACCGGCGGCGGGTATTGCAGGCGGCCGGCCTTGCGGCGGCGGGCGGGCTGCTCGGCGGCAGCGGCGCGGCGCTTGCCGCCTATGCGTCGCCCGACGCGCGGGCCGCGAAGCTCGCGGCGAAGACGAATCCGAAGTTCGTCGCGACCGACACGGTGACCCCGTTCAAGGACATTACCTCCTACAACAACTTCTACGAATTCGGCACCGACAAGCGTGACCCCGCGCAGAACGCCGGCACGCTGAGGCCTCGCCCGTGGCGCGTGAGCGTCGAGGGCGAGGTACTGCATCCGAAGGTGTTCGATCTCGACGAACTGCTGAAGCTCGCGCCGCTCGAGGAGCGCGTGTACCGGCTGCGCTGCGTCGAAGGATGGTCGATGGTGATCCCGTGGATCGGCGTGCCGCTGTCCGAGCTGATCAAGCGCGTGCAGCCGACCGGTAACGCGAAGTACGTGCAGTTCATCACGCTGGCCGATCCGTCGCAGATGCCCGGCCTCTCGACGCCGGTGCTCGACTGGCCGTACTCCGAAGGGCTGCGGATGGACGAGGCGATGAATCCGCTGACGCTGCTGACGATGGGCGTCTACGGGCAGGTGTTGCCGAACCAGAACGGCGCGCCGGTGCGGATCGTCGTGCCGTGGAAGTACGGCTTCAAGAGCGCGAAGTCACTCGTGAAGATCCGCTTCGTCGACAAGCAGCCGAAGACGAGCTGGAACACGTATGCGTCGAACGAATACGGCTTTTATTCGAACGTGAACCCGAACGTCGATCATCCGCGCTGGAGCCAGGCAACCGAGCGGCGCATCGGCGAGGACGGCTTTTTCACGCCGAAGCGCAAGACGCTGATGTTCAATGGCTACGGCGACCTGGTCGCGTCGATGTATCAGGGCATGGACCTGAAGAAGAATTTTTGAGGGCGGCGATGAGAAACGACATGCCCCCTTCGACGCTGGCCCAGGTGCCCACCGCCGGCGCGGGCCCGGCAGCACGTGCCGCACGGCGCGGCGCGGTCCGTCCCGCCGCCGCGCCGCGCTGGCTCGCACCGGCCAAGGTGCTGGTTTTCGCGGCCGGCCTTTATCCGCTCGCGCGTCTCGTGCTGTTCGGGCTGACCGACCGGCTCGGCGCGAATCCGATCGAGTTCATCACGCGCTCGACGGGTCTCTGGACGCTCGTGATGCTTTGCGTCACGCTCGCCGTCACGCCGCTTCGGCGCATGACGGGGTTCACCGCGCTGCTGCGCTTTCGCCGGATGATCGGGCTGTTCGCGTTCTTTTACGCGACGCTGCATTTCACGACCTATCTGTGGTTCGACAAGTGGTTTGACGTCGTCGCGATCCTGAAGGATGTCGGCAAGCGCCCGTTCATCACGGTCGGGTTCGCCGCATTCGTGCTGCTGATTCCGCTCGCGGCAACCTCGCCGCGTGCCATGGCGCGCCGGCTCGGCCGCCACTGGGCGACGTTGCACAGCGCGATCTATGCGATCGTGCTGTTCGGCCTGCTGCACTTCTGGTGGATGAGGGCCGGCAAGCACAATCTCGCGCAGCCGAGGCTTTATGCGGCAATCGTGGCCGCGCTGCTCGGCTGGCGGCTCATTGCATGGGGATGGCGGCGCGTGCGTGCGTGACGGTGCAGCCTGAAAGAACAAAAGGCGATGACCGGGAAGTCATCGCCTCGTTTCGTGGGCCGTGCAGGCGGCGCGTGGTTACTTCGCGACGGCCGGGCTCGACGCCGGTGCGGGCAGGGTCGATGCCCCGCTCGACAATTCGGGTGACAGCGTGAGCGGCGTGCCGGACGAATCGGGCACACTGTCGGACGACGCGTTTTCATCGGTCGGCTTCACGTCCGACGGCGGCGTGTCCTGCTGCTGGAGTGGCTTGGGCATCGGAGGCACGGTGGGCAGATAGAGCGCGCCGCTTTGACCGCAGCCGGCAAGAATCGCCAAAGCCGCTACAATCGCGCTCATCCGGAAAACGACTCGCATGATCGTCCCTGAACAATTGAACCGATAGAGTTTAGCATGTCCGATACCGAATACCTGACCCGTGCCGAGGCCGTGCTGGCGGCCGTCGAGCGTACCGTCGACGACGCCAACGACGGCGATCACGACATCGATCTGGAGCGCAACGGCAGCGTCCTGACGCTGACGTTCGAGAACGGCTCGAAGATCATCGTCAACCTGCAGCCGCCGATGAAGGAGGTGTGGATTGCCGCGAAGGCGGGCGGTTTCCACTACCGTTTCATCGACGGCGAATGGCGCGATACACGCACGGGCACCGAGTTTTTCTCGGCGCTCACCGAATATGCGACGCAGCAGGCCGGCCTGCCGATCACGTTCAGCGCGCCGTAACAGCCCAGCTCGAAGCCGGGGCCGTGCCCCGACGCGTCGTACCAAAGAAAAAGCGCCCCGCAGGGCGCTTTTTTCATGTCCGGGCCGGTGGTCAGTGCGCGAACAGGTTCATGATGTCCTGCTTTTCCTGCTCGTCGACGTGCGGCACGGTGGCGTCGACGTTCTGCGCGGCCGGGGCCTGCGGCACGCCAACCGTCGACACGAAGCCGTGACCGGGCGTGAACTCGGTGAAGTACAACTCGCCGCCAAGCGACTCGACGCCGTCAGGCACCGTCGGCTTGAACTCGGGCACGCCCTTCAGCGCGGCGCCCATGTAGTCGATCCAGACCGGCAGCGACAGGCCGCCACCCGTTTCGCGATCGCCGAGGCTGCGCGGATTGTCGTAGCCGATCCACGCGATCGCGGCGAGCGTGTGCTGGTAGCCGGCGAACCACGCATCGTGCGAGTCGTTCGTCGTGCCGGTCTTGCCCGCGAGGTCGGTGCGCTTCAGCACGTTGGTCCGGGCGCCCGTGCCGCGCTGCGCGACGCTCTGCAGCAGGCTGTTCATCACATATGCGTTGCGCGCGTCGATCGCGCGCGGCGCATTCTGCTCGGCGACGAGCGGCTGCGCGCGCACGACGATCGCGCCGTTCGGATCGGTGACTTCGGCGATCAGGTACGGATTGACGCGGTAGCCGCCGTTCGCGAAGACCGAGTACGCCCCCGCCATCTGCAACGGCGTGACCTGGCCCGCGCCGAGTGCCATCGGCAGGTAGGCCGGATGACGTTCGGCGTCGAAGCCGAAGCGCGTGATGTACTGCTGCGCGTACTTCGTGCCGATGTGGTTCAGGATCCGGATCGACACGAGGTTGCGCGAGCGCTGCAGCGCGGTGCGCATCGACATCGGGCCTTCGAAGCCGCCACCGTAGTTCTTCGGTTCCCACGGCTGGCCGCCCGTTTCGGCCGCGCTGAAATACAGCGGGCCGTCGTTGATCACGGTTGCCGGCCCGAGGCCCTTGTCGAGCGACGCCGAATAGATGAACGGCTTGAACGACGAACCCGGCTGCCGCCATGCCTGCGTGACGTGGTTGAACTTGTTCTTGTTGTAGTCGAAGCCGCCGACGAGCGAGCGGATCGCGCCGTCCTGCGGGACGATCGACAGGAACGCCCCCTCGACCTGCGGCAACTGCGTGATCGACCATGTGCCGGTGTCGTTCTTGACGACGCGGACGATCGCACCCGGGCGGATGCGACGATTCGGCTGCGCGTTGGCCGACAGCGCGCCCGACGCGAAGCGCAGGTTGTCGCCTTCGATCGTCGCATTGCTGCCGTCGATGAACGCAACCGTGATCTGGCGCGGACTGGCGGCCGTGACGACCGCGGCAATCAGCTCACCGTTGTCGGGGTGTTCCAGCAGCGCATCGTCGATCGCCTGTTCGCGGTCGTCGGCACCGGCCGGCAGCTCGATGAAGCCTTCCGGCCCCCGATAGCCGTGCCGGCGTTCGTAATCCATGATGCCCTTGCGCAGCGCGGTGTACGCGACCTGCTGGTCCGCGGAGTCGATCGTCGTGACGACGTTGAAGCCGCGTGTGTAGGTTTCCTCACGGTACTGCGCGTACATCATTTGCCGGACCATTTCCGCGACGTACTCTGCATGCACGCTGAAATCGCGGCCCGGACCCTTGACGACGAGCGGCTGCGCGACGGCCTCGTCGTACTGCTCGCGCGAGATGAAGTTCAGTTCGAGCATCCGTTGCAGGATGTATTCCTGGCGCACCTTCGCGCGCTTCGGGTTCACGACCGGGTTGTACGCGGACGGCGCCTTCGGCAGCCCCGCGAGCATCGCCGCTTCGGCGAGCGTGATGTCCTTCAGGTCCTTGCCGAAGTAGACCCGCGCGGCGCTCGCGAAGCCATACGCGCGCTGGCCGAGATAGATCTGATTCATGTAGACCTCGAGAATCTGATCCTTCGTCAGCGCACGCTCGATCCGGTACGCGAGCAGCATCTCGTAGATCTTGCGCGTGTAGGTCTTCTCGCTCGACAGGAAGAAGTTGCGCGCGACCTGCATCGTGATCGTGCTCGCCCCCTGCGATGCATGGCCGTTCGTCAGCGCGACGAAGCCGGCGCGGACGATGCCGGTGAGGTCCACGCCGCCGTGATCGTAGAAGCGCGCGTCTTCGATCGCCAGGATCGCTTTCTTCAGCGAGTCGGGCACGTCCTTGAAATGGACGACGTCGCGGCGTTCCTCACCGAATTCGCCGATCAGGACGTGATCGGACGTATAGATGCGCAGCGGCACCTTCGGCCGATAGTCGGTCAGCGCGTCGAGCGACGGCATGTTCGGCCACGCAACGACGAGCGCGTAGCCGAGCACGAGGCCGCCGGCCACGACGAGCGCCACGCACATCGTGGCGAATCCGAGCAGGACTTTTTGCCACCAGGGACGCTTCTTCGGCTCCGGGGCAGGAGGCGGGGACGTAGGAGTCGTGGATTGCATAGGCATACCGGAAAACAGTCCCGCGATTATAGCCGCCCGGTAAGACCGGTCCTGACGCGGGGGCCGCCCGCCGGGAAGACGCGGCTTGGCGCACTTCCAGCATAGCCCGCGCGAGGCCGTCGCGAGCGGATGCTGGCCGTTAGGCCGACTGTCGGCCGCCCGCGCCGCTTTGCAGAATCAGGTCTCGGAAACGCGGCACGGGTCGCGACGATTTCGGGAGGCTGGGATGGCGGGACGATGGGGAGCGCGGCTTGCGCGGGGCGGGCACCGGTCGACGGGAATCGACGTCGGTGCGGACGAGGTGAGGGTGGTCGTGCTGAGCCGGCGCGGCCGGGGCGCTCAGGTGTACGTCGAGGGGCTCGAACGGGAGCCGGTCGGGTTGGCGGGCGGGCCTGAGGATGCGCGCTGGGCGGCGGTCGCGCGTGCGCTGGCCGCGGCCGTGTCGAGACTGTCGGCGGCCGGCGTGCGGTGCGACGCGCGTGGCGTGATGGCGTTGCACGATGACGAGATGCGCACCGCGACGCTTGATCTGGCCGGGCGGGACGACATCGAGGACGCCGCGCGGCAGGCGGCCGAACGCATCTCGGGGCTGGCGCCGGACGGTTTCGCGTTCGACTGGCGGCAGGATGGCGGAGCGGGGTCGGGCGAGATCGAGATTGCCGTGGCCCCGCTGGCGCTGCTCGAACGGCGGATCGACGTAGCCGCGCAGGCCGGTGTCGACCTGACGGTAGTCGACGGCGAGTCGGCCGCGGCGCTGCGTGCGTTGCGCTACGCCGCGCAAATCGAACCCGACGCGCAGGCGGGGCCCTGCGCGGCACTCTGGTTTCATGACTCGGGCGTGCACGGCTGGCGCATCGACGGCCCGTTGGCCGTACCGGTGCTGACGCTGTCCGGCGCCGTGCCGGGGGCGATTTCCGATGCATTGCGCAGGCGCTCGCTCGGGGCCTTGTGTTGCGTACTCGTGGCCGGAGACGAGCGGTGCATCACCCGTTTCGATACGTCCGTCGCCGAGATCGGCGACGTACTCGGCGCGGTTGCGGTGCCGTTCGACTGCACGGGCTGGAACGGGCAAGCGTGCCCGCCCGCCTGCAGGCCGGGCGGCCCGGCTTGGGCTGTCGCGTTCGGGCTGGCATTGCGCGGGGCGTGGGAATGACGGTCCGTCATGCGGGGCCGGGGGGCTTCAACCTGCTGCCCTACCGCGAGCGGCTGGCGCAGGCGTTGCGACGTCGTCGCGCCCTGCAGTGCGGTGCGGCGATTCTGCTCGGCGTGCTCGGCGCCGGCCTGTGGACGGGCGCCGCCGCCGGGGCGCGGTGGCGTGTGGATACCGAGCGCGCAAGCGTGGAGGCACGGCTGCGGCAGTTGCAGCCGCAGGTGGGCGCCGCGACGCGCGCTGCCAATGCAGCGGCCGTTGCCTCGCAGCGTGACGCGCAGGCGGACGCGCTTGCCGCTCCCTACCGGCACGTCGCGGGGCTGCTGGCCATGTTGGCGGAGGTGCGCGACGGCACCGTGCGGCTCGACGCGCTGCGCACGACGTCGGCCGGTGCCGTGCTCGATGCACGCGCCGCGAGCTACCGGGCGGCCGCGCGATGGCTCGCCGGGATGGCGCGCGAGCAGCGTGGCTGGCGGATCGACATCGATGCGTTGAAGCCTGCCTCGGATGCGCCTGTCGCGACGGGCGGGATGCCTTTCCGGTTCTCGGTTCAACTGCGCTGGCACGACGCGATGCCGCCTGGAAAAGCCCCGGGAGGTGGCGCATGACGGCGGCGCTCGCGCATCGGCCCGCACGGCGTGGCGATGAATGGCTGGGGGGCATGCGGCGCGTGTCGCCGGCTGCTGTACACATCGCGGGCTGCATGCTCGCGTTCGCGGCCGTGCTGGCGGGCGGCATTCATCTGGCGAATGCTGCCGACTGGAGCGGGCTTGCGCACAGCCGCGCGTTGCTGGCGGCGGCGCAGATGCGTGAGGCCGACGCGCAGCGTGTTCTGACGGCGGCTGCCCGGCAACGCGACGGGCATCCGGCGGCGGCACGCGGCGATCGCTCGTCGCAGGCGCCGGAGTGGGCCGCGTTGATGCTGGAACTGGCGGATCGCGCCGCGTCGAGCGGGCTGCTCGGCGTATCGATCGAGCCGTTGCGTACCGATGGTGCGGGTCCGGACGGCCGGCGCACGGTGCGCATCGTCGCGGATGGCGGCTTTCGCGCATTGCTGCAGATGGTCGGCGGCCTGGCGCGTTTCCCGGTGCTGGCGGTGCCGACCGCGCTGCGTGTCGAACGGGCAAAGGAGGCCGCGCGCGTGGAAATGTCTGTCGACGTGTTTCCGGGGTTGGCGGCGGTAATGTCCACGGGCGGAGAGGCGCCGGTTCTGGCCGATGCGTCCGGTGCCGATCCGTTCGGCGAGGCTGATTCGTCTGATGTGGCGGCAGCGGCTGCTCGCCTGGCCGGCACGATCCGCGATGGGCGCACCGGTCTCGCGTTGTTCGACGACGGTGACGGCGCGTTCACGGCCGTGGTGCCCGGCGAAACCCTCGGGGCAGCGCGAGTGGTGCGAGTCGATCCCGTTGCCGTGACGCTCGCGACGGCGGACGGCGCATACCGAGTTACCCTGAACGAACGGAGGCGGCCATGATGAAACCCGGATGTCGGGCACTTGCCGTCTGGGCCGGATTGAGTGCGGCCGGTGCAAGCGCCGCGTTGCCGCCGCTGCCGGCCGTCTGGCCCGCAGCATCGACGGATACGCCGGTGCCGGGCCTGCCGCTGCCGCAAGGTGCGGTGGACGGTGCGGACAACACCGTATCGGCGGCGGGCGGCCAGTCGCCGTTCGACCAGGCGGCTCGCGCGGCGCTTCAGGCGGAGGCCGCTACCCCGGCACCCGGGCTGGAGGGGCCGCCGATCCCGCTGGCGCCGCCGGCCCGGATGGCCGACGCTGCTGCCCGACACCCGGGCGATGCGGACGACGCACGGCGGATCTCGCTGAACCTGCAGGGTGCGGGGCTCGCGGCCGCATTCGACGCGTTCGCCAGGTTCACCGGACTCAATATCGTCGTCGGCGAGCAGGTGCGTGGCACCGTCACGTTGCGTCTGAACAATGTGCCTTGGCGCGATGCCTTTGACACGCTGCTCGATACGCACGGGCTCGCGATGTCCCGGCGGGGCAACGTGATATGGGTCACGCCGGCGGCCGAGCTGGCCGCGCGCGAACGCGAGCGCTTCGAAATGCACGCGCGGGCCGCCGATCTGGAGCCGCTTGCGAGCCGTACGTTCGCGCTGCACTACCCGCGTGCGCAGGACGTGCAACGGCTGCTGGCCGGCGCGACCGGCCAGCGCCTGCTGTCGAAGCGCGGCGCCGCGGCGGCCGATCCGCGCACGAACCTGCTGTTCGTCACCGATCTCGCGCCGCGTCTCGGCCAGATCGCGAGCCTGATCGATGCGATCGACCGGCCGTCGCGGCAGGTCCGGATCGAGGCCCGCATCGTCGAGGGCGAGCAGGGTTTTTCGCGCAATTTAGGCGCACGCGTCGCGCTGCGGGCGCAGGAGCGGCCGCCGTCGGGCGAGAGCGGCACGTTCACGACCGGCGCGCGCAACGCGCTCGACCTTGCCGCGCGGCCGCTCGGCGGCTTCGAAGCGGCAACCGCCGGCTTCACGCTGTTCGCCGCGCCGCTCAGCCGCGTGCTCGATGTCGAACTGAGCGCGCTCGAGGCGCAGGGGCGGGGCCAGATCGTTTCGAGCCCGCGCGTGGTGACCGCCGATCGCGTCAAGGCCATCGTGGAACAGGGTTCGGAGCTGCCATACCAGGCGAAGGTCGGCAACGGCGTGAGCGGCGTGCAGTTCCGCCGGGCGACGCTCAAGCTCGAGGTCGAGCCGCAGATCACGCCGGACGGGCGCGTGGTGCTCGACCTGGACGTGACGAAGGACAGCATCGGCGAGCCGACGGCGGCCGGTCCGGCGATTCATACAAAGCACGTCCAGACGCGAGTCGAGGTCGAGAATGGCGGGACGGTCGCGATCGGCGGGATCTATGAGCAGTTGAACCGGAACGATGTGACGCGCGTGCCGCTCTTGGGCAAAATACCGTTTTTGGGCGCGCTTTTCCGGCATCGCGCGCAGCGCGACCAGCGCAGCGAACTGGTCGTCTTCATCACGCCGACCGTCGTCGATGCGCGCTGCGATGCGCGCGGTGCGGGCGGCGCGGATGGCGAAAAAACGGGGCCGGAAGCCGCCGGCGCAGGCTCGACAAGGCAGCCGCTTTGCCAGTAAGCTGCGCCACACACCAGCAAGATTGAAGCAGAGGAAGCCGTTGCAAGCGCGGGACCCACATGCAAACGTATTTTTCGTCGGCCTTATGGGAGCGGGTAAGACCACCGTGGGCCGTGCGGTCGCGCGTCGTCTCGACAGGACGTTCTTCGACTCCGACCACGAAATCGAGGCCCGCACGGGCGCACGCATTCCGGTGATCTTCGAGCTGGAGGGCGAGGCCGGGTTTCGCGATCGCGAAACGCAGGTGATCGCCGATCTCACGCAGCGCGAGAACATCGTGCTCGCGACGGGCGGCGGCGCGGTGCTGCGCCCGGAAAACCGCGACTGCCTGAAAAGCCACGGCATCGTCGTCTACCTGCGCGCCAATCCGCACGATCTGTGGCTGCGCACGCGCAAGGACAAGAACCGCCCGTTGCTGCAGACCGAAGATCCGAAAGGGCGTCTCGAAGCGCTCTACGAGGTACGCGATCCGCTGTACCGCGAATGCGCGGATTTCGTCATCGAGACCGGCCGTCCGTCGGTCAACGGTCTCGTCAACATGGTGTTGATGCAACTCGAACTGGCGGGCGTCATCGCCAAGCCGCTACAAGCATGATTACTGTCAACGTCGATCTGGGCGACCGCGCCTATCCGATTCACATTGGCGCCGGCCTGATCGGCCGCGCCGAACTGTTCGCGCCTCATATCAAGGGCTCGTCCGTCACGATCGTCACGAACACGACGGTCGATCCGCTCTACGGCGACGCGCTGCGCGCGGCGCTTGCGCCGCTCGGCAAGCGCGTATCGACGGTCGTGCTGCCGGACGGCGAGGCGTACAAGAACTGGGAAACGCTGAACCTGATCTTCGACGGCCTGCTGACCGACCGCGCGGACCGCAAGACGACCCTCGTCGCGCTTGGCGGCGGCGTGATCGGCGACATGACGGGCTTTGCGGCCGCGTGCTACATGCGCGGCGTGCCGTTCATCCAGGTGCCGACGACGCTGCTGTCGCAGGTCGACTCGTCGGTCGGCGGCAAGACGGGCATCAACCACCCGCTCGGCAAGAACATGATCGGTGCGTTCTACCAGCCGCAGGCAGTGATCGCCGACATTGGCGCGCTGACGACCCTGCCCGATCGCGAACTGGCGGCCGGCGTCGCCGAGATCATCAAGACCGGCGCGATCGCCGATGCTGAATTCTTCGACTGGATCGAGGCGAACGTCGACGCGCTCAACCGTCGCGACCCGGCTACGCTCGCACATGCGGTGAAGCGCTCGTGCGAGATCAAGGCGAGCGTGGTGGCGGCCGACGAACGCGAAGGCGGCCTGCGCGCGATCCTGAACTTCGGCCACACGTTCGGCCATGCGATCGAGGCCGGGCTCGGCTACGGCGAGTGGCTGCACGGCGAGGCGGTCGGCTGCGGGATGGTGATGGCGGGTGACCTGTCGGTGCGGCTCGGCCTGCTCGACGAAGCGTCGCGGCAGCGCCTCGATGCGGTGATCGCGGCCGCGCACCTGCCGACCCGCGGGCCCGCGCTCGGCAACGCGCGCTACATGGACCTGATGCGCGTCGACAAGAAGGCCGAGGCCGGTGCGATCAAGTTCATCCTGCTGAAGCGATTCGGCGATACGTTGATCACGCAGGCGCCGGACGAGGCCGTGTCCGCTACACTGGCACAAACGACCCGCTAACGGCCGCCCGGATGCCCTGGCGCCCCTGACCTGGAGGAGACGTGAGCGAGACATCCAGCAGCACACTGCCCGAAGCCGGCCGCGCATCCGCTGCGCCGGTGGCCGAGCCGCCGACTTTGGCGGCGCTGGAAGCCCATCTCGCTCCGTATGCCGCACACGCATCGCAGTCGCGCGGCCGCCGCCATCCGGAAACACCGCCGGCGGCGCGCACCGAATTCCAGCGTGACCGCGATCGCATCGTTCATTCGACCGCGTTTCGCCGTCTCGAATACAAGACGCAGGTCTTCGTCAATCACGAAGGCGACCTGTTCCGCACCCGCCTCACACACAGTCTCGAAGTCGCGCAGATCGCGCGCTCGGTCGCGCGCAACCTGCGCCTGAACGAGGATCTCGTCGAGGCGATCTCGCTCGCGCATGATCTCGGCCATACGCCGTTCGGCCATGCCGGGCAGGACGCACTGAATGCCTGCATGCGCGAGCATGGCGGTTTCGAGCATAACCTGCAGAGCCTGGCAGTCGTCGACGAGCTCGAGGAGCACTACGGCGCGTTCAACGGGCTGAACCTGTGCTTCGAAACGCGCGAAGGCATCCTGAAGCACTGCTCGCGCGAGAATGCGCGCAAGCTCGGCGCGCTCGGCGAGCGCTTCCTGCAGGGCCGCCAGCCGTCGCTCGAAGCGCAGCTCGCCAACATCGCGGACGAGATCGCGTACAACAACCACGATGTCGACGACGGCCTGCGTTCCGGCCTGATCACGATCGAGCAACTCGCGGAAGTCGAACTGTGGCAGCGCCACTACGAGGCGGCGCTCGCCGAATTCCCGCACCTCGAAGGCCGCCGTCTCGTGCACGAGACGGTGCGCCGCATCATCAACACGCTGATCGTCGACCTGATCGACGAGACCACGCGCAATCTCGTGCGCGTCGCGCCCGCGTCGCTCGATGACGTGCGCGCCGCGCCGCCGCTCGTGTCGCACAGCGAGACGGTTGCTGCGCAGGCGGCCGCCCTCAAGCGTTTCCTCTTCAAGAACCTCTATCGCCACTACAAGGTCATGCGCATGGCGAGCAAGGCGCAGCGCGTCGTCACCGGGCTGTTCGATGCGTTCATCGACGATCCGCGCCTGCTGCCGCCGCCGTACCAGTCCGACGACACCGCGCAGCAGCCGCGCCTCGTCGCGCACTACATCGCCGGCATGACCGACCGCTTCGCGCTGAAGGAGTATCAGCGCCTGTTCGTCATCAACGACAACTGACTGTCACAAACGATCACTAGACTTCGCCGGTTCAATGGCGACGGGAATGTTGCACACGCTGTTGGTAACGTTTTCATAGGAGAGAGGTCGATGAAGAAGAAGCCTGCGGGGACACTGGTTCGTTCTATCGCGCTCGGCGGCGCGCTGATATTCGGGGTGCAGCACGTGGCGCTCGCCGCGACGGAAATCCAGTTCTGGCACGCGATGGAAGCCGCGCTCGGCGAGCGGGTCAACGCGATTGCCGACCAGTTCAATGCGTCGCAGAGCGACTACAAGATCGTGCCGGTCTTCAAGGGCACCTACGACCAGGCACTCGCGGCCGGCATCGCGGCCTATCGCAGCGGCAACGCGCCGGCGATCCTCCAGGTCTATGAAGTCGGCACGGCCACGATGATGCAGGCGAAGAAGGCCGTCGTTCCTGTCTACGACGTGTTCAAGCAGGCCGGCGTGCCGCTCGACGAAAAGGGGTTCGTGCCGACCATCGCGAGCTACTACAGCGACGCGAAGACGGGCCACCTCGTATCGATGCCGTTCAACAGCTCGACGCCGGTGCTGTACTACAACAAGGACGCGTTCAAAAAGGCCGGGCTCGACCCGAACCAGCCGCCGAAGACGTGGGCCGACGTGAAGGCCGACGCCGAGAAGCTGCGCAAGTCGGGGATGGCATGCGGCTTCACGACCGGCTGGCAGGGCTGGATCCAGCTCGAGAACTACAGTGCGTGGCACGGGCTGCCGTTCGCGAGCCGCAACAACGGCTTCGACGGCACCGACGCGGTGCTCGAATTCAACAAGCCGCAGCAGATCGCGCACATCTCGTTCCTGCAGCAGATGGCGAAGGACGGCACGTTCACTTACGCGGGCCGCAAGGATGAAGCGTCGGCGAAGTTCTACAGCGGCGACTGCGGGATCATGACGACGTCGTCGGGCGCGCTCGCGAACGTGCAGAAGTTCGCGAAGTTCAGCTACGGCACGGGCATGATGCCGTACGACGCGAACGTGAAGGGCGCGCCGCAGAATGCCATCATCGGCGGCGCGAGCCTGTGGGTGCTGGCCGGCAAGGATCCGGCGACCTACAAGGGCGTCGCGAAATTCCTCGCGTACCTGGCCTCGCCGGCGGTCGCCGCGAAGTGGCACCAGGACACGGGCTACCTGCCGGTGACGACCGCGGCGTACGACCTCACGCGCCAGCAGGGCTTCTACGCGAAGAACCCGAGCGCCGAAACCGCGATCAAGCAGATGCTGAACAAGCCGCCGCTGCCGTACACGAAGGGGCTGCGTCTGGGCAACATGCCGCAGATCCGCACGGTGGTCGACGAGGAGTTCGAACAGGTCTGGGCGCAGAAGAAGTCGCCGAAGGACGCGCTCGATTCGGCCGCGTCGCGCGGCGACGAACTGCTGCGCCGCTTCGAGAAGTCGGGCGGCTGAGCCTGCATCGCTTCGTGCCGCCGGTCGCGTCGCCTCCCGTACGGATGCACGCGCCGGCCGGCGGCGCGGTCACCTTTTCGTTGCGCCTGACCGGATATCCGCGATGCAATCCCGTTCCCGTTTCGGTACGAGCCTGTTGCCGTACCTGCTGATCGCGCCGCAGCTCGCGATCACCGCCGTGTTCTTCCTGTGGCCGGCTGGCGTTGCGCTGTGGCAGTCGACGCAGACGCAGGATGCGTTCGGCACGTCGAGCGAATTCGTCGGCCTCGCGAACTTCACGCACCTGTTCGCCGATCCGCTGTATCTCGATTCGTTCCGCACGACGCTCGTGTTCAGTTCGCTCGTCACGGTGAGCGGGCTTGTCGTGTCGCTGATCCTCGCCGCGTGCGCCGATCGCGTGATCCGCGGCGCGCGCGTGTATCGCACGCTGCTGATCTGGCCGTACGCGGTCGCCCCGACGATCGCCGCCGTGCTGTGGGCGTTCCTGTTCAACCCAAGCATCGGCCTGATCACCTATGCGCTCGCGAAGAGCGGCATCGTGTGGAACCACGCGCTGAACGGCGGCCAGGCGATGTTCCTGGTCGTGCTCGCGTCGGTGTGGAAACAGGTGAGCTACAACTTCCTGTTCTTCTACGCGGGCCTGCAGGCGATCCCGCGCTCGCTGATCGAGGCGGCGGCGATCGACGGCGCCGGGCCGGTGCGGCGCTTCTTCAACATCGTGCTGCCGCTGCTGTCGCCCACCAGCTTCTTCCTGCTGGTCGTGAACCTCGTCTACGCGTTCTTCGACACGTTCCCGGTGATCGATGCCGCCACCGGCGGCGGCCCGGCGCAGAGCACGAAGACGCTGATCTACAAGATCTTCGCGGAGGGCTTCCAGGGGCTCGATATCGGCAGCTCGGGCGCGCAGTCGGTCGTGCTGATGATCATCGTCGTCGGGCTCACGGTGATCCAGTTCCGCTTCGTCGAACGCAGGGTGCAATACGCATGATCGAAAATCGCAAGGGCTTCGACCTGTTTTGCCACGCGGTGCTGATCGCGGGCGTCGTGCTGGTCGTGTTTCCCGTGTACGTCGCATTCTGCGCGGCGACGATGAACGCGCAGGAAGTGTTCACGGTGCCGCTATCGCTCGTGCCGAGCACGCACCTGTTCGAGAACGTCGCGTACATCTGGGGGCACGGCAGCGGCGGCACGACGGCGCCGTTCGGCCGCCTGCTCGTGAACAGCTTCGCGATGGCACTCGGCATCGCGGTGGGCAAGATCGCGGTGTCGATCCTGTCCGCGTATGCGATCGTCTATTTCCGCTTCCCGTTCCGCAACACGGCGTTCTGGCTGATCTTCGTCACGCTGATGCTGCCGGTGGAAGTGCGGATCTTCCCGACCGTGCAGGTCGTGTCGACGCTGCACCTGACGAACACCTACGCAGGGCTCACGCTGCCGCTGATCGCATCGGCGACCGCGACGTTCCTGTTCCGCCAGTTCTTCATGACGCTGCCCGACGAGCTGATGGACGCCGCGCGCATCGACGGCGCGGGGCCGCTGCGGTTCTTCTGGGACGTCGTGCTGCCGCTGTCGAAGACGAGCATCGCGGCACTGTTCGTGATCACGTTCATCTACGGCTGGAACCAGTATCTGTGGCCGATCCTGATCACGACGGAGGCATCGCTGTCGACGGCGGTGGTGGGCATCAAGACGATGATCGCGAGCGGCGACGCCGCGACCGAATGGCAATACGTGATGGCGGCGACGCTGCTCGGGATGATCCCGCCGCTCGTCGTCGTGCTGGCGATGCAGCGCTGGTTCGTGCGCGGCCTCGTCGATTCCGAGAAATAAATGACGGACGGCAACCGGGAGAAAGACCAAGAATGGCTGCGCTGAGCTTGAAGGGCGTCAGGAAATCCTACGACGGCAAGCAGCACGTGCTGCATGGCATCGACGTGGAGATCGCCGACGGCGAATTCATCGTGCTGGTCGGCCCGTCGGGCTGCGGCAAGTCGACGTTGCTGCGGATGATCGCGGGGCTCGAGAGCGTGACGGACGGCGAGATCGCGATCGGCGAGCGCGTCGTCAACGCGCTGGAGCCGAAGGATCGCGACATCGCGATGGTGTTCCAGAACTATGCGCTGTACCCGCACATGACGGTCGCGCAGAACATGGGCTACGGGCTGAAGATCCGCGGGATCGAGCGAGCGACGATCGATTCGCGGGTGGCGGCGGCCGCGAAGATCCTCGAACTCGAGCCGCTGCTCGCGCGGCGGCCGCGCGAGTTGTCGGGCGGCCAGCGGCAGCGCGTCGCGATGGGGCGCGCGATCGTGCGCGAGCCGTCGGTGTTCCTGTTCGACGAGCCGTTGTCGAACCTCGACGCGAAGTTGCGCGTACAAATGCGGCTCGAGATCCAGCGGTTGCATGCGCGGCTCGCGACGACGAGCGTCTACGTGACGCACGACCAGATCGAGGCGATGACGCTCGCGCAGCGCGTGATCGTGATGAATCGCGGCTACGCGGAGCAGATCGGTGCGCCGGTCGACGTGTACGAGAAGCCGGCGACGGTGTTCGTCGCCGGCTTCATCGGCTCGCCCGCGATGAACCTGATGCACGGCCGGCTGTCGGACGACGGCGCGACGTTTACGGTCGCGGGGGGCGGCCCCGCGCTGCCGGTCGCCGGCGCCCCCGGCATCGGCACGACGATCGCCACCGGGCGCGACTGGGTGCTCGGCGTGCGTCCCGAACACATGACGCCGCAGCCGGGCGTCGCGCAGGCGACGCTGCCGGTCGACTCGTGCGAGCTGCTCGGCGCGGACAATCTCGCGCACGGCCGCTGGGGCAATCACGACGTCGCGGTGCGCCTGCCGCACGCGGACCGTCCCGCGCGCGGCTCGGCGCTGGCGGCGGCGCTGCCCGCGCACCGGCTGCATTTCTTCGATCCCGAGACCGGCAAGCGTGCCGGTTGAACCTGCTGACCTTGGCGAGAGACCGACGATGACGACCCGTACCGACTGGTGGCCCTATCCGCGCGTCGTCGCCCATCGTGGCGGCGGCACGCTCGCACCGGAGAACACGCTCGCCGCGCTCGACGAGGGCGCGCGCCGCGGCCACCGGATGGTCGAGTTCGACGCGAAGCTGTCGGCCGACGACGTGACGTTCCTGCTGCACGACGACACGGTCGACCGCACGTCGAACGGTCACGGCGCGGCGGCGGGCATGCGTTATGCGGCGCTGGCCGCGCTCGACGCGGGTGCGTGGCTCGACGCGCGCTTCGCCGGCGAGCGGATGCCGACGCTCGAGGCGGCGGCGGCGCGCTGCATCGCCCACGGGCTGGCCGCGAATGTCGAGATCAAGCCGTGCCCGGGGCGCGAGCGCGAGACGGGGCAGCGCGTGGCGGCCGACGCGGCCGCGTACTGGCGTGATGCCGCGGTCCCGCCGCTCCTGTCGTCGTTCTCGTCCGAGGCGCTGCAACAGGCGCGCGCGACGGCGCCTGCGCTGCCGCGCGGGATGCTCTACGAGGCGGTGCCGGACGACTGGCATGCGCAAGTCGTCGGCGCGCTCGGCTGCGTTTCGTTGCATGCAGACCACAAGCAGCTCGACGAAGCGCTCGTGCGCGCGATCAAGGCGGCCGGGCTGCGCATCCTGGTGTACACGGTGAACGACCTCGAACGGGCGCGAGAACTCGCGCGCTGGGGTGTCGACGCGGTTTGCACGGACCGGATCGACCTCATCGCCCCCGATGCGCTGGACGATATCGCGTAGCGGCCGGTCCCGTGCGATGGTGGATGCGGGAAGACCCTGAGACAAAAAAACGACGCCCCGACGGGAATCCGCCGGGGCGTTTTGCATCGTGGAGACGTTACGTCACGAAAATTCCGCTACAAATTGCAGCAGGATTAACCATTCCCCAAATATTCGACTACGCTTAGAAGCGGTAACCGACGTTCAGGTACGTGACGATCGGATTGAGGGAGATCTTCGCTTTCGACGTTTCGGTCAGGGTGCCGACCGGCGTCCGGCGGGCCGTCGTGAAGGTCGCGGTCACGCTGACCGGGATGTACGAGAGCGACAGGCCCGCGAACCAGTGTTTCGTGAAGTTGTACGTGAAGCCGGCGTTGAACACGGGCGCCCACTGGTTGCTGGTCTGCGCGCTGGTCGGGCCGCCGAGTACGCCGTTCTCGAACGCGCTGTTCGTGATCTTCGCGCCGGTGAACCAGATATACGTCGCGCCGACGCCGACATACGGACGGAACTTCGCGTTGGCGTCGTTGAAGTGGTAGCGAAGCAGTACGGCGGGGCTCCACTGATACGCACGGCCGAGTACGCCAAACTGTTCGAACTGACCCTTGCCGGTAATGTCGAACTTCGGCGGTATCCCCATCACGAGCTCGGTGGAGATGTGGTCGGTGACGAAGTAGCCAGCGGCGAGCCCGAGCGTATCGGCGTCGTTGATGCCGGCGCCCGTGTTGGGAATCGATTGGTTGATGGGCGTGCCGCCGACGCCATACAGGAACAGCGGATCGCTGCTGTCCTGCGGTGACAGGTGCAGCCAGCCGGTGCTGACGTAGAAATCACCTGCGGATTGTGCATGTGCCGTACCGCCCGCAAACGTGAATGCGAGCGCTGCGGCCCCCGTAATGGCCAGTTTTCGTTTCATTGTGTCTCCTCCGATCTAAGGCGTGCTCATTATGACGACTGCGTTTAAAACCAAACAAGCTCGTAAGTTAGAGTTTTCACCCTAGGATTAGTACGACCGTACGCATTCGCGCACCGATAGGACGGGCATTCTACGTAGGTGCGCACTTTCGGACCTCCGGGTATTTCCTAACGCGTTCAAACGGACATTCAGCATGGCACGGTTAGCACGACTCTACGTTCCCGACCAGCCGCAGCACGTGATACTGCGCGGCCTGGATCAGCAACCCGCGTTCGTCGACGACCAGGACTACGAACTCTTCATCGACTGCCTGAAGGCCGCCGCGCGCGATCACCACCTGTCGGTGCATGCCTACGTGCTGCTGCCGCGCCAGGTGCAACTCCTCGTGACGCCGAGCGACGAGGCGAGCCTGCCGAAGGCGATGCAGGCCGTCGGTCGCCGCTACGTTGCGCATTTCAACCGGCGCTATTCGCGGCGCGGCACCCTGTGGGAAGGCCGCTATCGCGCGACCGTGATCGAAGGCGAGCGCTATTTCCTGCTCGCGAGTCGCGTGGTCGAGATGAGCCCGGTGCGCTCGCAGCTCGTCGCGACACCCGAGGCCTATCGCTGGTCGAGCTACCGGCATCACGTCGGGCTCACCGTCGACAGCCTGATCACCGACCATCCGCTCTACTGGGCGCTCGGCAACACGCCGTTCGACCGCCAGCGTGCGTACAAGGAGCTGTGCGAGCAGCCGCTCGACGAGCGGCAGGCCGACCAGTTGCAGCAGGCGACGCTCAAGGGCTGGGTACTCGGCGGCGAGAACTACCGCGAGTGGGCGGCGCGCACCGCGAACCGGCGCGTATCGCCGCTGCCGCGCGGACGCCCCAGAAAGGTGCGAGAAAACACGCCGCCGATCCAGCAGTAACGCAGGAACGACGGCTCGGGAGGCGGCGCTGCGAGCGCCGCTTCTTTTTGCACCAAAACGATACGACCCTAATAAAACGGCACCAGATAGAAGCATCCATTTAATTGGGGTTCGATCAAGCGGTTTTTGTTGCTATTCCCTTGATTCGTCGCGTATATTCCGAATTCCGGTGGCCCGGGCGAAGCATGCCCATCCACCGTCGGCCGCGCCGTCTCCCGTCGGGAGCGGGATCGACGGCAACAAGAAAATGGTTCAACGGCCTCCAGGCCCCCTTTACGACGGTGTCCCCATGAACGACCACCAGCAGCCGCTCGCCGCGGTGCCCGCCGCACAAGGTCTGTATGACCCGCAAAACGAACACGACGCCTGTGGCGTCGGCTTCGTCGCTCACATCAAGGGCAAGAAGAGCCACGAGATCATTCAGCAGGGTCTGAAGATCCTCGAGAACCTCGATCACCGTGGCGCGGTCGGCGCCGATCCGCTGATGGGCGACGGCGCGGGCATCCTGATCCAGATTCCGGACGCGTTCTATCGCGAGGAAATGGCGAAGCAGGGCGTGATGCTGCCGCCGGCCGGCGAATATGGGGTCGGCATGATCTTCCTGCCGAAGGAAAACGCGTCGCGTCTCGCGTGCGAGCAGGAGCTCGAGCGCACGGTGAAGGCCGAAGGCCAGGTCGTGCTCGGCTGGCGCGACGTGCCGGTCGACCATGCGATGCCGATTTCGCCGACCGTGAAGGCGAGCGAGCCGTTGATCCGCCAGATCTTCATCGGCCGCGGCAAGGACATCATGGTGACGGACGCGCTCGAGCGGAAGCTGTACGTGATCCGCAAGACGGCGAGCCACCGCATCCAGGCGCTGAAGCTCAAGCACGGCAAGGAATACTTCGTGCCGTCGATGTCGGCGCGCACGATCGTCTACAAGGGGCTGCTGCTCGCGGGCCAGGTCGGCGTGTATTACCGCGACCTGCAGGACACGCGTGTCGTATCGGCGCTCGCGCTCGTGCACCAGCGCTTCTCGACCAATACGTTCCCGGCGTGGGAACTGGCTCACCCGTACCGGATGATCGCGCACAACGGCGAGATCAACACCGTGAAGGGCAACGTGAACTGGCTGAACGCGCGTACCGGCGCGATCGCGTCGCACGTGCTCGCCGACGATCTGCCGAAGCTGTGGCCGCTGATCTACCCGGGCCAGTCGGACACCGCATCGTTCGACAACTGTCTCGAGCTGCTGGTGATGGCCGGCTACCCGCTCGTGCACGCGGTGATGATGATGATTCCGGAAGCGTGGGAACAGCACACGCTGATGGACGAGAACCGCCGCGCGTTCTACGAATACCACGCCGCGATGATGGAGCCGTGGGACGGTCCGGCCGCGATCGCGTTCACCGACGGCCGCCAGATCGGCGCGACGCTCGACCGCAACGGCCTGCGCCCGGCCCGCTACATCGTCACCGACGACGACCTCGTCATCATGGCGTCGGAAGCCGGCACGCTGCCGATCCCCGAATCGAAGATCGTCAAGAAGTGGCGCCTGCAGCCGGGCAAGATGTTCCTGATCGACATGGAACACGGCCGCATCATCGACGACAAGGAACTGAAGGACAACCTCGCGAACGCGAAGCCGTACAAGAGCTGGATCGACGCCGTGCGCATCAAGCTCGACGAGATCGAGCCGAAGGCCGAGGACGTCGCGGCCGGCCGCACGCAGGGCGCCGCGCTGCTCGACCGCCAGCAGGCGTTCGGCTATACGCAGGAAGACCTGAAGTTCCTGATGGCGCCGATGGCGCAGCAGGGTGAAGAGGCCGTCGGCTCGATGGGCAACGACTCGCCGCTCGCGGTGATGTCGAACAAGAACAAGACGCTCTATCACTACTTCAAGCAGCTGTTCGCGCAGGTCACGAACCCGCCGATCGACCCGATCCGCGAGAACATGGTCATGTCGCTCGTGTCGTTCATCGGCCCGAAGCCGAACCTGCTCGACACGAACAACATCAACCCGCCGATGCGTCTCGAAGTGTCGCAGCCGGTGCTCGACTTCAAGGACATCGCGAAGATCCGCGCGATCGACCAGTACACGGGCGGCAAGTTCAGCGCCTACGAGCTGAACATCTGTTATCCGGTGGCCTGGGGCAAGGAAGGTATTGAGGCGCGTCTCGCGTCGCTGTGCGCGGAAGCCGTCGACGCGGTGAAGTCGGGCTACAACATGCTGATCGTGTCGGACCGCAAGACGGACGCCGAGCATGTCGCGATTCCGGCGCTGCTCGCCACGTCGGCGATCCACACGCACCTCGTCCAGCAAGGGCTGCGCACGAGCACGGGCCTCGTCGTCGAGACGGGCTCCGCGCGTGAAACGCACCACTTCGCGCTGCTCGCGGGCTACGGCGCGGAAGCCGTGCACCCGTATCTCGCGATGGAAACGCTCGCGAAGATGGCCGAAGGGCTGCCGGGCGACCTGTCGCCGGAGAAGGCCGTCTACAACTTCACGAAGGCGGTCGGCAAGGGCCTGCAGAAGGTGATGTCGAAGATGGGCATCTCGACGTACATGTCGTACACGGGCGCGCAGATCTTCGAGGCGCTCGGCCTGTCGAGCGACCTCGTCGAGAAGTACTTCAAGGGCACCGCGTCGAAGGTCGGCGGCATCGGCCTGTTCGAAGTGGCGGAAGAGGCGATCCGCCTGCACCGCGACGCGTTCGGCGACAGCCCGGTCCTGCGCGACATGCTCGACGCGGGCGGCGAGTACGCGTACCGCGTGCGCGGCGAAGACCACATGTGGACACCGGATTCGATCGCGAAGCTGCAGCACGCGACGCGCAGCAATTCGTACCAGACGTACAAGGAATACGCGCACCTGATCAACGACCAGACCAAGCGTCACATGACGTTCCGTGGCCTGTTCGAGTTCAAGGTCGAGCCGACCAAGGCGATCCCGATCGACGACGTCGAGCCGGCGAAGGACATCGTCAAGCGTTTCGCGACGGGCGCGATGTCGCTCGGTTCGATCAGCACCGAAGCGCACGCAACGCTCGCGATCGCGATGAACCGGATCGGCGGCAAGTCGAACACCGGCGAAGGCGGCGAGGACGAGAAGCGCTACCGCAACGAACTGCGCGGCATTCCGATCAAGTCAGGCGAGACGCTGAAGTCGGTGATCGGCGACGAGATCGTCAGCGACATTGCGCTGAAGGACGGCGATTCGCTGCGCTCGAAGATCAAGCAGGTCGCATCGGGCCGCTTCGGCGTCACCGCCGAGTACCTCGCGTCGGCCGACCAGATCCAGATCAAGATGGCGCAGGGCGCGAAGCCGGGTGAAGGCGGCCAGCTGCCGGGTCACAAGGTGTCCGAATACATCGGCAAGCTGCGTTACTCGGTGCCGGGCGTCGGCCTGATCTCGCCGCCGCCGCACCACGACATCTACTCGATCGAGGATCTGGCGCAGCTGATCCACGACCTGAAGAACGTGAACCCGAGCGCGAGCATCTCCGTGAAGCTCGTGTCGGAAGTGGGCGTCGGCACGGTCGCGGCCGGTGTCGCGAAGGCGAAGGCCGATCACGTCGTGATCGCCGGCCATGACGGCGGCACGGGTGCGTCGCCGCTGTCGTCGGTCAAGCACGCGGGCACGCCGTGGGAACTCGGCCTTGCCGAAACGCAGCAGACGCTGGTGCTGAACCGCCTGCGCGGCCGCATCCGCGTGCAGGCCGACGGCCAGATGAAGACGGGCCGCGACGTCGTGATCGGCGCGCTGCTCGGCGCGGACGAATTCGGCTTCGCGACGGCGCCGCTCGTCGTCGAAGGCTGCATCATGATGCGCAAATGCCACCTGAACACGTGCCCGGTCGGCGTCGCGACGCAGGATCCGGTGCTGCGTGCGAAGTTCAAGGGCCAGCCCGAGCACGTCGTGAACTACTTCTTCTTCGTCGCCGAGGAAGTGCGCGAGATCATGGCGCAGCTCGGCATCGCGAAGTTCGACGACTTGATCGGCCGCGCCGACCTGCTCGATACGCGCAAGGGCGTCGAGCACTGGAAGGCGAAGGGCCTCGACTTCTCGCGCGTGTTCTACCAGCCGGAAGAGTGTGAGGACGTCGCGCCGCGTCACGTCGACGTGCAGGATCACGGCCTCGAGCGCGCGCTCGACCACGTGCTGATCGAGAAGGCGAAGGCCGCGATCGAGAACGGCGAACATGTGTCGTTCATCCAGCCGGTGCGCAACGTGAACCGGACGGTCGGCGCGATGCTGTCGGGCGTGATCGCGAAGAAGCATGGCCACGACGGCCTGGCGGACGACGCGGTGCACATCCAGCTGAAGGGCACGGCCGGCCAGAGCTTCGGCGCGTTCCTCGCGAAGGGCGTGACGCTCGACCTCGTCGGCGACGGCAACGACTACGTCGGCAAGGGCCTGTCGGGCGGCCGGATCATCATCCGACCGACCAACGACTTCCGCGGCAAGTCCGAGGAAAACATCATCTGCGGCAACACGGTGATGTACGGCGCGATCGAAGGCGAAGCCTTCTTCCGCGGCGTCGCGGGCGAGCGCTTCTGCGTGCGCAACTCGGGCGCGACGGCGGTCGTCGAAGGTACGGGCGACCACGGCTGCGAATACATGACGGGCGGCACGGTCGTCGTGCTCGGCGAGACCGGGCGCAACTTCGCGGCCGGCATGTCGGGCGGTCTCGCGTACATCTACGATCCGGAAGGCACGTTCGCGGCGAAGTGCAACAAGTCGATGGTCGCGCTCGAGCCGGTGCTGCAGCAGGCCGAGCAGGAGCGCACGGTCGACCGCGCACTCTGGCATGCGGGCACGACGGACGAAGCGCTGCTCAAGGGGCTCGTCGAGCGTCATTTCCAGTTCACGGGTTCGCCGCGCGCGAAGTCGCTGCTGGAAAACTGGGACGCGGCGCGCCGCCAGTTCGTGAAGGTGTTCCCGCACGAATACAAGCGCGCGCTCGGCGAGATCGGCGCGAAGAAGGCGGCGAAGGAAGAACTGGCCGCCTGAGCGACGAACGACATAGCGACTGCCGCGCGCGCATGACTGCCGCGCGCGGCTCCCCCACTCGACATACCGAACAGAAGAGCACCTTATGGGCAAGGCAACCGGTTTTCTGGAGTTCGAACGCCGCCACGAGGCGTACGAAGCACCGCTCACGCGCGTGAAGCACTACAAGGAATTCGTCGCGGCACTGACCGACGCGGACGCGAAGGTCCAGGGCGCGCGCTGCATGGATTGCGGCATCCCGTTCTGCAACAACGGCTGCCCGGTCAACAACATCATTCCGGACTTCAACGATCTCGTTTACCGCCAGGACTGGCAGCAGGCGATCGAAGTCCTGCATTCGACCAACAACTTCCCGGAATTCACGGGCCGCATCTGCCCGGCGCCGTGCGAAGCGGCGTGCACGCTCGGGATCAACGACGACCCGGTCGGCATCAAGTCGATCGAGCACGCGATCATCGACAAGGCCTGGGCGGAAGGCTGGGTGAAGCCTGAGCCGGCCGCACACAAGACGGGCAAGAAGGTTGCCGTCGTCGGCTCGGGCCCCGCGGGCCTCGCCGCCGCGCAGCAGCTCGCGCGTGCGGGCCACGACGTGACGGTGTTCGAGAAGAACGACCGCGTCGGCGGCCTGCTGCGCTACGGCATTCCCGACTTCAAGCTCGAGAAGTGGCTGATCGACCGCCGCATGCGCCAGATGGAAGCGGAAGGCGTGACGTTCCGCACCAGCGTGTTCATCGGCAAGGATCCGCTGCCCGAGTCGATCGGCAGCCTTGCGAAGGAAACCATCTCGCCGGACACGCTGAAGGAAGAATTCGACGCGGTCGTGATCGCCGGCGGTTCGGAAACGCCGCGCGACCTGCCGGTGCCGGGCCGCGAGCTCGCGGGCGTCCATTTCGCGATGGATTTCCTGCCGCAGCAGAACCGCGTGAACGCGGGCGACAAGCTCGTCGACCAGTTGCTCGCGAAGGGCAAGCACGTGATCGTGATCGGCGGTGGCGACACGGGTTCGGACTGCGTCGGCACGTCGAACCGCCACGGCGCGAAGCAGGTCACGCAGTTCGAGCTGCTGCCGCAGCCGCCGGAAGAGGAAAACAAGCCGCTTGTGTGGCCGTACTGGCCGATCAAGCTGCGCACGTCGTCGTCGCACGAGGAAGGTTGCGAGCGCGACTGGGCAGTCGCGACGAAGCGTCTCGAAGGCAAGAACGGCAAGGTCGAGAAGCTGATCGCGGTGCGCGTCGAGTGGAAGGACGGCAAGATGCAGGAAGTGCCGGGCTCCGAATTCGAAATGAAGGCCGACCTCGTCCTGCTCGCGATGGGCTTCACGCAGCCGGCCGCACCCGTGCTCGAGGCATTCGGTGTCGCGAAGGATGCGCGCGGCAACGCGCGTGCGGCGACCGAAGGCGATCGTTCGTACTACACGTCGGTCGACAAGGTGTTCGCGGCGGGCGACATGCGCCGCGGCCAGTCGCTCGTGGTGTGGGCGATCCGCGAAGGCCGCCAGTGCGCACGCTCGGTCGATGCGTACCTGATGGGGCATTCGGAACTGCCGCGCTGAGCTGAATAGCGCGAGCGGGTTTCGATGAGAACCGGGCGTCTGAAAGGGCGCCCGGTTTTTTTCATTGCCGACAATGCTCACATGCGGACAGCATGTTCGCTGTCACCGCAGCGCCCTCGCCATTTTCCCGAACCGTCGCCTAACCTGATCGCATCGGATATCGATTTTCCGCGATCCTGCTTTCCTTTCGTTTTGTAATGATCCTTGCAAACTGTCATATCATATGGCCCCTTCGACCGCGTGCGCGCGGCTGCCTCATATGACCGACCCCATTTACAAGGACTCTGGATGGAAGCATTCGTGCAAGGGCTGATCGACGCCGTCAATGGCGTGCTGTGGAACTACGTGCTGATCGCGCTGCTGCTCGGCGTGGGCGCGTGGTTCACGCTGCGGTTCCGGATGATCCAGCTGAAGGCGCTGTTGCTCAGCATCAAGCTGGTCGGCAGCAAGGGCGAGCCGGGCAGCATCTCGTCGTTCCAGGCGTTCGCGACCGGGCTCGCAAGCCGCGTCGGTACCGGCAACATCGCCGGCGTCGCGGTCGCGCTGACCGTCGGCGGGCCAGGCGCGATCTTCTGGATGTGGATGACGGCGCTCGTCGGGATGTCGTCCGCGTTCGTCGAGGCGACGCTCGCGCAGATCTTCAAGGTGTCGCATCCGGACGGCAGCTATCGCGGCGGCCCCGCGTACTACATCCAGACGGGCCTGCGCTCGCGCGGCTTCGGCGTGCTGTTCTCGCTGTCGCTGATCCTCGCGTTCGGCTTCGTGTTCAATGCGGTGCAGGCCAACGCGATCGCCGATGCGTTCGACACGTCGTTCGGCTGGAGCCGCGCGACGGTAGGTCTCGGGCTCGTGCTGCTGACCGCGCCGATCATCTTCGGCGGGATTCGGCGGATCGCGGCAGTTGCGCAGGTGATCGTGCCGCTGATGGCGATCGGCTATCTCGCGCTCGCGGTCTACGCGGTCGCGACGCATATCGCGCTGGTGCCGGGCGTGATCGCGCTGATCGTGAAGAGCGCGTTTGGTCTCGAGCAGGCGGCGGGCGGCCTGACGGGCTATGCGGTCAGCCAGGCAGTCGCGATGGGCGTGAAGCGCGGGCTGTTCTCGAACGAGGCCGGCATGGGCAGCGCGCCGAATGCGGCGGCCACCGCCAGCACGCGGCATCCGGTCGTGCAGGGGCTGATCCAGATGCTCGGCGTGTTCGTCGACACGATCGTGATCTGCAGCGCCACCGCCTTCGTGATCCTGCTGTCGGGCCAGTACGAACTGGGCACCGGCATGGAAGGCGCGGCGCTCACCCAGCGCTCGATCGCGAGCCACGTCGGCGATTGGGGCGGCATCTACATGGCCTTCGCGATCTTCTTCTTCGCGTATTCGTCGGTGATCGGCAACTACGCGTATGCGGAGGGCAACGTCGAGTTCATCACGAGGCGGCGCGGCGTGCTGCCGCTGTTCCGCGTCGCGGTGCTCGCGATGGTGATGTTCGGCAGCGTCGGGCAACTGCCGCTCGTGTGGGCGATGGCCGATACGAGCATGGGGCTGATGGCGATCATCAACCTGATCGCGATCCTCGCGCTGGGCAAGTACGCGCACGCGGCATGGCGCGACTATCGCCGTCAGCGCGCGGCAGGCGTTGCCGATCCGGTGTTCACGCGCAACACGATTCCGGCACTCGCGAACGTGCTGCCGGCCGACGTGTGGGGCGAGCATGGCCCGCTGCCGCAGCGTCCGGCCGCGGCCGATGCCGCGAGCGTGCCTCGCGCGGTGGTGCGCGAGTCATGAACGGCGACCGGCTGCGCGTGTTCGTCGCGCTGATGCCCGATGCGGCATCGCGCGACGCGCTGCACGCGTTGCCGGTTGCACGTGGCGCGCGGCGTTCGCTGCCCGCGCAACTGCATGTGACGCTCGCGTTCGTTGGCGCGATCGAGCGGGTGCGCTGCGACGAGCTGGCCGCATGCCTGCCGGCGCTCGCGGCCGCGCATGCACTGCCGTTAATGCCGGTCGAACGGATCGCGTGGTGGCCGAGCCTGCCGCGCGCGCGGCTGATCGTTGCGGAACTGGCCGCCGAGCCCGCGTGTGCGGCGTTGAATGTCGCGCTGTCGGCGAAGCTGCGCGCGCTCGGCGTGCCGGCTGACCGGCGGCCGTTCCGCCCGCACGTGACACTCGCGCGGCTGCCGCACGATGCGGTCGGACAGCCGGCGCACGGCGGTGCGGTGAAGCGGCCGGTCGCGCTGCGGTTCGATGCGCTTACGCTGTTTGAAAGCCGGTTGTCGCACGAAGGCGTGTCGCATCGGCCGATCGTGTCGGCGCCGATTGCGCGGGCGGGCGGCGAAGCGGCGGATTGAGCCGTTCCGGGGAGGCCTGGCAAAGGCCGGCCGCCGTCGTTGCCATGCCGCGTGCGGGCTGCCGCTGCATCGCTGCGGCGACGTCGCGCAACCTCCAGCCTGCTATCCGTAGCGCGCGAGCGTCAATCCCGACAGATCGATTTCCGGTTCTCGCCCTGTCACGAGATCCGCCACCACCTTCCCCGATCCCATCGACATCGCCCAGCCGGTCGAGCCGTGGCCGACGTTGAGCCAGAGCCCGTCGATCCCGCTCGAGCCGAGCAGCGGCGGCCCGTCAGGCGTCATCGGCCGGCGGCCGACCCAGAAGCGCGCCGACGTGCGATCGGCCGCGTGCGGGAACCAGTCGTCGAGCACCTTCATCAGCGTATCGAGCGCCTGCTGTCGCAGCGCTGCGCGCCGGTTGCCGAGTTCCGCGGTACCCGCGACGCGCAACGTCGGGCCGAAACGCGTGATCGCCGTCTTCAGCGATTCGTCCATCAGCGCGGCACGCGGTGCTTTCTCGTCGTCGATGACCGTGAGCGTCGCCGAGTAGCCCTTCACCGGATACAGCGGCACATCGATGCCGTGCGGCCGCAGCAGGCCGGCGCTGTCGACGCCGAGCGCGACGACGATCGCATCGGCGGCGAGCCGCGCGCTGCGGTGCTTGCCGCCGGGGTTCGATGCGCGCGGATTCGGCCCGTCATCCTCGTCGCCGTGACCAACGATCCGCACGCCGCGCACCCGGCCGGCTTCAACGTCGAGCGCCTGCACCTGCGTGCGAAAGCTGAACGCCACGCCGTTTGCTTCGCACAGCGCCCGCAATTCGCGCGTGAAGCGTGCGCAGTCGCCGGCTTCGTCGTCGGGCAGGTAGATGCCGCCGACGGGCGCCTGCCGCGCCCAGCGCAGGCCCGGTTCGATCGCCGTGCAGCCGGCCGCGTCGAGCTCGCGAAACGCGATGCCCGCGTCGCGCAGTACCTTCAGCGCGGGCTGCACCATCTCGACGTCGAATGCGCCGCGCAGCAGTTGCAGGTAGCCGCGGCTCGCGCCGTAGTCGAACGGATGGCGGTCGCGGAACGCGTGCAGGCATGCGCGGCTGTAGTACGCGATGCGCTGCATCCGCCGCTTGTTCACGCGGAACCGCTCGAACTCGCATTCGCGCAGCCAGCGCGCGATCCAGCGCCACTGCGTGGTGTCGAGCGTGGGCCTGAAGATCAGCGGCGAAGCGGGCTTGAACAGGTACTTGAGGATCTTGCCGGGCATGCCGGGCGCGGCCCAGGGTGTCACGTAGCCGGGGGCGATCACGCCCGCGTTGCCGAGGCTCGTCGCCTGGGCGACGTCGTCCTCGCGCTCGATCACGGTGACGTCGCAGCCTGCTTCGCGCAGGTGCCAGGCGGTGGTGACGCCGATCACGCCGGCGCCGAGAACGATCACGTGCATGCGGTTTCCGGAACGAAGGGGGCGCTCACGACGCGACGGCCGGATCGTCGGCGAGCGACCTGCCGCGCGTTTCCGGGAGCACGAGCGCGGCGACGATCACGAGCAGGTAGCCGCCGCCCGCGACGAGGCCGATCGCCTTCACGAGCGACATCGACTGCGACAGCGAGCCGACGAGGATCGGGAAGAACGAGCCGAGTCCGCGCCCGAGGTTGTAGCAGAAGCCCTGGCCGGAACCGCGGATCGCACCCGGATACAGCTCCGACAGGTACGCGCCGATGCCCGCGAAGATCCCCTGCACGACGATGCCGAGCGGGAAGCCGAGCAGCAGCATCGCGGTGTCGGTGATCGGCAGCATCGTGTACGCCATGCCGAGCGAGAACGAGCCGATCGCGAACAGGATGAACGACGCGCGGCGGCCGAGCCGGTCGGACAGGATCGCGCCGACCACGTAGCCGACGAACGAGCCGACGATCAGCACGACGAGATAGCTGCTCGTGTTGAACACCGACAGGTGGCGGACGGTTTTCAGGTAGGTGGGCAGCCACGTCGTGATCGCGTAGTAGCCGCCGAGCATCCCGGTGCACAGCGCGCTGCCGAACAGCGTCGCGCGCAGGTGCGCTGGCGAGAAGATCTCGAGGAAGTGGCCCGACACGCGGCCTTCGTCGCGCGCACGGCGAGTGGCCGTGTAGATGTCGGGATCGCTGACGTTGCGGCGGATGTACAGGATCCACAGCGCGGGCGCGATGCCGATCCAGAAGCACGCGCGCCACGCGACCTGCTCGGGCAGCAGCGCGAAGAACGCCCAGTAGAGGATCGCGGCCGCGCCCCAGCCGAACGACCAGCTGCTCTGCACGGTGCCGACCGCTTTCCCGCGATGCTCTGGCGAGCGGATCGTCTCGGCCATCATGATCGTCACGACCGACCATTCGCCGCCGAAGCCGAAGCCCTGCAGCGTGCGCGTCGCGAGCAGTTGCCAGAACGAGTGGGTGAAACCGGACAGGCACGTGAACAGCGCGAACGTCGCGATCGTCCACTGCAGCACGCGCACGCGGCCGTAGCGATCGGCAAGGATGCCGGCGACCCAGCCGCCGAGCGCCGACGAGATCAGCGAACTCGTCGCGATCATCCCGGCCTCGCTCTTCGTCATGCCCCAGGTGGCGATCAGCGTCGGAATCAGGAACGAATAGATCATGAAGTCGAACGCGTCGACCGCGTAGCCGCCGAAGCCGGCGTACAGCGTCCTGCGCTCGCGCGTCGACAGTTCGTTGAACCACTGGAATGCCTGCATGCTTGCCGCCCCCTCGTTTGTCTCGTCTCGCGCTGCCGTATGGCGGCTATTTTACGGGCGGGATGCGGGGTGCCAAAAAGGTGAGTGCAGGTGCGTGGCGGTGCGGCGAACGGTGAGGGCGGCGCTTGTTCGGGGAAGGCGTGACGGCCGATCGCGCTCGGGCGCCATGCCGGCACTTGCTTCAGAGTGTCAGCCCACCGTCGACGTGAATGACCTGACCGGTAATTTGCCGCGCGGCGTCCGACAACAGGAACGCGATCAGTGCGGCCACATCGTCGGGTTCGGCGATCCGGCCGAGGGGTGTCGCCTGTTCGGCGTGCGCCCACGCAGCCGCATTGCCGGCGCTCGGCCCGTGGTCCTTGCGCGTGAAGCCCGGCGCGACAGCATTGACGGTGATGCCGCGCGCGGCGAATTCGGCGGCGGCGGTGCGCACGAGCGATTCGAGCGCGGCCTTCGCGGCGGCGGTGGCCGCGAACGGTGCGTCGGCGCGGTAGCGGTGCGCGACGAACGAGCTGACCGCGACGATCCGTGGCGCGGCCGACGCTTCGAGCAGCGGCCGCGCGCGGCCCACGAGCGAGGAGAACGCGCCGGGCATCGCCGCGAAGGCGGACGCGAGCGCGTCCGCGGAAAGGTCGGACAAGGATTGCCGTGCGGCGAAGCCCGCGTTGGCGACGAGCTGATCGAGCCCGCCGAAGCGCGTGGCGGCTGCATCGACGAGCGAAGCGGCGACGCCCGGCTCGCCGAGATCGCCGGTGAGCGTGATGCACGCCGCGCCGGCCCCCTTGCACGCATGCGCGACTTCGGCGAGGCGGGCGCGCGCTGCGCCGTCCGCGCCGCGCGCATGCAGCGCCAGTGCGATGCCGGGTGCCGCGAGCCGTCGCGCGAGTGCCGCGCCGATCCCCGAACCGGCGCCGGTGATCAGCGTGATCCGGACGATGTGCGCGGCCCGTTCGGTCACGCCGCGACCTTGTCGCTGTCGTTCACGCGCTCGACGTTGATCGTGCCGACGTGGAACGCGGCCAGCGACTCGCGGTGCGCGATGCTGACGATCGCGGCCTTCGGCAGCCGTTCGGCGAACAGGTGGTACAGGCGTGCTTCGTTGTCGGCGTCGAGCGCGCTGGTCGCTTCGTCGAGGAACAGGAAGTCGGGCTTGTGCAGCAGCACGCGCGCGCCGGCCAGGCGCTGCTGTTCGCCCGGCGACAGCACGCGGGTCCAGTGCGCGTTCTCGTCGAGGCGGTCGACGTAATCCTCGAGGCGGCATGCGCGCAGTGCGTCGCGGCAGGCTTCGTCGCTGAACGCGTCGGGTGTCGCCGGATAGGTGAGTGCTGCCTTCAGCGTGCCGATCGGCAAGTAGCTCGTCTGCGGCACGAACATCATCCGCGCGCCGACCGGCGCATCGATCGCGCCGTCGCCGAACGGCCACAGGCCCGCGAGCGCGCGCATGAACGTGCTCTTGCCGGAACCCGACTTGCCGATCACGAGCCAGCGCGAGCCGGGCTCGATCGTGACGCTGCCGATGTTCGCGAGCGCCTCGCCGTTCGGCAGCGCGAGCTTGAGCGACGACGTCGACAGCCTCGCCGCATCGACATAGTGCAGGTTGATGCCGCCGTGCTCGGTCGCGGGCGACAGGCTTTCCTTCAGGTGGGACGTCCCCATCACGCGCTTGAATTCGCGCAGACGGTTGACGGTGGCGCGCCATTCGACGAGGGTCGAGTAACTGTTGATGAACCACGAGAACGAATCGCTGACGGTGCCGAACGCGGACGAGATCTGCATCAGCACGCCGAACGAGAACGCGCCCGCGAAATAGCGCGGCGCGGCGACGACCAGCGGGAAGATGATCGCGATCTGCCCGTAGAAGCTCAGCACGAACGTGAGCCGCTTCGTGTACTTCATCACGCGCCACCAGTTGTCGCGGATGCGCATGAAGAGGGTCTGCGCGTTGCCGGTCTCGGTCTTCTCGCCGTCGTAGAACGCGATCTGCTCGGCGTTCTCGCGCACGCGGATCAGCCCGAAGCGGAAGTCGGCCTCGACACGCTGCTGCTGGTAGTTGATCGACACGAGCGGGTGGCCGACCTTCTGGATGATCAGCGAGCCGACCACCGCGTACAGCGCGGCCGCCCACACCATGTAGCCGGGGATCGCGATCGGCGTCGCGCCGAGCGAAATCGTCAGCGCGCCGGCGAGCGACCACAGGATCGTGATGAACGACACGAGCGTGACGACCGTCGACAGCAGGTCGAGCGACAGCGCGAGCGTGGTCGTCGCGAACGACTGGAGATCGTCGGTAATCCGCTGGTCGGGGTTGTCGGCGAGGCGGTCACGCTCGATCCGGTAGAACGCGCGATCGCCGAGCCACTGGCCGAGAAAGCGGTCGGTGAGCCACTGGCGCCAGCGGAAGCCGAGCATCTGCCGCAGGTAGCGGCCGTACACGGCGAGGATGATGAAGGCGAACGCGAGCGCGGAGAACTGCATCAGCAGGTTCGGGAAGTCGTGGACGTCCTTCGACTGCAGCGCGTTGTAGAACTCCGCGTTCCACTTGTTCAGCCGGACGTTGATCCAGACCACGCAGAGGTTGATCGCGATGATCGCGACCAGCAGGCCCCACGCGATTTTCCATTCGGACGATACCCAGTAGGGCTTGATGAGGCTCCATGCGGATACCGGGCGCTCGTCCTGCGGCGCGTCGGAGGCGGCGGAGCGGACGGGATCGATCGATTGGGTCATGTGCTTCCTGATGAGTAGCCGGCGCGCGGGCCGGGCGAAGCCGGGCGCGCGCCGCGATACGGCATGCCGGGACGCGGCGCCGACTGACGGCGGGCGTCCGGATGGTCGCCCGCGTGTCTTAAACGGCGCTTAAGGCCGGCGGTGACGCGGCAACCGGCCGCTCGCGCGGCCGGCCTGCGGGCATTGTGCCAGAGCGGCGCGGCACGACGGCGAATTTGCCGCAAGGGGACAGTTTGCGGCGCTTTCCGCTTTTATGGTCTAATGGCCGACGACGAAACAGGGGTGCTTCGTGGCGTGGCCGGCAGATGTTCCGGGCAGCGCGATGAGGCTGAGAAAGACCCTTCGCACCCGATCCGGGTAATACCGGCGAGGGAAGTTTCTGATCCCGCCGGGTCGCGCTGGCTGCCATCCCACATGGTCAGCGCCCTTGTCCCGCCCGGCCGGCCTTTGCTGCCGGTTTCGTCCTTTTGGGTACGCGCCTTGCGCGTTACGGAAGGAATGATGACCGCACAATCTTCAGTCTTTTGCATGGTTTCCGGCCCGATGTCGCGTGCGTTCGCACGGGGCGGCGCGTGCACGTCGACGCTCGTCGCGCGTGCTCGCGCGGCTCGCGAGGAGCGTGTGCGATGAACGTCCAGGATTCCCGGCCCGATTTCGCGGTGCTCGGCGGCGGCCTAGTCGGCCGCCTGATCGCATGGCGGCTCGCGGGCGACGGGCATCGTGTCGCGCTCTACGAGCGCGGCGGCCCGGACGGCGAGCAGTCGGCCGCGTGGGTCGCGGCCGCGATGCTCGCGCCGCTCGCGGAAGCGGCGAGCGCGGAACTGCTGATCACCGAGCTCGGCGCAGCTTCCCTCGCGCGCTGGCCGCAGTGGCTCGCCGAGTTGCCCGAACCCGTCTTCTTCCAGCATCACGGCACGCTCGTCGTCTGGCATCACGCGGACCGCGCGGAGGCGCCGCTGTTCGAGCGGCGCCTCCGCGCGAACGCGCCTGCCGACCTGTTCGACAACGGTTTCGTGACACTCGCCGGCGCGCAGGTCGATGCGGCCGAGCCGGTGCTCGCGGGCCGCTTCGCGCGCGGCCTGCTGCTGCCGAACGAAGGCCAGCTCGACAACCGCCAGGCGCTGCACGCGCTCGCGGCGGGCCTCGTCGAGCGCGGCGTCGACCTGCACTGGCACGTCACGATCGACGATGCGAACCTGCCCGCCGCGCATGTCACGATCGATTGCCGCGGGCTTGGCGCGAAACCCGCGCTGCCGACGTTGCGCGGCATCCGCGGCGAAGTCGCGCGCGTGCGCGCGCCCGGCATCGGGCTTACCCGGCCCGTGCGGCTGCTGCATCCGCGCTACCCGCTGTATATCGCGCCGAAGCAGGACGATCTCTATGTGATCGGCGCGACCGAGGTGGAGGGCGAGGACATGTCGCCCGTCAGCGTGCGCTCCGCGCTCGAATTGCTGAGCGCGGCGTTCTCCGTGCACCCGGCGTTCGGCGAGGCGCGCATCCTCGAACTCAACGCGCAGTGCCGGCCGACGCTGCCCGATCATCGCCCGGCGGTGATCTGGGACGGCGCATCGACGCTTGCCGTCAACGGCCTGTACCGGCACGGCTTCATGATCGCGCCGGAAGTTGCGCACGCGGCGGTTGCGGTCGCCGAAGCCGCGCTCGGCGGCGCGTTCGGCGATGCCGATGCGTTTGCCGCGTGGCGCGACGCCGAGCGCTGGCCGACGCTCCTTCATCATCGCAACGACGCGCGCCAGCCGGCCTGACGCGCGCTGCCGACCGAATTCGACGAAGCCTCATGGATATCCAGATCAACCAACAGAACCTGACGTTGCCCGACGGCGCAACGGTGGCCGACGCGCTCGCCGCGTACGGCGCGCGTCCGCCGTATGCGGTCGCGCTGAACGGCAACTTCGTCGCGCGCACGCAGCACGCGGCGCGCGCACTCGCGGCGGGCGACAAGCTCGACGTCGTGCACCCGGTCGCGGGCGGCTGAGCGCCGCCGGTTCGTCCCCGCTCTTCCAGGAAAACGACATGACGTCCCCCACCTCCGCCGACGCGCTGACGCTGTACGGCGAAACCTTTGCAAGCCGCGTGCTGCTCGGCACGTCGCGCTACCCGTCGCTGCAGTCGCTGTCCGATTCGATCGCCGCGTCGCGCCCCGGGATGGTGACGGTCGCGCTGCGCCGCCAGATGACGGGCGGCACGGCCGAAGCCGGCTTCTTCGAGCTGCTCAAGCGCCACGCGGTGCCGCTGCTGCCGAACACGGCCGGCTGCCAGACCGTCGCCGAAGCCGTGACGACCGCTCATATGGCGCGCGAGGTCTTCGGCACCGACTGGATCAAGCTCGAACTGATCGGCGACGACTACACGCTGCAGCCCGATCCGGTCGGGCTGATCGAGGCCGCCGCGCAACTGGTGAAGGACGGTTTCAAGGTGCTGCCGTACTGCACCGAGGATCTGGTGATCGGCCGGCGCCTGCTCGATGTCGGCTGTGAAGCACTGATGCCGTGGGGCGCGCCGATCGGCACGGGCAAGGGCGTCGTGAACCCGTACGGCTTGCGCGTGCTGCGCGAGCGGCTGCCCGACGTGCCGCTGATCGTCGACGCGGGGCTCGGCGTGCCGTCGCACGCGTGCCAGGTGATGGAGTGGGGTTTCGACGGCGTGTTGCTGAACACCGCCGTATCGCAGGCCACGCACCCGGAGATCATGGCGCGCGCGTTTGCGCAGGGCGTCGAGGCCGGCCGCGCCGCGTATCTCGCCGGGCCGATGGATGCGCGCGAGACCGCGCATGCGAGCACCCCGGTCGTCGGGATGCCGTTCTGGCACCAGGACGGAGGCGGCGCATGAGCGCGCGTTTCGCCGATGCGTTCTGGCCGCCGGCCGACGAACTGGCCGAAGCGGCCGAACGGATTCGCGCGCGGCTCGGCGACTGGCCGGGCGGTGCGGCGCCGTGGCGGCTCTGCGTTGCGGTGCCCGATGTGCCGGCCGACGGCGACGTGCTGATCGTCTCGGCTGGCGACCGCGCCGCGCAGGCGCGCGCGTCGGCTGCGTCGCGGCCCGCGGCGCCGGGTGCGGTCGCGATCGAATTCGACGAGCAGGGCGCGGTGCTCCACGCGGCGGGTGCACGCCACGCGCTCGACGCTGCGCATCCGCTCGGGGACGACTGGATCGCCGCGCTCGCCGCGTTCCTCGATTGCGGCTTTGCGCCGGTCGACGCGCTGGTGCTGGCGCTGGCCTGGCGCGACGGCGACGAGACGCGCGCGGCAGACGCGTGGCCGGTCGACGCCGCACGGTTCCCGCGCGTCGCCGGGCTGCCGGCCGCGCCCGAGCCCGCGTTCGCGCCATGCCCCGCGCAGCTCGGCCTCTACCCGGTCGTGCCGGATGCCGAATGGGTCGAGCGCGTGCTCGATTGCGGCGTGCGGACCGTGCAGTTGCGCGTGAAAGGCGCGACGCCGGACGCGTTGCGCCGGGAAATCGCGCGTGCGGTCGCGGCGGGGCGCCGCTATCCCGATGCACGCGTGTTCATCAACGATCACTGGCAGATCGCGGCAGATGAAGGCGCGTACGGGGTTCATCTCGGCCAGGAAGACCTCGCAACGGCCGATCTGGCGGCAATCGCGCGCGCGGGCCTGCGGCTCGGACTGTCGAGCCACGGTTATTACGAAATGTTGCGGGCGCTGCACGAGCGCCCGAGCTACCTCGCGCTCGGCCCCGTGTACGCGACCGCGACCAAGGCTGTTGCGGCGCCGCCGCAGGGCCTCGCGCGGATCACCCGCTATGCGCGCTTCGCGGGCACGCAGGCGCCGCTCGTCGCGATCGGCGGGGTGGGCCTCGACACGCTGCCGGCCGTGCTGGCAACCGGCGTCGGCAGTGTCGCGGTGGTCAGTGCGGTGACGGGCGCGGCCGACTATCGGGCTGCCATTGTTGCGTTGCAGCAATGTTTTCCCGGACAATTTGACAATCATTGACCGCAGGGCCCGGAACGGCGTCACGACATCATTCCAATGCAGGCCCTATAATTCGGCGTTCTGCGTAAAAGGACTGTCCGCTCCGTGAGCCCCACTCCTCCCGAGACATTGCTGGAACTTCGCGACGTCGACTTTGGCTACGGCGACCGCCTCGTCCTGTCCAACCTGAACCTGCGCTTCGGGCGTGGGCAGGTCGTTGCGGTCATGGGCGGGTCGGGTTGCGGCAAGACGACCGTGCTGCGCCTGATCGGCGGCCTCGTGCGCGCGCGCCGCGGCCAGGTGCTGTTCGACGGCGCCGATGTCGGCGCGCAATCGCGCGACGGCCTGTACGCGTTGCGCCGCAAGATGGGCATGCTGTTCCAGTTCGGCGCGTTGTTCACCGACATGTCGGTGTTCGAGAACGTCGCGTTCGCGCTGCGCGAGCACACCGACTTGCCCGACGACCTGATCCGCGACCTCGTGCTGATGAAGCTCAACGCGGTCGGGCTGCGCGGTGCGCGCGACCTGATGCCGTCCGAGGTGTCGGGCGGGATGGCGCGCCGCATCGCGCTGGCACGCGCGATCGCGCTCGATCCGCAGCTCATCATGTACGACGAGCCGTTCGCGGGCCTCGATCCGATCTCGCTCGGCATCACCGCGAACCTGATCCGCACGCTGAACCAGGCGCTGGGCGCCACGTCGATCCTCGTCACGCACGACGTGCCGGAATCGTTCGCGATCGCCGACTACGTGTATTTCCTGGCCAACGGCGGCGTGCTTGCGCAGGGTACGCCCGACGAGCTGCGCGCATCGACCGATCCGAGCGTGCGGCAGTTCATCGACGGCGCGCCGGACGGCCCGTTCAAATTTCATTACACGAGCCCGCCGCTTGCCGCGGATTTCGGGCTCGGCGGAGGGCGCGCATGATCAGCGCGATCGGACGTTACGTCATCGGCGGCCTCGAGCGCACGGGCTACGGCACGCGCCTGTTCGTGCGCCTCGTGCTGGAATTCTTCCCGCTGCTGCGCCGGCCGCGGCTGGTCACGAAGCAGATCCACTTCCTCGGCAACTATTCGTTCGTGATCATTGCCGTGTCGGGGCTGTTCGTCGGCTTCGTGCTCGGCCTGCAGGGGTATTACACGCTGAACCGCTACGGTTCCGAGCAGGCGCTCGGCCTGCTGGTCGCGCTGTCGCTCGTGCGTGAGCTCGGGCCGGTCGTCACCGCGCTGCTGTTCGCGGGCCGCGCGGGCACGTCGCTCACGGCCGAGATCGGTCTGATGAAAGCCGGCGAACAGCTCACCGCGCTCGAGATGATGGCGGTGGACCCGATCAAGAACGTGATCGCGCCGCGCATGTGGGCGGGCATCATCGCGATGCCGCTCCTCGCCGCGATCTTCAACGCGGTCGGCGTGCTCGGCGGCTACTTCGTCGGCGTCGTGCTGATCGGCGTCGATCCGGGCGCGTTCTGGTCGCAGATGCAGGGCGGCGTGCAGGTCTGGGCCGACGTCGGCAACGGCGTGCTGAAGAGCATCGTGTTCGGGTTCGCCGTGACCTTCATTGCGCTGTATCAAGGGTATGAAGCGAAGCCCACGCCCGAAGGCGTGTCGCGCGCGACCACCAAGACGGTCGTGTTCGCGTCGCTCGCCGTACTCGGCCTCGATTTCCTGCTGACCGCGCTGATGTTCAGCTAAGCCTCAGCCAAGCCAAATTTTGGGATGACGATGAAAAAGACTGCTCTCGACTTCTGGGTCGGCCTGTTCGTGGTGGTGGGCTTCCTTGCGGTGCTGTTCCTGGCGCTGAAGGTCGGCAACATGAGCTCGCTGTCGTTTCAGCCGACCTATTCGGTGAAGATGAAATTCGACAATATCGGCGGGCTGAAGCCGCGCGCGGCCGTGAAGAGCGCGGGCGTCGTGGTCGGCCGCGTGAAGACGATCGGCTTCGACACGAACACGTACCAGGCACTTGTCACGATCGATATCGATGGCCAGTACCCGTTCCCGAAGGATTCGTCGGCGAAGATCCTGACGTCGGGCCTGCTCGGCGAGCAATATATCGGCCTCGATCCGGGCGGCGACACCGAAATGCTGAAGGCGGGCGATACGATCACGATGACGCAATCGGCGATCGTGCTCGAGAACCTGATCGGCCAGTTCCTGTACAGCAAGGCTGCCGATGCGGGTGGTGCGAAGCCGGCAGCCGGGGCATCGGCAGTACCCGCCGCGCCCGCACCGGTCGCGGTGCCGGCGTCCGCGGTGTCCGGTTCGGCGGCCCAATAACCACACGAGAGAAAACAAGAGGGTAATGACCATGCAGACGATCCGCATCAGGCAGGCCGCGCTGGCGGTGGCGGCAGTCGCCGCGTTGAGCGGCTGCGCGACCGTGCAGACGCCGACCAAGGGCGATCCGCTCGAAGGCTTCAACCGGACGATGTACAAGTTCAACGACACGGTCGACACGTATGCGCTGAAGCCGGTCGCGAAGGGCTACCAGTACGTGGTGCCGCAGCCGGTGCGTGACAGCGTGACGAATTTCTTCTCGAACATCGGCGACGTCTACATCGCGGCGAACAACATCGTGCAGTTGCGGATCGCGGACGGCGTCGGCGACATCATGCGGGTCGTGATCAACACGGTGTTCGGCGTCGGCGGCCTGTTCGACGTCGCGACGATCGCGAAGCTGCCGAAGCACACGGCCGACTTCGGGATCACGATGGGCCGCTACGGCGTGCCGTCGGGCCCGTATCTCGTGCTGCCGCTGCTCGGCCCGAGCACGCTGCGCGACACGGCCGGCCTGGGCGTCGACTACGTCGGCAACCCGCTTACCTACGTGAAGCCGGATGGCGTGAGCTGGGGCCTGTTCGGCGTCAACCTCGTCAACACGCGTTCGAACCTGCTCGGCGCAGGCGACGTGCTGGATGCCGCGGCCCTCGACAAGTATTCGTTCGTGCGTAACGCGTACCTGCAGCGTCGCCAGATGCTGATCAGCAACGCCCGCGGCGAGGCGGCCGCGACGTCGGGCAACGACGCGCTGCCGAAGTACGACCTGCCGGAAGACGGCGCGGCGCCGGCGGCAGCCGGTACGGCGGGCGGTGCAACGGCGCCGGCGGGCGCATCGGGCGCGGCGGTGGCCGCACCGGCTTCGGGCACGGCCGAATCGCCGAACCCGGCCAGCGAAACGAACGTGCCGGCGATGCAGGTGGCGCCGCCGTCGCCGGGCGGCTTCCGCTTCCCGAGCATCCGGCTGCACTGACGCATTTACATTCGTTACAGCCGGAAACGATTCAGTCGGTAGCGTGCGCGAACTTGCGCGTAAGCTACCTGCTCCAACCTCCGCATCGACTCATTCATGCAGGTCACTATGATGAAAAAACTGTTCCTGATCCCCGTTTTCGCGGCGCTGTTCTCGTTCGGCAGCGCAGCCCACGCGCAAGTCGACCAGTCGAACCCGCAAGCGCTGATCAAGACGGCGACGCAGCAGGTGCTCGACGAAGTCAAGCAGCAGACGATCAAGCAGGGCGACACCAACCGCATCATTACGATCGTCAACAAGGACATCCTGCCGTACACCGATTTCCGCCGTACCACGCAGCTCGCGATGGGGCGCAACTGGCGCACGGCCACGGTCGAGCAGCAGCAGCAGGTCCAGGAGCAGTTCAAGCTGCTGCTGATCCGCACGTATTCGGGTGCGCTGGCGCAGCTGAAGCCGGACCAGCAGATCCAGTACCCGCCGTTCCGTGCCGATCCGGCCGATACCGATGTCGTGGTCAAGACGGTCGCGATGAACAACGGCCAGCCGGTCCAGATCGATTACCGCCTGTACAAGACGGCGAACGGCTGGAAGGTGTATGACCTGAACGTGCTCGGCGCGTGGCTGATCCAGACGTACCAGCAGCAGTTCAACGAGAAGATCCAGCAGAGCGGCGTGGACGGCCTGATCCAGTTCCTCACGCAGCGCAACCAGCAACTTGCCGCCGGCAAGCAAGCGTCGTGAGCGGCTTCGAAGCCGGCTCCTCGCTGACCGTCGCGAGCGCGAAGTCCGCGCTCGCGGACGGTCTTGCGCGCATCGGCGCGGGAGCGACCGCCGTTGATTGCGCGGCGCTGACGCAGTTCGACTCGTCCGCGCTCGCCGTGCTGCTCGCATGGCAACGTGCCGCCAAAGCGCGCGGCGCGACCCTCGACATCCTCAATCTCCCCCCGAAGCTCGCCAGCCTCGCGCGCGCCTACGGCGTCGACGCGCTCATCGAGGGCACCGGGCGACATTGACCCTGTCCGACCGGAGCCTGCCGCGCCGCCCGGCGCGCGCACGCTCCAGGCCGCGTGCCTCCGGCACCGGCTCCACCAGCCGGTTTGCCCTATAATCAAGCGTTTTGCGGGGCAGCCAATCGGCGTCCGGCCCCCATTTTCTTTCGCAGCAAGCACAGAATAGGCGTCGCGGCCCTGGCGTCGCGCACAGTCATGTCAGCCATAGAAATCCGTCACGTCAAGAAGCGCTACAAGTCGCTTCAGGCGCTCAAGGGCGTCAGCCTGTCGGTCGAGGAAGGCGAGTTTTTCGGTCTGCTCGGCCCCAACGGCGCAGGCAAGACCACGCTCATCAGTATCCTCGCCGGGCTGGCCCGGGCCGACGAAGGCAGCATCTCGGTGCGCGGCCACGACGTCGTCAAGGACTTCCGCGGTGCGCGCCGCGCACTCGGCGTCGTACCGCAGGAGCTCGTTTTCGATCCGTTCTTCACCGTCCGCGAGACGCTGCGGATCCAGTCCGGTTATTTCGGGCTGCGCCGCAACGACGACTGGATCGACGAAGTGATGGCCAATCTCGACCTCACCGAGAAAGCCGACGCGAACATGCGCGCGCTGTCGGGCGGGATGAAGCGCCGCGTGCTGGTCGCGCAGGCGCTCGTGCACCGGCCGCCCGTGATCGTGCTCGACGAACCGACCGCCGGCGTCGACGTCGAATTGCGCCAGACGCTGTGGAAATTCATCTCGCGCCTGAACCGCGAAGGCCACACGATCGTGCTGACCACGCACTACCTCGAGGAAGCCGAGTCGCTGTGCGACCGCATCGCGATGCTGCGTCGCGGCGAAGTGGTCGCGCTCGACCGTACCGACGCGCTGCTGCGCCGCTTCGCCGGGCTGCAGCTCTACCTGCGCCTCGCGGCCGGCGCCCTGCCGTCCGAGTTGCGCGGGCTGGAGTCCGACCCGGCCGCCCGCGCGCCGGGCGAGCACCTGCTGCGCCTCACGAGCTATGACGATGTCGAGCGGATCCTCGCGCAATGCCGCGCGGCGGGCTGTACGTTCGACGAGATCGAGGTCCGCAAGGCCGACCTCGAGGATGTGTTCGTCCAGGTGATGAACGGGGCCGAGGTGATCGAGGGTCTGGCATGAGCGGGTTTCAAACGCTGTTCTACAAGGAATTGCTGCGCTTCTGGAAGGTGTCGTTCCAGACGGTGCTCGCGCCCATCGTGACGGCGCTGCTGTACCTGACGATCTTCGGCCACGCGCTGTCGGGCCGCGTCGAGGTCTATCCGGGTGTCGAGTACGTGAGCTTTCTCGTACCGGGCCTCGTGATGATGAGCGTGCTGCAGAACGCGTTCGCGAACAGTTCGTCGTCGCTGATCCAGTCGAAGATCACCGGCAACCTCGTGTTCGTGCTGCTGCCGCCGCTGTCGTACCGCGACATGTTCGGCGCGTACGTGCTCGCGTCCGTGGTGCGCGGCCTCGCGGTCGGTGCGGGCGTGTTCGTCGTGACGATCTGGTTTGTCCCGATGCATTTCGCGGCGCCGCTGTTCATCATGGCGTTCGCGCTGCTCGGCTCGGCGATCCTCGGCACGCTCGGCCTGATCGCCGGGATCTGGGCCGAGAAGTTCGACCAGCTCGCCGCGTTCCAGAACTTCCTGATCATGCCGCTGACGTTCCTGTCCGGCGTGTTCTATTCGACGCACTCGCTGCCGCCCGTGTGGCGCGAGATCTCGCGTCTCAACCCGTTTTTCTACATGATCGACGGCTTCCGTTTCGGGTTCTTCGGCGCGTCCGACATCAACCCGTTCGCGAGCCTCGCGATCGTCACCGGTTTCTTCGTGCTGCTCGCGCTGATCGCGATGCGGCTGCTCGCGACCGGCTACAAACTGCGTCATTGATATCGACAGGCAGCGGCCGCCATCCGGGCGGCGCGCGCCGACAGGAGCCTTACACCATGTTGCCGACTCCCGAACAGGTCAAGCAATACATCGCCGGCGGTCTCGCCTGCACGCATCTGGAAGTCGAAGGCGACGGCCAGCATTTCTTCGCGACGATCGTGTCGGCGGCCTTCGAAGGCAAGCGGCCGATCCAGCGGCACCAGCTCGTCTACGCGGCGCTCGGCGATCGCATGAAGCAGGAAATTCACGCGCTCAGCATGAAGACGCTGACGCCCGCCGAATGGCAGAACGCATAAACGGAAATCACTGAGTGCAAGTCACCGTCAACGAGCGCGACGCCGTCCAGAGCGTCGCCACGGCACACCCGGCCGCCAACGGGGAATCGCATGGCCATGGGATGGACAAGCTCGTGATCGAAGGCGGCCACCGCCTGTCGGGCGAGATCGTCGTGTCGGGCGCGAAGAATGCCGCGCTGCCGATCCTGTGCGCGGGGCTGCTCACCGGCGATCCGGTCGATCTCCACAACGTGCCGAATCTCAAGGATGTGCGCACGACGCTGAAGGTGCTGAACCAGATGGGCGTGAAGAGCGAGACCGACGGCTGCCGCGTGCAGCTCGACGCGTCGCGCGTCGACAACCTCGTCGCGCCGTACGAGCTCGTGAAGACGATGCGCGCGTCGATCCTCGTGCTCGGGCCGCTGCTCGCGCGTTTCGGCGAGGCGAAGGTGTCGCTGCCGGGCGGCTGCGCGATCGGTGCGCGTCCGGTTGACCAGCACATCAAGGGCCTGCAGGCGATGGGCGCCGAGATCAGCATCGAGCACGGCTTCATCGAAGCCCGCGCGAAGCGCCTGAAGGGCGCGCGCATCGTGACCGACATGATCACGGTGACGGGCACGGAAAACCTGTTGATGGCCGCGACGCTCGCCGACGGCGAGACGGTGATCGAAAACGCCGCGCGCGAGCCGGAAGTGAGCGATCTCGCACACTTGCTGGTCGCGATGGGCGCGAAAATCGACGGCATCGGCACCGACCGCCTCGTGATCCAGGGCGTCGAGCGGCTGCACGGTGCGCGTCATTCGGTGATCCCCGACCGCATCGAGGCCGGCACGTTCCTGTGCGCGGTCGCGGCGGCCGGCGGCGACGTGATGCTGACGGGCGTGCGCCCGCACATCCTCGACGCGGTGATCGACAAGCTGCGCGAAGCCGGTGTGTCGATCGAGGAAGGTGACAGCTGGCTGCGCGTGAAGATGGACCGCCGGCCGTCGGCGGTGACGATCCGCACGTCGGAATACCCGGCGTTCCCGACCGACATGCAGGCGCAGTTCATGGCCCTCAATACGGTCGCGACGGGCACCGCGCAGGTCGTCGAAACCATTTTCGAGAACCGTTTCATGCACGTGCAGGAGCTGAACCGGCTCGGCGCGAACATCACGATCGACGGCAACACCGCGCTCGTGACGGGCGTCGAGAAGCTGTCGGGCGCGAACGTGATGGCGACCGACCTGCGCGCGTCGGCGAGCCTCGTGATCGCCGGGCTGCGTGCCGACGGCGAAACGCTGGTCGACCGCATCTATCATCTGGACCGCGGCTACGACCGCATGGAAGCCAAACTGACCGCCGTCGGCGCGAACGTGCGCCGCCTCTCCGGGAGCCAAACATGAGCGCGCCGCTGACCCTTGCCCTGTCGAAGGGCCGGATTTTCGAGGAAACCCTGCCGCTGCTGGCCGCGGCGGGCGTGCAGGTCACCGAGGATCCGGAAACGTCGCGCAAGCTGATCCTGCCGACGACGAACCCCGACCTGCGCGTGATCATCGTGCGCGCAAGCGACGTGCCGACCTATGTGGAATACGGCGCGGCCGACTTCGGCGTGGCCGGCAAGGACGTGCTGGTCGAGCACGGCGGTTCGGGCCTGTACCAGCCGATCGATCTGAACATTGCGCGCTGCCGGATGTCGGTGGCCGTGTCGGCCGGTTTCGACTATGCGAGCGCCGTGCGCCAGGGCGCGCGGCTGCGCGTCGCAACGAAGTACGTCGAAACGGCGCGCGAACACTTTGCCGCGAAGGGCGTGCACGTCGACCTGATCAAGCTGTACGGCTCGATGGAACTTGCGCCGCTGGTCGGGCTGGCCGACGCGATCGTCGACCTCGTCAGCTCGGGCGGCACGCTGAAGGCGAACAATCTGGTCGAGGTCGAGGAGATCATGGCGATCTCGTCGCGCCTTGTCGTGAACCAGGCTGCGCTGAAATTGAAGCGCACGGCACTCAAGCCGATCCTCGACGCGTTCGAACGCGCGTCGCAGAATGGCGGTTGAGCGCATCACCGTAACGGAACTCCCATGTCCATCACCATCCGCAAGCTTGATTCGACGAGCGAAGGCTTCGGCGCCGAGCTGCGCGCGCTGCTCGCATTCGAGGCGAGCGAAGACGCGGCGATCGAGCAATCGGTCGCGCAGATCCTCGCCGACGTGAAATCGCGCGGCGACGCCGCGGTGCTCGAGTACACGAACCGCTTCGACCGGCTGAACGCGACCAGCGTCGCCGCGCTGGAGCTGCCGCAGGACGCGCTGCAGACGGCGCTCGACGGCCTCGCGCCGAAGGCGCGCGCGGCGCTGGAAGCGGCTGCCGCGCGAGTGCGCGCGTACCACGAGAAGCAGAAGATCGAGTGCGGCACGCACAGCTGGCAGTACACGGAAAGCGATGGCACGGTGCTCGGCCAGAAGATCACGCCGCTCGACCGCGTCGGCCTGTACGTGCCGGGCGGCAAGGCCGCGTACCCGTCGTCGGTGCTGATGAACGCGATTCCCGCGCGCGTCGCGGGCGTCGGCGAGATCGTGATGGTCGTGCCGACGCCGGATGGTGTGAGGAACGACCTCGTGCTCGCCGCGGCGCTGCTCGGCGGCGTCGATCGCGTGTTCACGATCGGCGGTGCGCAGGCGGTCGGCGCGCTCGCATACGGCACGGCGACGGTGCCGGCCGTCGACAAGATCTGCGGCCCCGGCAACGCTTACGTTGCATCGGCGAAGCGCCGCGTGTTCGGCACGGTCGGCATCGACATGATCGCCGGGCCGTCGGAAATCCTCGTGCTGTGCGACGGTACGACCGATCCGAACTGGGTCGCGATGGACCTGTTCTCGCAGGCCGAGCACGACGAACTCGCGCAATCGATCCTGCTGTGCCCGGACGGTGCGTTCCTCGAGCGGGTCGAAAAGGCGATCGACGAGTTGCTGCCGTCGATGCCGCGCCAGGACGTGATCCGCGCGTCGCTCGAAGGCCGCGGCGCGCTGATCAAGGTACGCGACATGGCCGAAGCCTGCCGGATCGCGAACGACATCGCGCCCGAGCACCTGGAAATTTCCGCGCTGGAGCCGCAGCAATGGGGCCAGCAGATCCGCCATGCGGGCGCGATCTTCCTCGGCCGCTACACGAGCGAGAGCCTGGGTGACTACTGCGCGGGGCCGAACCACGTGCTGCCGACGTCGCGCACCGCCCGTTTCTCGTCGCCGCTCGGCGTGTACGACTTCATCAAGCGCTCGAGCCTGATCGAGGTCAGCGCGGAAGGCGCGCAGACGCTCGGCGAGATCGCATCCGAGCTCGCGTACGGCGAAGGGCTGCAGGCGCACGCGAAGAGCGCCGAGTTCCGGATGAAGAACTGACCACACGTTGTGCGGGGCCGCGGCTGGCGCCGATGCGCCGCCCGGCCTGCCCCGGAAGGCCGGGGCTGGAGACACCTGTGCAGGGCGGCAGCCGCCGCTCTGCCGACCCATTGACGCCGGCGCGACGCACGCCGGCTTGAGACCATGACGACGCCACAAGACATCATCCGCCGCGACGTACTCGCGATGACGAGCTACCCGGTGCCGGACGCGAGCGGGTTCGTGAAACTCGACGCGATGGAGAACCCGTACCCGCTGCCCGAACCGCTCGCCGCGGCGCTCGGCGAGCGTCTCGCGCAGGTCGCGCTGAACCGCTACCCGGCGCCGCGCCCGGCCGCGCTGCTCGACAAGCTGCGCCACGCGATGGGCGTGCCGGCCGGCTGCGACGTGCTGCTCGGCAACGGCTCGGACGAAATCATCAGCATGATGTCGGTGGCCTGCGCGAAGCCGGGCGCAAAGGTGCTCGCGCCGGTGCCTGGCTTCGTGATGTACGAGCTGTCCGCGAAGCTCGCGCAGCTCGAATTCGTCGGCGTGCCGCTGAAGGCCGACCTGACGCTCGACGCCGACGCGATGCTCGCGGCGATCGCCGAGCATCGTCCGGCGATCGTCTATCTCGCGTACCCGAACAATCCGACCGGCACGCTGTACGACGATGCCGACATCGAACGGATCGTCGCGGCCGCGCGGCACAGCCTGATCGTGATCGACGAGGCGTACCAGCCGTTCGCCGTTCGCTCGTGGCTGCCGCGCGCCGCCGAATTCGACAATGTCGTCGTGATGCGCACGGTATCGAAGCTCGGCCTCGCGGGCATCCGCCTCGGCTATCTGGTCGGTTCGCCCGCGTGGCTGACCGAATTCGACAAGGTGCGCCCGCCGTACAACATCAACGTGCTGACCCAGGCGACCGCCGATTTCCTGCTCGACCACCTCGACGTGCTCGACGCGCAGGCGGCCGATCTGCGTGCGGAGCGCACGCGTCTCGCACAGGAAGTGGCCGCGCTGCCGGGCGCGACGGTGTTCCCGAGCGCGGGAAATTTCCTGCTGGTGCGCGTGCCGGACGCGGCTGCCGTGTTCGACGCGCTGCTCACCGAGCGGGTTTTGATCAAAAACGTGAGTAAAATGCATCCGTTGCTGGCTGAATGCGTGCGGCTGACCGTCGGTTCTCCCGACGAAAACGCGCGCCTGCTGGCCGCTTTGAAACTCGCGCTGCCCGGTTGAGCCTCTGGGTGCCGCAGCGCGAACGATCAATCCCCATTTACATCGACTCAGTCAAGGAATTGCCATGCGTGTGGCGGAAGTCGTTCGCAATACCAGCGAAACGCAGATCCGTGTGAAGCTCAATCTCGACGGCACGGGCCAGCAGAAGCTGGCCACCGGCGTGCCGTTCCTCGACCATATGCTCGACCAGATCGCTCGACACGGTCTGGTCGATCTCGAGGTTGAAGCGCATGGCGATACGCATATCGACGACCACCACACGGTCGAGGATGTCGGCATCACGCTCGGGCAGGCCGTCGCGAAGGCGATCGGCGACCGCAAGGGCATCCGCCGCTACGGCCATTCGTACGTGCCGCTCGACGAGGCGCTGTCGCGCGTCGTGATCGACTTCTCGGGCCGGCCGGGCCTCGAATTCCACGTGCCGTTCACGCGGGCGCGGATCGGCACGTTCGACGTCGACCTGTCGATCGAGTTCTTCCGCGGTTTCGTGAACCACGCGGGCGTCACGCTGCACATCGACAACCTGCGCGGGATCAACGCGCACCATCAGCTTGAAACGGTGTTCAAGGCCTTCGGCCGTGCGCTGCGCGCGGCGGTGGAACTGGACGAGCGTGCGGCGGGGCAGATCCCGTCGACAAAGGGCAGTCTCTGAACCTGAACTGACCGGACGGAGCGTCAAGGACAACCTCACGGCTTCGGCGCGCGGCGCCGGCTTGCGATGGATCTGCTCAAATCGTTCATTTCGCTGCTCGCGCTGATCAACCCGGTCGGTGCCGTGCCGTTCTTCCTGAGCCTGACGGCGCAGCAGACGGATGTCGAGCGGCGGCGCACGATCCGGATCGCGTCGGTGTCGGTGTTCTGCGTGATCACGGTGACGACGCTGCTCGGGCAGCAGATCATCAGCTTCTTCGGCATTTCGGTCGGGTCGCTCGAAGTGGGCGGCGGGATCATCATGCTGCTGATGGCGATCAACATGCTGAACGCGCAGATCGGCAACACGCGATCGACGCCGGAGGAGCGCCACGAGGCCGAGCTGAAGGACAACATCGCGGTCGTGCCGCTGGCGATTCCGCTGCTCACGGGCCCCGGCTCGATCAGCACGGTGATCATCTATGCGGCGAACTCGCATCACTGGTATGAGCGGGCCGGGCTGGTCGCGATCGGCGCGGCCCTGGCTTTTCTGTGTTTCGTCGCGATGCGGCTCGCCGAGCCGATCGCGGCCTGGATTGGCCGCACGGGCATCAACATCGCCACGCGGCTGATGGGTCTGATGCTGTCGGCGCTGGCGGTGGAATTCATCGTCAATGGACTGAGGGCGCTACTGCCTGCACTGAGATGAAAACTTCGATTGCGATTGTGGATTATGGGATGGGCAACCTGCGCTCGGTCGCGCAGGCGCTCAAGAAGGCCGAGCCGGCCGCCGACGTGGCGATCGTCGATACGCCGGCCGCGATCCGCGCGGCCGACCGGGTCGTGCTGCCCGGCCAGGGCGCGATGCCCGACTGCATGCGCTGCCTCGGCGAATCGGGCCTGCAGGAGGCCGTGATCGAGGCCTCGCGCACGAAGCCGCTGCTCGGCGTGTGCGTCGGCGAGCAGATGCTGTTCGACTGGAGCGCGGAAGGCGACACGAAAGGCCTCGGCCTGTTGCCCGGCAAGGTCGTGCGTTTCGAGCTCGACGGCCGCCTGCAGGACGACGGCTCGCGCTTCAAGGTGCCGCAGATGGGCTGGAACCGCGTGCGCCAGTCGCAGCCGCACCCGCTGTGGGACGGCGTGCCCGACGACGCGTATTTCTACTTCGTTCACAGCTATTACGTGACGCCGGACAACCCGGCGCATACGGTTGGCGAAACGGCCTACGGTGCGCCGTTTACGTCCGCGGTCGCGCGGGACAACCTCTTCGCGACCCAGTTCCACCCCGAGAAAAGCGCGGAGGTCGGGTTGCGTCTGTATCGCAACTTCGTACACTGGAAGCCGTGAACGTCGCGTGCGTGCCACAGTCGGCGGGCCGGAGAGGCCCGTCTTGCGCGGCTGGCGCGCCTAGGCGCCGAAAGAGTTGTACTAAACTAGCGAGACGGCGCGGTACCGGGTTGGCCGGTACGCGCCGGATTCTTTTCTTCTTCCACGACGATACCCGATTGCTATGTTGCTGATTCCGGCCATCGATCTCAAAGACGGTCAGTGTGTGCGCCTCAAACAGGGCGACATGGACCAGGCCACGATTTTCTCCGAGGACCCCGCGGCGATGGCTCGCAAGTGGGTCGATCTCGGCGCCCGGCGGCTCCATCTGGTCGACCTGAACGGCGCGTTCGCCGGCAAGCCGAAGAATCTCGAGGCGATCGAAGCGATCCTCGACGAAGTCGGCGATGAAATCCCCGTACAGCTCGGCGGCGGCATCCGCAGCCTCGAGACGATCGAGAAGTATCTCGACGCGGGCCTGTCCTACGTGATCATCGGCACGGCGGCCGTGAAGAACCCGGGCTTTCTGCAGGACGCGTGCACCGCGTTCGCCGGCAACATCATCGTCGGGCTGGACGCGAAGGACGGCAAGGTCGCGACCGACGGCTGGAGCAAGCTGACCGGCCACGAAGTGATCGATCTCGCGCGCAAGTTCGAGGACTACGGCGTCGAGTCGATCGTCTACACGGACATCGGCCGCGACGGGATGCTGCAGGGCATCAACATCGAGGCGACCGTGAAGCTCGCGCAGGCGGTCGGGATCCCGGTGATCGCGAGCGGCGGCCTGTCGAACCTCACGGACATCGAGAATCTGTGCGAAGTGGAAGAGCACGGCGTCGAGGGCGTGATCTGCGGCCGTGCGATCTATTCCGGCGATCTCGATTTCGCGGCCGCGCAAAAACTCGCGGACGAACTGAACGGCGAACTCGACAACGCGTAAGCGCGGTTGTCCCGTTCGCCGGGGCTGCCTGCGGGCGGCCCCGACCGGAAGCCTCGCGCGAGGTTTCCGCAACCGGCCGTCCCAGCGCGGCATTTGGCGCAACATCATGGCTCTAGCTAAACGCATCATCCCCTGCCTGGACGTGACCGCCGGGCGTGTCGTCAAGGGCGTCAATTTCGTCGAGCTGCGCGACGCGGGCGACCCCGTCGAGATCGCCCGCCGTTACGACGACCAGGGCGCCGACGAACTGACGTTCCTCGACATCACCGCGACGTCCGACCAGCGCGACCTGATCCTGCCGATCATCGAAGCCGTCGCGTCGCAGGTCTTCATTCCGCTGACCGTCGGCGGCGGCGTGCGCGCCGTCGAGGACGTGCGGCGCCTGCTGAACGCGGGCGCGGACAAGGTCAGCATGAATTCGTCGGCGGTCGCGAACCCGCAGCTCGTGCGCGACGCGGCCGACAAGTACGGCTCGCAGTGCATCGTCGTCGCGATCGACGCGAAGCGCGTGTCGGCCGACGGCGAGACGCCGCGCTGGGAAGTCTTCACGCACGGCGGCCGCAAGAACACGGGCCTCGACGCGATCGAATGGGCGCGCAAGATGGCCGAGCTCGGCGCGGGCGAGATCCTGCTCACGAGCATGGACCGCGACGGCACCAAGTCGGGCTTCGACCTCGCGCTGACGCGCGGCGTGTCGGACGCGGTGCCGGTGCCGGTGATCGCATCGGGCGGTGTCGGCTCGCTGCAGCACCTGGCCGACGGCATCAAGGACGGCCGCGCCGATGCGGTGCTGGCCGCGAGTATCTTCCACTACGGCGAGCACACGGTTGGCGAGGCGAAGTGCTTCATGGCCGACCAGGGCATCCCGGTGAGGCTGTGATGAATACGGAAAAGAATGCATTGCCCGCGTGGCTCGACAAGGTCCGCTGGGACGACAACGGCCTCGTGCCGGTGATCGCGCAGGAAGCGTCGACGAACGACGTGCTGATGTTCGCGTGGATGAACCGCGAGGCGCTGGCGAAGACGATCGAGACGCAGCGCGCGGTCTACTATTCGCGCTCGCGCAAGCGCCTGTGGTTCAAGGGCGAGGAGTCGGGCCACGTGCAGCACGTGCACGAGGTGCGGCTCGACTGCGACGAGGACGTCGTGCTGCTGAAGGTCGAGCAGGTGTCGGGCATCGCGTGCCACACCGGCCGGCATTCATGCTTCTTCCAGAAATTCGAAGGCACCGTGGAGAGCGGCGACTGGGTCACGGTCGAACCGGTGCTGAAAGATCCCGAACACATCTACAAATGACGCAATCGACCGAAGACACGCTGCTGCGCCTCGCGGCCGTGATCGACAGCCGCAAGGGCGGCGATCCCGATCAATCGTACGTATCGCGCCTGTTCCACAAGGGCGACGACGCGGTGCTGAAGAAGATCGGCGAAGAGGCGACGGAAGTCGTGCTGGCCGCGAAGGACGTGCGCCAGGGCGGCGCGCCGACCGCGCTCGTCGGCGAGGTGGCCGATCTGTGGTTCCACTGCCTCGTGATGCTGTCGCATTTCGACTTGAGCCCGGCCGACGTGATCGCCGAGCTCGAGCGCCGCGAAGGGCTGTCGGGCATCGAAGAGAAGGCTCTGCGCAAGCGTCGCGAGCGCGAGGAAAACGGCGGGTGACAGACCCTTGTCGCGGGATGGCCACAGTGCGGTAAGCTGTAAGAATTGTCATCTAACGGGGGTAGCATCATGACCGATACGCCAAGCCAGTTTCCGCCGCCGTCGGTGCCGGGGGCCGCGGACGCCGAGCGCCTGAACGGGCTGCGCACGCTGACTCACGTGCTCTACGGCCTCTATGCGTTTCATTGGCTCACGGGCGGCGTCACGGGCATCATCGCGATCATCATCAACTACGTGAAGCGCGACGATGTGGCCGGCACGCCGTATGCGGCCCACTTTGAGTGGCAGATCCGCACGTTCTGGCGCGCGCTGATCGCGTACGTGATCGGGTTCGCGCTGATGTTCGTGGTGATCGGATTCGCAGTGATGTTTGTCACATGGATCTGGACGCTGTACCGTATCATCAAGGGTTGGCTGTACCTGAACGACAACAAGCCGCTTGATCCGCAGGCCTGGTTCTGACCGGCCGCGGGCGGGCGTGTGCAGGAGCAACATGAGTCACGATCCGAATTGCCTGTTCTGCAAGATCGCGGCAGGCGAGATCCCGAGCACGAAGGTGCACGAGGACGACGAATTCGTCGCGTTCCGCGACATCCGCCCGGCGGCCGAGACGCACGTGCTCGTGATTCCGCGCCAGCATCTGCCGACGCTGTCGGCGGCGAGCGACGCCGATGCACCGATGCTCGGCCGGCTGATGCTGCTCGTCTCGCGTCTCGCCAACCAGCTCGGCGTCGCGTATACGGGGGGCGAAACCGGTTTCCGTACGGTGATCAACACGGGCCCGGGCGGCGGGCAGGAGGTCTACCACCTGCACGCACATATCCTGGCCGGCCCGCGCCCCTGGCAGCGGATGGGTTGACGGCGCGGGGCGTTTCCCCGCATCGATAGTCGAAGCCGGCGCGTTGCCGGCGATTTGCGCCGCGTAGCGGCGTGGTTGAGGAGAGGTTTCATCATGGGTGGATTGAGCATTTGGCACTGGCTGATCGTGCTGCTGATCGTCGCGCTGGTTTTCGGTACGAAGAAGCTGCGCAACATCGGCAACGATCTCGGCAGCGCCGTGAAGGGTTTCAAGGACGGCATGAAGGAAGGCGAAGCACCGGCGGACGCGCAGCAACTGCCGCGCTCGGGCTCGGTCGACGTCAACGCGAAGGAAACGACGCGTTCCGACTCGAACAAGGCGTAACGCCGGCACGCTGACAGGCATTCGCGATGCTGGATCTCGGTCTTTCGAAGATGGCGCTGATCGGCGTCGTCGCGCTCGTGGTGCTCGGCCCCGAGCGCTTGCCGCGCGTTGCGCGCACGGCAGGCGCGCTGTTCGGCCGTGCGCAGCGGTACATCAACGACGTGAAGGCCGAGGTCTCGCGCGAAATCGAACTCGACGCGCTGCGGACGATGAAGACCGATTTCGAGGCGGCCGCGCGCAATGTCGAGACGACGATTCACGACAACCTGCGTGAGCACGAGAAGGAACTGAACGACACGTGGCATTCCGCGGTCGGCGGTCTTGACGAAACGGCGGGCGGCGCCGGTTCGTACGGTTCCGACACGCCCGGCGCGCCGTCGTGGCGCGGCAGTACGGCCGCGCTCGCGCCGAAGCGCCGCAACTGGCGCGTCAAGCAGGCGGCTGCGCCTGTCTGGTACAAGCGCGCGACCACCCGCCGTACGCACGTGCAGTCGGGCGCCGCGCGTGTCGCGCGCCACCAGCCGGCCAGCCTGCGCCGGCCGACGCGCTTCTTCTGAGCCGAGCGCATGCTCGCTCGTCAATCCTACCGAGGGCCGGTGTGAGCGACCCCCAGCAGAACCCGGGCGACGCCCCGGAAGAAACCTTCATTTCCCATCTCGTCGAGCTTCGCGATCGCATCATTCGCGCGGGGGCGGCCGTGATCGTCGTGTTCCTCGGGCTCGTCTACTGGGCGCCCGACATCTTCCGGCTGCTCGCGCGGCCGCTGATGCAGAACCTGCCGAAGGACGGCAAGATGATCGTCACCGACGTCACCGGCTCGTTCTTCGTGCCGATGAAGGTCACGATGCTCGTCGCGCTCGTGATCGCGCTGCCGATCGTGCTGTACCAGATCTGGGCGTTCGTCGCGCCGGGGCTGTACCAGCACGAGAAGAAGCTCGTCGCGCCGCTCGTCGGCAGCAGCTACGTGCTGTTCCTGTGCGGGATGGCGTTCGCGTATTTCCTCGTGTTCCCGACGATCTTCCGCGTGATGGCGCACTACAACGCGCCGCTCGGGGCGGAAATGACAACCGACATCGATAATTACCTGAGCTTTGTGCTCGGGATGTTCATCGCGTTCGGGGTCACGTTCGAAGTGCCGATCGTCGTCGTGCTGCTCGTCCGGATGGGCGTGTTGTCGCTGAAGAAGCTGAAGGAGATGCGGCCGTACGTGATCGTCGGCGCGTTTGTCGTCGCAGCGGTCGTCACGCCGCCGGACGTGTTCTCGCAACTGATGCTCGCATTGCCGCTGGTCGTGCTGTTCGAGATCGGGCTGCTGGCTGCGCGGTTCTTCGTGCCGAAGAAGCCGGCCGAGGAAGGCGAAGCGGAGAACGGCGAAGCCGCCAGTTGAGGGCGCAGTGCGCCGGGCGGTGAGCGGTCGGGCTTCCGGCCGGACCTGAGCGGTGGCGTAATCGGTCGGAAAGCGGATGGCGAGGCCATCTTCCCGGCAACGAGGGTCTTTCGATACAAAGCAAAAGGGCAGCCAGCCGGCTGCCCTTTTTCATTTCCGACGGTGTCCGGCATGGCGGCTGTGCGCCGCTCGCCTGACGTCATTCGGTATCGCTGTCCTGCTCGTCGAGCGTCTGCTTCGGCGGCGGCGGCCGCTTGCCGATCACGACGTTCACGTCGAACTCCTTGCCCTTGCGCACGACGTGCACCTTGGTCGGTGTGCCCGGCTTGATCTGCGCGACGGTGTTCAGCAGCTTCGTGGTGTCGGTGATCTCGTCGCCGTTGACCGAGACCAGGATGTCGCCCGGCTTGATGCCGGCCTTGTCCGCCGGGCCGCCCTGCAGCACGCCGGCGACGATTGCCCCCGATTTCTGCGAGAGCCCGAACGATTCGGCGATCTCCGGCGTGACGTCCTGCGGCTCGACGCCGATCCAGCCGCGCGTGACCGAGCCCGTCGTGATGATGCTTTCCAGCACCGTGCGCGCGGTCGACACGGGGATCGCGAAGCCGATGCCGAGCGAGCCGCCCGAACGCGAGTAGATCGCCGTGTTGATGCCGAGCAGGTTGCCGTTGACGTCGACCAGCGCGCCGCCCGAGTTGCCGGGGTTGATCGGCGCGTCGGTCTGGATGAAGTTCTCGAACGTGTTGATGCCGAGGTGGTTGCGGCCCAGCGCGCTGATGATCCCCATCGTGACCGTCTGGCCGACGCCGAACGGGTTGCCGATCGCGAGCACGACGTCGCCGACCCGCGATTGGTCGGAGCGGCCGAGCGTAATCGTCGGCAGGTTCGTCATGTTGATCTTCAGCACGGCGAGATCGGTTTCGGGATCGCTGCCGATCACCTTCGCGGTGGCCGTGCGGCCGTCGGCGAGCGCGACTTCGATCTGGTCGGCGCCGTCCACGACGTGCTGGTTCGTTAGAATGTAACCTTCAGGGCTCACGATAACGCCCGAGCCAAGGTTGGCGGCCGGTTCGTCCTGCTGCTTGCGGGCGTTGCGGTCGCCGAAGAAGTAGCGGAACAGCGGATCTTTCGCGCGTGGGTCGGGGGGCAGCGTGCCGTCCTTGCTGGAGAAGACGTTGACGACGGCCGGCATCGCCTTCTGCGCGGCTTCGGCGTACGACGTGGTCGCCGGCGCGCCGCCGATGCCCGGCGCGACTTCCCGCAGCGCAACGATCGGCGTGGCGAGCTGCTTGCCGAGCTGTCCTTGCCGTTGCAGCCATTGCGGCTTGAGCGTCACGACGATGAACATCAGCGCGAGCAGCACGGTAACCGCCTGCGCGAAGAACAGCCAGAAGCGTCTAAGCATCTGAATGGATTAGAGGTTTATATGGATCGGATCGAACTTGAATTGTACTTGAACAATACCCTTGAAACCGCGCGCTTCAAGGACTATTGCCCGAATGGCCTCCAGGTCGAGGGGCGTCGCAAGATCGAGAAGATCGCCACCGGCGTAACGGCGTCGGTCGCGTTCCTCGAAGCTGCGCTCGAATGGGGGGCCGATGCCGTGCTCGTCCATCACGGCTATTTCTGGCGCAACGAGGCGCCGCAGATCACGGGCCGCAAGTACCAGCGCCTGAAGCTGCTGCTCGCGAACGACCTGAACCTGTTCGCGTTCCACCTGCCGCTCGACGCACATCCCGAATTCGGCAACAACGCGCAGCTCGGCGAGCGGCTCGGCCTGATCGGCGAGCAGCGTTTCGGCGAAGGCGACCTCGGCTGGATGGCGACGCTGCCGATGCCCGTCACGCTCGAGCACTTCGTTGCGAAGGTCGAGCGCACGCTCGGCCGCACGCCGCTCGTGCTCGGCGATCCGGACATGCAGCTGCGCCGCATCGCGTGGTGCACCGGCGCCGCGCAGAGCTATTTCGATGCGGCGATCGAGGCCGGGGCGGACGTGTTCCTGACCGGAGAGGTGTCCGAATACGTGACGCACACGGCCGCCGAGAGCGGCGTCGCGTTCGTTGCGGCAGGGCACCATGCAACCGAGCGCTATGGAATCCAGGCACTTGGCGCCCACTTGTCCGAAGAATTCGATATCGAACACCTTTTTATCGATATCCATAATCCTGTCTGAATGCCGGATTTGCGGCAGCGCATCGAAATTTCACAATGTAGCGAATGCTTAAAAGTGAAATGATTTAATCGCTCCGATAGTGGGGGAAAACCCTTAACTATCAAGCACTTCGAAGGGATTTTCATCTCCGGGCCTTGTAAATGACGACTCCATTCGAGCAAACTAGCGGCGGAATGGAAAGTCGTGACGGAAAATCCAACTCAGAAGTGGGGCGTGTGATGCGAGACAAGGAAGAGAAACGCGTCGACAGCGGCCGCCGTACCTGGCTGATTGCGACATCCGTAGCAGGTGGCGTGGGAGGCGTAGCCACCGTCATACCTTTCGCGGCGTCGCTTGCGCCGTCCGCGAAAGCGAAAGCGGCCGGAGCACCGGTCGAAGTCGACATCAGCGGGCTGAAGCCTGGGGAAATGGTGACCGTGCCGTGGCGCGGCAAGCCGGTGTGGATCCTGAACCGCACCGACGCGATGCTCGCCGACGTGGTCAAGGCCGACAAGGAAGTGGCCGATCCGACCACCGAAAAGCCCTACACGATGCCGTTGCCCGCGTATTGCGCGAACGAATATCGGTCGCGAGCCGATCGCAAGAACATTCTCGTCGTGATGGCCGTGTGTACGCACCTCGGCTGCACGCCAAGCCAACGCTTCACGCCGGGTCCGCAGCCGAACCTGCCGGACGACTGGCCGGGCGGTTTCCTGTGCCCGTGCCATGGTTCGACCTACGACCTCGCCGGCCGTGTGTTCAAGAACAAGCCGGCGCCTCAGAATCTCGACATCCCGCCCTACATGTTCACGTCGGCAACGACCCTCGTGATCGGCAAGGACGAGAAAGGAGAAGCGTGATGGCCGACAACAAGGATGTCTCCACGACAGGTCTCACCGGCTGGATCGATCAGCGCTTCCCGCTCACGTCCACCTGGAAGAAGCACGTTTCCGAGTACTACGCGCCGAAGAACTTCAACTTCTGGTACTTCTTCGGCTCCCTCGCGCTGCTGGTGCTCGTCAACCAGATCGTCACGGGCATCTTCCTGACGATGAACTACAAGCCCGACTCGACGCTCGCGTTCGCGTCGGTCGAGTACATCATGCGCGAGGTGCCGTGGGGCTGGCTGATCCGCTACATGCACTCCACGGGCGCGTCGATGTTCTTCGTGGTCGTCTACCTGCACATGTTCCGCGGGCTGCTCTACGGCTCGTACCGAAAGCCGCGCGAACTCGTGTGGATCTTCGGCTGCGCGATCTTCCTGTGCCTGATGGCCGAGGCGTTCTTCGGCTACCTGCTGCCGTGGGGCCAGATGTCGTTCTGGGGCGCGCAGGTGATCGTGAACCTGTTCTCGGCAATCCCGTTCGTCGGCCCCGACCTGTCGCTGTGGATTCGCGGCGACTACGTCGTGTCGGACGTCACGCTGAACCGCTTCTTCGCGTTCCACGTGATCGCGATTCCGCTCGTGCTGGTCGGCCTCGTGATCGCGCACCTCGTCGCGCTGCACGAAGTGGGCTCGAACAACCCGGACGGCATCGAGATCAAGGCGAAGAAGGACGAGAACGGCATTCCGCTCGACGGCATTCCGTTCCACCCGTACTACTCGGTGCACGATTTCCTCGGCGTGTGCGGCTTCCTGATGGTGTTCGCGCTGATCGTGTTCTTCTCGCCGGAGATGGGCGGCTACTTCCTCGAGGCGAACAACTTCGTGCCGGCGAACCCGCTGCAGACGCCGCCCGAGATCGCGCCGGTCTGGTACTTCACCGCGTTCTACGCGATGCTGCGTGCGACCACCGATCCGTTCAAGATCGTGCTGATGATCGTGATCGCGCTGCTCGGCGTGCTCGCGCTGATCCGCGCGCGCGGCAAGTGGAAAGCAGGCCTGCCGGTGCTGGCCGCGGCGATCGTCGTGTTCATGTACCTGACGGAGTCGAAGTTCTGGGGCGTCGTCGTGATGGGGTCGGCGGTGATCACGCTGTTCTTCCTGCCGTGGCTCGACCGCAGCCCGGTGAAGTCGATCCGCTACCGGCCGTTGTTCCACAAGGTGTTCCTCGGGATCTTCGTCGTGGCGTTCCTGACCCTCGGGTTCCTCGGCACACGGCCACCCTCCCCGGCCTCGACACTGATCGCGCAGGCCTGCGCGCTGATCTACTTCGCGTTCTTCCTCGGCATGCCCGTCTGGACGCCGCTTGGCACGTTCAAGCAGCCGCCGGAGCGGGTGCGCTTCAAGCCCCATTAACGCGAGCGAGGAGAGAACGACATGAAGAAACTGCTTTCGACACTCGCGCTGATCGGGGCGACCGCGTGTGCGCTGCTGGCGGCGCCGGCGGTTCGGGCGGAAGGTAATTTTCCGCTCGACCGGGCGCCCGATAACACGGAAAATCTCGTTTCGCTTCAGCACGGCGCGCAATTGTTTGTAAACTATTGCCTGAACTGCCACAGCGCGAACCTGATGCGCTACAACCGCCTGACGGATCTGGGCATATCCCAGAAGGAGATCGAAAAGAATCTCCTGTTCACGACCGACAAGGTCGGCAACACGATGTCCGTCGCGATGCGGCCCGAAGACGCGAAGAACTGGCTCGGCACCTCGCCGCCCGACCTGTCGGTCGAGGAGCGTGCACGCGGCCGAGACTGGCTGTACACGTATTTGCGGAGCTTCTACCGCGACGATACGCGGCCGACCGGATGGAACAACGCGGTGTTCGAGAACGTCGGCATGCCCCATGTACTGTGGCAGCTGCAGGGGCAGCGCACCGCCAAATTCGAAGACAAGACGGACGAGGAGACGGGCGAGAAGGTCCATACGCTCGTCGGCTTCCAGCAGGTCACGCCGGGGACATTGTCCGCGGTGGATTATGATGCTGCGGTTGCCGACCTGGTGGCGTACATGACCTGGATGTCCGAGCCGGCTCAGCAGACTCGCAAACGCCTCGGCGTATGGGTGCTGATCTTTCTCGGTGTCCTGACTTTCCTGGCCTGGCGGCTCAATGCCGCGTACTGGAAAGATATCAAGTAATCACGCCTGACCGGCGTGGGGCCGGCGCAAGGTGGAACCCCGGAAGGAGTTCGCCGCGTGCCGGCCCTCGGCTTTTTTGAGGAAACGCAAACATGATGGTTCTGTATTCCGGCACAACTTGCCCGTTCTCCCAGCGTTGCCGGCTGGTGCTGTTCGAGAAGGGCATGGACTTCGAAATCCGTGACGTCGACCTGTTCAACAAGCCGGAAGACATTTCGGTGATGAACCCGTACGGTCAGGTGCCGATCCTGGTCGAGCGCGACCTGATCCTGTACGAATCGAACATCATCAACGAGTACATCGACGAGCGCTTCCCGCATCCGCAACTGATGCCGGCCGACCCCGTGCAGCGCGCACGTGCACGCCTGTTCCTGCTCAACTTCGAGAAGGAACTGTTCGTCCACGTCAGCACGCTCGAGAACGAGAAGGGCAAGGCAGCGGAGAAGAACCACGAGAAGGCACGCCTCGCGATCCGCGATCGCCTGACGCAGCTCGCGCCGATCTTCGTGAAGAACAAGTACATGCTCGGCGAGGAATTCTCGATGCTCGACGTCGCGATCGCGCCGCTGCTGTGGCGTCTGGATCACTACGGCATCGAGCTGTCGAAGAACGCCGCGCCGCTGATGAAGTACGCCGAGCGGATCTTCAGCCGTCCGGCCTACATCGAAGCACTGACGCCGTCCGAAAAGGTCATGCGTCGTTGATGGTGCAATGAGTGCATGACGGAGAGGGCGGCGCGGCGTGCCGCGCCCCCGCTCCGGGTTCGAGGATTGTGATGCAAGAGATTTCAACGAAGCCTTATCTGCTGCGCGCGTTGTACGAGTGGTGCACCGATAACGGTTACACGCCGCATATCGCGGTGAGGGTCGACAACTCGACGCGCGTGCCGCGTCAGTTCGTGCGTGACGGCGAGATCGTGCTCAACATCAGCTTCGAGGCGACGAGCCAGTTGCAGATGGGCAACGAGTGGATCGAGTTCACGGCCCGGTTCTCCGGGAAAGCGCACAAGATCGAGATTCCGGTTGCCAACGTGCTCGCGATCTATGCGCGCGAGAACGGGCAGGGCATGGCGTTCCAGGTCGATGCGGTCGCGGGTGAAGGCGCGGATTCGGGCGCGTTCGACGAAGATGCGGCGCAGACGGATGAGGCGCAGCGCGACGAGTCGCCTGCTGCGTTGACGCCAGTGGCCGACAGCGGTGCGAACGAGGAGCCTTCCGAAGGCGCCGACGAACCGCCGAAAACCGACGGCGATGGCGACGGTTCAAAAGGTGGCAGCAGACCTCGCCTCAAGATCGTGAAATGAGGTAGAATCTCGCGCTACGCCGGCTTAGCTCATCTGGTAGAGCAGTTGATTTGTAATCATCAGGTGGCGGGTTCGAGTCCTGCAGCCGGCACCATATTGAACGAAGGGCCGGGAGGTTTTCCTCCCGGCCCTTTGTCGTTTCTGCGGTCGAGTTACCGTTCGAGTGAACGGCCGTTTGGCCCTGTCGCGACATACTGTCCCCCGCCTCGATGGCGGTTAATACGGCCGACAAATTTCCATAGCGGCAACGCTCAAGCCCTGGCCGTCTGCGATTTCCCTTCAGGTACGAGCGTCGCTCATAACCGCTGTCTAACATACTTGCTTCCCACGCCGACCAGCGCGCACTTTGCACAGGACCCCCTGGCCAAGGGCATCGAGCCCGAAAAGAGCACGCCGAAAGACCTCAACAACGCGTTTCACATTACCTTTGCCCAGAAAAAGAAAAATGCAGATCGTTAAGACGTGGTGCGTCGCCGTCCTAATTTCGGTGCTGGCCGGCGGCAGTGCCGCCGCATTTTCCCGGCCGCTCGCACATGACTGCCTGACGCCAGCCGAGGTCAGACAGATGGACCGCGACTTCTGGGCGACATTTCCATCGCCGGACGGTTTCGCGGCCTACGCCTCGCCGAAGTTCTCGCTGGGTACCAATATCACTGAGCTGTCGCAGTCGCTTGCAACGACAGCGAGCGGTCCCGCGCGGGCGCGTGCCGTCGCCGCGTTCCTCGCCCAGCATCCGGACGTGTTCGGATCGTTCAAGACCGCGCACGACTCGGCATACCTCTACTATCCCGGGCATGATCGCAGTCCGGATGCGGTGCGTACGTCTCCGACGCTCCCTGTCGGGCAGTGTGTTTCCGAGTTCAATTATTCGATCGATCTGAGTCGTACCGAGTGCGTCTCCGGGCAACGAATCCGGGCATACAGTCTGTCGTTCATCAAGGACAAGGGACGTGTGATGCTGCGAACGGGCGTGCTCGGACTCGACGCCTGCAATTGAACTGCGCGCCGCCGCACGGAATCGTGCCGTGCCGCATCTGTCGGGTAAGCGGCATGGCGGCAAACACCATCACATCTGCCTGAACAACCCCGCATACGCCCGACTCACCGGCAGCGTCTCCCGCTGCCCGCGCACGCGAATCCGCAACCTTCCCAGCAGATCGCGCTCGACGCGATCGATCGCTGCGTACGCAACGATCACGCCGCGATGCACCTGCGCGAACCGCTCCGGATCGAGCCGCTGCATCAGCTCTTTCAGCGGCGTGCGAATCACGAGTCGTTCACCGGCCGTGACGATTTCCGTGTACTTCTCCGACGCCTGGAAATACAGCACGTCGTCGACCGACACGAGCCGCGTCGCATCTTTCACGCCAACCGTCAGCCAGCGGATCGGTGCCGCCTCTCTCGCTTGCACCGCCTGCGCGAGCGCATCGGCTTGCGCGGGCGCCGGCCCGCCGCGCTGCAGCTTCGCGATACAGCGCAGCAGGCGCTCGTCCGTTACCGGCTTCAGCAGGTAGTCGACCGCGGCCCGATCGAACGCGTCGACCGCATATTCGTCGTAGGCCGTGACGAACACGACATGCACGTCGGGCACCAGCGCAGCGAGCTTCAACCCGTCGATGCCGGGCATCCGGATGTCGAGGAACGCGATGTCCGGGCGCGGCGACGCGTTCAGCACGGCCAGCGTTTCGACGCCGTTGCGTGGCATCGCGACGATCTCCAGTTCGGGCCAAAGCTGGCCCAGCCGCTGCGCGAGCGACGCGGACAGGTTCGGTTCATCGTCGGCAATGAGAGCAGTCGGCATGTCAGTCGATCGGAATCAGCAGGGTAGCGGTGACGCCATGCGCGGCGGAGGCATTCGTTTCGACGCAGACGCGGCCGCGCTCGCCATGCAGCGTCCGGATGCGCGCGGCGACGTTGGCGAGCCCGACGCCGCCATGCAGGCGCGTGTCGCCTTTGCCGAGGCCGACGCCCGTATCGATCACGTTCAGTTCGAGGCTGTCGCCCCGCATCCTGCCGCGAATCACGACCACACCGCCGTCGATCGACGGCTCGATGCCGTGCAGCAGCGCATTCTCGACGAGCGGTTGCAGCAGCAGCGGCGAGAACGGCAGCGCGTGCAGATCCGTCGGCACGTCGATCGCATACGAAAGCCGCTCGCCGAGCCGGATCGACGCGATCTTCAGCAGCGCGTCGACGAGCTCGAGTTCTTCGCCGAGCGTCGACGTCGCATCGCGCGTGCGTCGCAGGCTCGCACGCAGGTAACGGTTCAGGCTGTCGAGCATCGTCGACGCGCGAGCCGGATCGCGCTCGATCAGGCTCTGCACGTTCGCGAGCGTATTGAACAGGAAGTGCGGCTCGATCTGCGCCTGCAGCAGCGCCAGGCGGGCGGCCGTCTCGGCCTGGCGCGCTTCGGCGGCTTCGCGGCGCTCGGTCTCGAGCGTCGCACGCATGCGCATGGACTGCAGAAACAGCGACACGCACACGAACAGGATCGCCGAGATGAGAAACGACGGCCCGTAGTTATCCCACGTGCCGATGCGGGCGCGCCCGAACACGTGCGGCACGTTTCCGCCGACGATCGTCGCCGAGATCTCGAAGCCGATGAGCACGCTGGCCGGTGTGATCACGATGGCTTTCAGCACGAGCCCCGGCTTGCGCGGCAACAGCCGGTCGGCGGCATAGCTGAACAGCAGCGCGCAGAAACCGATCGCGTTGGAGACGACGAGGTAGGACAGCAGCGGTTCCTGGAAATGGAGCGCCCAGAAACCCAGGCCGACGACCGAGTTGAAGCACGCGAACGCAAGCAGTGCGGCCGGATCGCGCAACAGCCGCGGCGAGGTGCCGGCGGATGGCGGCGGAATCGGCGAAGGGTCGGACGTGGCTCGCATGGTGTCGGGTGAGGGTATGGGCGCGCGATGCACCGATGGCCTGACCTTACTGCCGGTCGGGACGGCTGCGTGCGCGTTGCGACGAACCGCGCGCGGCTTCGACGAAGCGCTTCGGTTGCCGACGGTTGGCCGGTTTCCGTCACGAGTGTAGTGGAAGGGGCCGCGGATGGACACGGGGCGTTGCAGGTTGCGCGTCGAGCACGACGCGCCGAGCGGCCGGGTGAAGGCGGCTCTTTCGGTTCGGCAGTCGCCTGCGGCCGGATTTCTGGGGGCATCGGTCTTCCCGACCCGCCGAGCGATCGTCGCCTCGACGCGCAACTCATCCGCGAATTTCGGCGTCCCGTCGCAAGTCGCGCCGCCTGCCGGGACCCAGCAGTAAGGTGTTGCCGTGCCCACTCCGATCAGGCGAGCCCGACCATGTCCGCGATCCTTCACCTGAAGCCTTACGTCTACGTCATGTTCTGCGTGCTGCTCTATATCGGCATCAAGCGCTGTTTTCCGCGCGAGGTGCCGGCGGCACGACCGCTGATCTCGCCGGTCGCGTTCGGGATGCTCGGCATCGCCAGCCTGAACGGACTCTTTCCGCATGCGGGTGTCGACGCGAATGCGATCGCGCTGGCGGCCGTCCTGGGCGGCGCGGCGCTGGGCTGGCTGCACGCGGGCCGGTGGCGGCTCGAATACCGTCCGGCCTCGTCGGGCCTGCGTGTGCGCCTGCCCGGCGACGCGAGCCTGCTCGTCACGTTGATGCTGACGTTCGTCGCCGAAACCGGCATCCATTACGCGGTCGCCGTGCACGCGCCGTGGGCGGCGGCGAACGGCTTCGTGATGCTGTCGTTCGCGGTATGGGGCGTGCTCGTCGGGATGACACTCGGGCGCGCGGTGAACGTGGTCGTGCGCTGCATGCGCCATGCGAGCGGATCGGGGCGCGGGGGCTTCCCGTATTCGGTCGATCCGCGATGAAGGGGGCGCAACAGCCGGCCAATGGGGCAACTGACGGCCAGGCATGCGATGCGGTCCGTCTTCGTCGATCGCAAGGGTATTGAACCGAAACCATGTGTAACGAGCGCTCTTCCGCACCCCGTTTTCCTGTCACGGTCACGTCACGGTGCGCTCATAACGTTGCACGTTCCCGTCGCGGCGGCACCGCCGGACCGGGAACGTGCGCAACCCGCTCGCGACGATGTGCCCGCGTCGCAGGCGGGCCGACCGGGATCTCGCTCCCGGCGGCGCGGCGGTCACGCATCGCGCCATTTCATTCGAAAATACGATCGACGACGGTTCGAACCGGATCGCGGACGATCAGGAGACAGAGACCATGCTGAGTCCGCATGAATTCTCGATGCTGTTGCGCATCGCGCGTGCGCCGGACAGCGTCGATCCGTCGAATCCCGCGTTCGCCGTGCTGGTCGAGAAGCGGCTGGTGGACGATACGCAGGTGCGCCTGAACGCCGTGGCCGCGCGCCCGGCGCTGACACCGATCGGCCGGATGCTGCTGGCGCGCTTCGATCAAGCGGCCTGAAGGAGCGCGTCACGCCTTCGTCGAGACGAAGAGCGTGACGCGTTGAAGCGCCGAGCCGCTTACTGCGCAACCGGCACGGTCACGTCGCTGCCGAACCAGTGCATCGAAATCTTCTTCAGCGTGCCGTCCTTGCGCAGCGAATCGAGCGCGTCGTTGATCGCCTTCTCGAACTTCGGGTTGCCCTTGCGGAACGGGATCGCCATTTCCTGCTTGCCGCCGTTCAGCACCGCGCCCGCGCGCAGCGGCAGGTTCGACGTCTTGATCATGTACGGCAGCATCAGGCGGTCGTCGAGCGTCGCCTCGATCCGGCCGGCGGCGAGGTCCCGCAGTTTCTCCGGCGCGCCCGGATACGTCTGCACCTCGATGCCCGGCACGGTGCGCGCCATCTGGTCGTAGTTGGTGCCGAGCGTCACGCCGAGCTTCTTGCCCTTGAAGTCGTCGAGCGACTTGAAGTTGCGCGTGTCGTCCTTGCGCTGGATCAGCTGCGCGGCCGAGTACGTGTACGGCTCGCTGAAGTCGAGCACTTCCTTGCGCTGCGGCGTGATCGTGACCTGGTTGACGATCACGTCGAACTTGCCGGCCTGCAGGCCCGCGATGATGCCGCTCCATTCGGTCGGGATGAACTGCGTCTTCACGCCGAGCTTGCCGGCAACGGCGTTCGCGACATCGACGTCGAAACCCTCGAGCTGGCCCGACGTGCCGCGCGAGTTGAACGGCGGATACGTGCCTTCGAGGCCGACGCGCAGCACGCCGGCTTTCTTGACCGATTCGAGCAGGTCGTCCGCGTGCGCGGCGACGGCCGTGAAGCCGAGGGCCGACGCGAGCAGCAGGCCCGACAGCAGGAACTTCGAACGTTTCATTGCAGATCTCCAGTGGTCAGCGTGGTGTGGTGAGCGCCGGGCGCCGGTCGGGCGCGGCGGGCCGCAATACGGGCAGGTAGACACTACTCGCAACCGGGACGCACCGGAAGTCGAATTGGCCCTGATTGAAAGCGATTTCATGGGAGGCGCTGGAGACGACAAACCGCAGATGGGATCGCCATGTGCCGGTTGGTGGCGCGCAACCGGCCTGCCCAGCCCGCGCGGACTGGTTTCGATTGTCGAGAAAATGTTCTTTTAAATCAGGTCATTTTTCAAAATCGCGCCGTAATTTCTCTGTAAAATCGCGCGTGAAAAATCGAACACTGCGCCATCCGAGGGCGCGTTAAAAGAAGAAAAGGCCGTAGCCATGAACATGCAGAACACAATCGCCGCATTGCGCGGCGGGTTGCTTCAGCAGGATCGGTTGCTGAAGCTCGATACGCCATTGGGGGCCAACGTCCTGACCGTTCAGCGGGCAGTCGGTCGCTCACGTATCGGGCGCGCGTACGAGTTCACGCTGGACATGCTGTCGACCGACAGTGATGTGGAACTTAAAAAGCTGATCGCACAGCCCGTCACGTTGTGGATCCAGCAGGGCGATCTCCGTTACCGGCCGATCAACGGGTACGTGCATACAGCGCGCCGGCTCGGCGCCGACGGCGGGCTCAAAAAAGTCTCGCCGGTCAAGCCTAAGAGATATTCGTCGGCAGCTCGACATCCCGTTGTCGCAGCAGCCGATTAGCCAGAAAATGGTTCCGTTGACGAATTCCAGTGGAGATTGGTTTCTTGGCGATAACAACAAGCCCATCATGACACTGGAATTGACTTACCAGATTGGTGGTAAAAATGTGGTTATCCAAGACCATTCTGCCGACCACGTATCTGGAGAAGGGGGAGTCGGCGATCAACCGTCACATCACAACGTGCGTCCTGAAGAAAACACCCGAACAGGAAAAATTCAGGGAATGGACGATCGCTCTTACTTCGACTGCCGGAACAAGAAATGAGTCTGATACAGCGGATCATGAATCCACAAGCGCTCACCGCATTTTACGGGAGCAACGCACCGCTCGATGGTGCCGAAATCGTCGAAATTCAACTCAAGCGGGACGAACCTCGGCTGTCATTGAAATTCACGACCACTCAGAAGCCACTGTCTCATCCGAACCGATGGCCGAAAGACTATGACGTTGTCTATCTGAATTTGTCGTTTATCGGTGTTTGCGACCTCTCGATCAGTGGGTGGGGGCATGACAACATAGTTGCGACGTTTATACCGAATGTCGCCGACGATATTGCTTCGGTAACGATCAATTGCAAGGAGGGCGCGTCGATTGCATTTAAGTGCGATTGGGTTCGCATGGAGGGAATTGCCTACGGCTATTTAGGTAGCGCATAACGTCTATCAATACGCGCCCAATCCCGTTCAGTGGGCCGATCCCACGGGGCTCACACGATGCTGTTGCCCGTCGTTGCTTATTTCGAAGAAGCGCATGCTTCTGTCTTTGGCGGCCTTGTCCCTGTTTGCGAAAAGTGCTTCGACGAATATATGAACAGGACCGCGTGACCGGCTCGGCCCTGGCGGTACGCGTCGCGAGGTTTCCTCGATCTGGTCAGGGATTCGACATGAGCGGATCGAGGCAATCCCGATCATGACGACGGTTCACTACCATTCACTTGCCGCTGCGTTTTAGGCGCACCCGTGGGGATACATGCATTGCCGAGAGGCTGACCTCGCTGCGTCCGGCGTGGTGTTCTTCGATGATGTCGAGGATCCCGGATTCTGCCGGCGCGCTGCATTTACCGGGCGGGCTGGCAATCTGATCGTATTGACCATCGACATTGCATCGATGCGAGACGTTGTGCTGTTCGCGTCCGACAGTCGCATCGACACGAACCGAATGTGGCGTGACGCGCTGCCCGATGAATGCTCGGGCTGGATCGAAGCATTCGATATCGTGTATTTCGGGAAACCGACTTAGCAGGTTGAATGCGCCGGAATTCGGCCTGTTGCATGGAGTGCGCGCAACGTCGGTCAGGCACCGAAAAAATGGATGCCGGATTCGTTGCGAAGGTCGTGACTCGGACGCTCGAAGACGGCGCGCATATCGTCGCCCTCGCAGACCACGACCCGCCATCCGGTAACCTGCAGATTGACCTGCGACGGCAACTGTCCAATCGCGCTGCCGTGGAATTGGCATAATCACGCGCGGCCGCCGCGATCTTGCGGCAGTCGTGCTGCATTCACTTCGATACAACCGCAATACCCATGTCGACCACCCTCGCGACCGCCGTGTCGCTGAAACACATTCTTGAACGCCCGGGCGATTTCTCCGGTTGGCTCTACCTACCTGCGATGCCATGGACGCTCGACACGGAGGGTGCATTCTCCGAAGACACCAAAGACGCTGAAGATGAAGCCGTGCCCGCCATTGCCCGGCAGCCCGGCTGGCAAGTGACGCTGGACAGCGCGACGATCGAGGACATCGTGATCAACGCGCACGACCAGGTCGATGAACCGAGCGTGGCGCAGTTGTTCGACGCGTTCGTGTTCTACGTCGAAAACGATGCGTTCATCCTGTTCTGACGTCACGCAGCGAGCACGCCACAAACAAAAAAGGACCGCCAAGCGGTCCTTCTCTCATCGAGCGTTGCCCAAACAACCAACACCCCTCAAGGCAACGAAATCGTCAAATTAGCCGACTCCGGCCCGACCTTGATCACCTGCGAATAAGGCGCCAGCGCCTGCAGCGTCTTGTCCTTCAGATACGTGTTGAGCCCGAGATACCCGAGCAGCGCGACCAGCGCGAACACGGCCCCGATCGCCCAAACCGGCACTTCGCGCTTGAGTCGGTGCGCGATCTGATCCGGCAACGGCCAATGCGGCGCGAACGGCGCCCGCTTGCCCTTCATATGCGCGATCTCGTCCCCAAGCCGCGCGGTAAGGTAAGCCAGCTTCTCCGGCCCTTCGAGCAGATACTTGCCCTGGAATCCGAGCAGCAGGCACATGTGAAACACCTCGAGCGACTGCAGCCGCGCCGCGCCCTGCGCGCGGCAGTCCTCGAGATACTGGAAGAACTTCTCGCCCGCGAGTTGCTCGCCGAACAGCACGAGCTGCAGCGGCCGGCGTTCCCAGTCCGTGCGGATCTTGAACTGCGACGACAGCACCGTCTCGTCGATCGCCGCGCAGAACGCGAACTTCGCGCCGTACACGTCTTCAGCCGCGATATTCAGCTTCTTCGCGCCGCGCTCGAAATCCGACAGGAACTCCTGGATCCGCGTGCTGAATTCGCCCGCGCTCTCCGGCTCCCGCCCGTTCTTGAGCAGGAACAGCATGAAGAACCCGTCGTACAGCAGGTCGAGCAGCGAACGGGCCTGGAACGAGGCGTCCGTCGACGCCGGGGTATGCAGGGGGGCCGGCGCGTTGTCGCCGAACAGGGAAGGCGCGTAGCTCATGATGTGACCGCGATCAGTTCGAATTTCAGGTCATTGATGCCAGTCGGCGCATAGATCATCGCGGACTGGGCCTGCAGCATGCGCTCGTACAGCGGGCTACGCGAATCGAGCGCGAAGTAGCACGCGCCGGGGCGGACCGGAATCGCGGGCGGCACCTGCGGCGTGTACGAGAGCCGCACGCCGGGCATCGCCGACAGCACGAGCTTGTCGACGTCGTCGGGCGCGCCGACCTTGAAGCGGGCCGGCACCGCGTCGACGAGCTCGACGCTCGGCATGTCCGCGGACACCGCCAGGTAGAACTCGGTCTTGTCGTCGATCTTGCCGGAATCGAGGCGGCCGAGGTGGAACGACGGGCGCACCTCGTCCAGCGTGATCGCGAAGTAGCGCGTGGAGATCACGGTGTCGAGCAGCTCGCGCAGCATCAGGTCGAGACGCGCAAAGCTCGGGCCCGGATCGTCGTGGCGGTACACCGGCAGGTCGGCGAGCGTGTAGCCCTTCGAGAACGTCATCAGCTGGCCCGCGAGGCGCAGCAGTTCCTGGAACAGCCGCTCCGGATGCAGCGCCGAGTGCTGGTGCAGGTGCGCGAGCGTCGCGAACGCGGCGTTCGCGGTGTGCAGCAGCCAGAACGACGCGATGTCGCCCGAGCGGAACTCGATGATGTTCTTCGACGGCTCGCGGTGGAAGCCGTACAGCGCGTTCACCTTCGCCTGCAGCGCGTCGACGAGTTGGCGCAGCCGCTGGTGCAGGATCGGCGATGCGTCGATCGCGAGGCACGGCGGCACGAAGCTGTCGTCGAGCTCGAAACCGGACGTCGCGGTGCGGCGCACGCGCACGAGCGGCACCGACAGCAGCTGGTCGCGCGGCTCGCTGTGCGCGATCAGCTTGACCTGCGTCTTCAGGAACGTGATGTCGGCTTCGGCCGCGTCGGTGAAGTTGTCGCCGACGCTCGTCTGCTCGCTGACGAAACGCGTCATGAAGCCGGCGGACGGATCGTCGCTGTAGTTGGTGCCGTTCTCGCGCAGCGGGTGCAGCGCGAGATAGAACACGAATTCGTTGATGCCGTCAGGCAGCGTGTCCAGCGCGATCGGCGGCGGCAGGTCGTCGGCCTGCGGCGCGGCATACAGCGCGCCGTCCGGGAACACGAGCGCGAGCTCGGCCACCCGCAGCACGTTGCTGCCGAGCGCATCCCGGTCGATGCGCACCGAGCGCACGCCCCAGTTGTACGGCTGGATCGCCTGGATCGATTCGAACAGGCGCGCTTCGTGGTACGCGTCCTGTTGCTGAAAGTGTTGAGGCCGGAGGAACAGCCCTTCCCCCCACAGCACCTTGGCCGAATAACTCATGTCAAATCCGGTTAATGTCGCGTTGCGATGTAATCGATTTGTTCGTGCCCGAATTAAATCGCCAATTGTTAACTCTTGTTAATTGACATTCGTGCGTCATTGTTTAACCGCAAGAGACCGAAGAAAGCAAATTCAGCGGTTGCGAAGGCGCACCCTGTTGCGGTGCGATGACAGTGCCGTCGGTGACCGTCATCGCGCAATTATGCAGGCCGATGATTATGCCGGATTTCTCCGACTTCACCGGGTCGAACGTCAGTTTCCATCGTTGCAGTGCGGGATCGCGGAACAGCGCGACGATGCCGAATGCCTGCGCTTCGCGCGAAACCTTCTCGGTCGCCGTATAGCGCTGGCCCGGAATCAGCGTGATTTCGCGCACGTTCAGCAAATCCGCGCCCAGCGCGGCCTTTTCCTTGGTCGGATCCGTAAATGCGTCGAACGGCGCCTGCTGGAACGACGTCGGGTCTTTCAGCGTGTAGAGCCGCACGACGAGCGCGAGCGGTTTGTTGTCGGTCGCGGCGTTCAGGTTCGGCGCGGCGGCGAGCGTGATGCCGAGGTTGCGCGGCGGCTTCTGCGCGTCGGGCACCTCGGGCTTGCCGATACCGGCCGCGGACATCACGGCGCTCGCGGCCGAGCCGAGCAGCGGGGCGGCCGCGCATCCGGCCAGGAGCGCGCAGGCAACCAGCGGCAGCGCGTAGCGAATCATCAACGATCTCATCGTATATCCGGCGTGCCGCCTTTATCCCTGTCAAATCTGCCGGGTATTTCCGCGTTCGCTGCGTATCCCCGGCATTGCACTGTTCAATTATTAAGCACGCCCGCATCGTGGCAGGCGCCCGGAAAATTTTGCCGCCACCCCGGCGGCGCGTCGCGGAACCAGTAAAACTTGCCCATTTCCGGCCGAAGGAAAAATCGCTGCGAGCCCGCCGCGATAGGCCATTGGAGGGGGTAGCGCCCGGTTTTAAAAGGAATTACTCTTCACACGACGATTGAATTATGAAAAATTGATCGGTACTATACCCGCGCGCTTCTTGCAAAGCAAAAGAACCAGATTCTCAACGATTTAAAACTCACGCGCCGGTGGATATAACGATGAAAGACCGTCTCTTCGCAAAACTGTCTGGGGTAGTAGTGGCTTGCGGCGTGATCGCCGGCTGTGCGAGCCAGCCTCCCGCACCGCCGACTGCCGAGGTGTTCAACAAGTCGCTGGCGGACGCGGACGCAGTTGCGAAGGCGGGGGACCAGGACAAGGCCCTCGGCCTGTATCAGCAGCTCGCGAAGTCGGATCCGACGCGCGAGGAGCCGTGGTCGCGCATCGCGCAAATCCAGTTCGCGCAGAACCACTACGGTCAGGCAATCGTTGCCGCGCAGGAAGCCCTGCAGCGCGACGCGACCGACCGTCAGGCGAAGAGCGTGCTGGCCGTGGCCGGCCTGCGGATCGCAACGCAGTCGCTCGGCGAGCTGCGTCAGGATTCCTCGCTCGCGGGTGACGCGAAGTCCGACGCACAGGCGCTCGCGAAGCAGCTGCGCGATACGCTGGGCGAATCGGCGCTGTTCCCGCCGGAGCAGAAGACGCAACCGAAGAAGTATTCCGGCCGCCGTCCGGTTCATCGTCCGAAGGTCGCGGCCGCACCGACGGCCGAGGCGGCCGCCACTACGCCGACGCCGCCCACCACGCCGCAGAAGGGCAGCGCGGATCCGTTCGGCGCACTGCGCAACTGACCGCAAACTGACGCGATAACCACAACTAACCTGGGAGCCGTCGAGATGGCCAAGAAAGAAAGCATTCAGAAAAGCTTGCAGAAAATACGGCCGCCGCGCGTCCAACTGACCTACGAGGTCGAGAAGGGCGATGCGATCGAGGTGAAGGAACTGCCGTTCGTCGTCGGGGTCGTCGGCGATCTGGCGGGCCAGTCCGAAATCGAGCAGCCGAAGCTGCGCGACCGTAAATTCGTCAACATCGATCGCGACAATTTCGACGACGTGATGAAGGCGATCGAGCCGCGTGCCGCGTTTCAGGTGGAAAACCGCCTGAGCCCGGAAGGCGGCAAGTTCGCGGTCGACCTGAAGTTCCGTTCGCTGTCGGATTTCAGCCCGGACGAAGTCGTCGAACAGGTCGAGCCGCTGCGCCGCCTGCTCGAGGCGCGCTCGAAGCTTGCCGACCTGCGCAACAAGCTCGCCGGCAACGACAAGCTCGAGGATCTGCTGTCCGAGGTGTTGAAGAACACGCAGCAGCTGCAGGAGCTCGCGAAGGGCACGGGCGGCGACAAAGACGGCGAATGACGACGGAGTGTTGAGATGAACCAGCAAACGGCTGCGGCCCAAGCGAGCGGCGCGGATTACGCCGCCGGGACTTCGCTGCTCGACGACATCGTCGAGAAGAGCAAGGTCGCGAAATCCGATTCCGAGCACGCGCGTGCGAAGGACCTGATCGGCGAACTCGTGCACCAGGTGCTCGACGGCACGGTGATCGTGTCGGACAACCTGTCGGCCACGATCGACGCGCGCGTCGCGGAACTCGACCGCCTGATTTCCACGCAGCTTTCCGCGGTGATGCACGCGCCGGAATTCCAGCGCCTCGAAAGCACGTGGCGCGGGATGGATTACCTGGTCAAGGAAAGCAACACCGGCCAGACGATCAAGATCAAGGCGCTGCACGCACCGAAGCGCGACCTCGTGCGCGACTTCAAGGGCGCGAGCGAGTTCGACCAGAGCGCGCTGTTCAAGAAGGTCTACGAAGAAGAGTTCGGCACGTTCGGCGGCTCGCCGTTCGGTGCGCTGATCGGCGATTACGAGATCTCGCGCCAGCCGGAAGACATGTACTTCATCGAGCAGATGTCGCACGTCGCGGCGGCCGCGCATGCGCCGTTCATCGCGTCGGCGTCGCCCGAGCTGCTCGGCCTCGAGTCGTTCTCCGACCTCGGCAAGCCGCGCGACCTCGGCAAGGTGTTCGATACGGTCGAATATGCGAAGTGGAAGTCGTTCCGCGACGCCGAAGATTCGCGCTACGTCGGCCTGACGCTGCCGCGCTTCCTCGGCCGCCTGCCGTTCAATCCGAAGGACGGCCAGACCGCGGAGAACTTCAACTTCGTCGAGGACGTCGACGGCACCGACCACGACAAGTACCTGTGGTGCAACGCCGCGTGGGCGTTCGCCGCGCGCCTGACGGCCGCATTCGACGACTTCGGCTGGTGCGCGGCGATCCGCGGCGTCGAAGGCGGCGGCCTCGTCGAGGATCTGCCGACCCACACGTTCAAGACCGACGACGGTGAAGTCGCGCTGAAGTGCCCGACCGAAATCGCGATCACCGATCGCCGCGAGAAGGAGCTGAGCGACCTCGGCTTCATCCCGCTCGTCCATTGCAAGAATTCAGATTACGCCGCGTTCTTTGCTGCGCAGTCGGTGCAGAAACCCAAGAAATACAGCACCGACAGCGCGAATGCGAACGCCGTCCTGTCCGCCCAGCTTCAGTACATCTTCTCGGTATCGCGCGTTGCGCACTACCTGAAGGCGATGATGCGGGACAAGATCGGCAGCTTCGCATCGGCGCAGAACGTGGAGACTTTCCTCAACCGGTGGATTTCGCAGTACGTCCTGCTCGACGACAACGCCTCGCAGGAACAGAAAGCGCAATTTCCGCTGCGCGAGGCATCCATACAAGTGTCGGAGATTCCGGGCAAGCCGGGCTCGTATCGTTCGGTCGCGTTCCTGCGCCCGCACTTTCAGCTCGACGAACTCTCGATTTCTCTGCGACTTGTCGCTGATCTGCCCAAACCGGCAAATTCATAAGCGAGTAAATCGCCCGGGCGGGCCGCCTGGGTAGGACGTTAAAACCACCTCTTTGGGGAGTCGAAGGGCCATGTTACATATGCACTTGCAGTTTGGTAGTCCCGCGGTGAAGGGCGAATCCGCGGACAAGGACCACCAGGGCTGGATCGAACTGAAATCGTGGGATCACTCGATCGTTCAGCCGCGTTCGGCAACCGCATCGACCGCTGGCGGTCACACGATGACGCGTTGCGAGCACGGCGACATGATTTTCACGAAGGAAATCGATTCGTCGAGCCCGCTGCTGTACCAACACGCTTCGGGCGGTACCACGTTCGACGAGGTGACGGTTCATTTCTCGCGCGCTGACGGTGAAGGCAAGCGCGTGCAGTATCTGGAAGTCAAGCTCAAGTACGTGATCATCTCGAGCATCGCCCCGAGCGTTCGCGAAGAAGGTCTGCCGCTCGAGACGTTCTCGCTGAAGTACGCAGCTGTGCAGTGGAAGCAAACCCAGCAGAAGATCGGCGGCAACCAGGGCGGCAACACGCAAGGCGCCTGGAGTCTGACGAAGAACGACAAGACCTACGCGGTCTAAGGTCGGTTGCGGCAACGGGGCGCACGGCGTCCCGTTGCCGTTTTCGCAGTTTACGCCGGCCGATGAAACGATTCGAACCCAGTTTTCTCGACAAGCTGTTCGACGACGAACCGCACCTGCCGGCCTCGGCAGCGATGCGGCAATTGTCGCTGGACGAGCTCAAGAACACGGTCGCCCGCGACGTCGAGGCGATCCTCAACACCCGTATCGCGCACACCGAGAACGAGCTGGCCGCGCTGCCGGAATGCCAGAAATCGGTGCTGACCTACGGGCTGAACGATTTCGCGGGGCTGAGCCTCGCGAGTCATTACGACCGCGCGTTCATCTGCAAGTCGATCCAGCAGGCGATCGCGCGTCATGAGCCGCGCCTGCAGCAGGTTCAGGTGACGTTCGAGCTGAACGAGCAGGCAACCAACGCGCTCTATTTCGCGATCCAGGCGCTGCTCGTCGTGCACCCGGCCGAAGAGCCGGTGAGTTTCGACGCGATGCTGCAGCCGTCGACGCTCCAGTATTCGGTCACGCGCGCACGCGCGGCCAGAATGCAGTAAATCAAGCCGCCGAGCGGGCCGGACCGCCCGGTGGTGGACCAGGTCCGGCAGGAAATATTGAGGTTCGGGGTCGTCGATGGAAGAATTGCTGCCGTATTACGAGCGCGAATTATCGTTTTTGCGGCGCTATTCGCGAGATTTCGCCGAACGCTATCCGAAGATCGCGGCGCGGCTCGCGCTGTCCGGCGAGCATTGCGAGGATCCGCACGTCGAGCGGATGATCGAGTCGTTCGCGCTGCTTGGCGCACGCATCAACAAGAAGCTCGACGACGATTACCCCGAATTCACCGAAGCGCTGCTGGAAGTGCTGTATCCGCACTACCTGCGGCCGTTTCCGTCGTGCTCGATCGCGCAGTTCACGCCGGCGTCGCCCGGCCAGCAGACCGAACCGGTCGTGATCGATCGCGGCACCGAGCTGAAGAGCCGCCCGATCCGCGGCGTGCAGTGCCGGTTCCGCACCGCCTATGACGTGACGCTCGCGCCGATCCGCATCTCGGAAGCGCGCTACACGCCGGTTGCGCTCGCGCCGAGCGCGACCGTGCTGCCGTCCAATGCGACCGGCGTGATCTCGATCACGTTCGAATCGCTCGCCGCGCAGCTCGATCTCGGTGCGCTGAAGCTGCCGACGCTGCGCGCGCACCTGCACGGCGAGCAGTCGTTCGTCGCCGCGCTGACCGACTGCCTGTTCGTCAACGTGCTCGGCGCGTATGTCGAGCCCGAGCGCAACGGCCGCTGGACGGCGCTGCGCAAGCTGCCGATCGCGCACGCCGGCTTCGACGAGGACGACGCGCTGATCGACTACCCGGCGAAATCGCATCCCGCGTATCGCCTGCTCACCGAATACTTCGCGTTCCCCGACAAGTTCGATTTCGTCGACTTCGACATCGCGGCGATCGCGCGCGCGAGCGGCCGCTGCCAGCGCGCGACGCTGCATCTCGTGCTGCAGGACGTGCGCAGCGATTCGCACGTCGCGCGGCTGCTCGAACTGCTGTCGGCGAGCCACTTCCGGCTGTTCTGCACGCCGATCGTCAACCTGTTCCGCCAGCACGGCGAGCCGATCCGCATCACGCACCGCGCGGTGTCCTACCCGGTGATCGCCGAGGCGCGGCGCGCGTTCGCGTACGAGGTGTATTCGATCGATTCGGTGAAGCTCGTCAGGCAGCAGGCGCACGAGGAATCGGTGATCGAGTTCCGGCCGTTCTATTCGCTGCATCACGGCGAATCGGCGCGGATCGGCCATTACTGGTTCGCGCGCCGCAACGACTGGGTCGCGCAGAAGAGCCCCGGCTACGAAACCGAGATCTCGATCGTCGACATCGATTTCGAGCCAACGTCCCCGCAGACCGACACGCTGAGCCTCGACCTCACCTGCACGAACCGCGACCTGCCGTCGATGCTCGCGTTCGGGCTCGAGGGCGGCGACCTGTTCCAGGAAGGCGGCGCGCAGACGAGCGGCATTTCGCTGTTGCGCCGCCCGACGCAGAGCGTGCGCTTCGAGCGCGGCCGCGCCGCGCACTGGCGGCTCGTGTCGCACCTCGCGCTCAATCACGTGTCGCTGGTCGCGCACGGGCTCGCGCCGCTGAAGGAAATGCTGACGCTGTACGACCTGCGGCGCACCGCCGTGTCGATGCGCCAGATCGACGGCCTCGTCGGCGTCGAGCAGCGCGGCGCCGTGCAGTGGCTGCCCGGCAAGCCGTTCGCCACCTTCGTGCGCGGCATCGAGATCCGCCTGACGATCGACGAGGAGCACTTCGTCGGCGCGAGCCTGGCCTCGTTCGTGCGCGTGCTCGACAGCTTCTTCGGCCTGTACGTGCACCTCAACAGTTTCGTTCAATTAGTCGTGGTGTCGAAGCGCACCGGCGAGGAGATCATCCGATGCAAGCCCCGAACCGGCGAATCGATCCTGGCGTAGTCGACGCGCTGCTCGACGAGCCGCACCGCTTCGAGTTCTTCCAGGCAGTGCGCGTGCTCGAAGGGTTGTTCGCGCGGCAGGCGTCGGATGCGCCCGGCGCGTGGCGGCAGGGCGACGTCGTCGCGCAGCGCATCGAATTCCGCAACACGCTGTCGCTCGGCTTTCCGCCGAGCGAGATCGAAGGCGCGCGCTCGTTCGACGACGACGGCACGCAGCTCAAGACGGGCGAGGCACGCGGCGCGGCGCTCGCGGCCGGCGAGCTCGGCCACGTCGAGCTGACGCCCGCGTTCTTCGGGCTGCTCGGCGGGCAGGGCGCGCTGCCGCTGCATTACACCGAGCAGATCATTGCGCGCGAGCACCTGAAGCGCGACCATGCGGCGCGCGCATTCTTCGACGTGTTCTCGAACCGCGCGACCGCGCTGTTCTATGCGGCGTGGAAGAAATACCGGCTGCCGTTCCATTACGAGCTCGACCGCGACGAGCGCTATCTGCCGCTGCTGCTCGCGATCGCGGGCGTGCCAAGCGACGAGGTGCGCGACAGCCTTGCGGCCGGCGTGGGCGGCGTGCTCGACGAGGCCGTTGCCGGCTATGCGCTGGCCGCGCGCCACCGGCCGATGTCGGCCGCGTACCTGCAGCGCACGCTGTCCGACTATTTCCGCGTGCCGGTGAAGATCGACCAGTTCGTCGGCAAGTGGTACGACGTGCCGCCCGACCAACTGAGCGTGCTCGGCGAAGTCAACGCGGTGCTCGGCGCGACGGCGCTCGTCGGCGAACGCGTCTGGCAGCGCGACATGCGCGCGCGGATCGTCGTCGGCCCGCTGTCGAAGCGCGACTACGAGGCGTTCCTGCCCGGCGGCGCGCACGCCATCGCGCTGGAGCGGATGCTGACGCTGCTCGCCGGCGTCACCCTCGAATACGAGGTGAAGCTCGTGCTCAAGCGCACCGAGGTCGGCGCGAGCGTGCTCGGCGCGGGCTCGCGGCTCGGCTGGGACGCGTTCCTGTGCACGCGCGAAGCGCATGAGGATCGCACCGACGCCCGCTACGAACTGCACGTGATTCACTGATACCGAACGACAACAAACACGCAACGAACCTGAGATCGACGCCATGAGCACGCCTCTGAAGACCCTGATCACGAAACTGAACCCGCTGTGCCGTCACGCGGCCGAGCGTGCGGCAAGCGCGTGCCTGGCGCGCGGCCATTACGAGGTCGATCTGGAGCACCTGTTCCTCGCGTTGCTCGAGGAGCCGGCGGGCGACCTGCCGCTCGCGCTGCGCGCAAGCCGCGTCGATCCGCATGCGCTGCGTGCCGACCTGGAGCGCGAGCTGACGCGCCTGAAGACGGGCAACACGCGCACGCCGGTGTTTTCCGTGCACCTGATCGCGCTGTTCGAGCAGGCGTGGCTGATCGCGTCGCTCGATTCGCAACTCGGCCGCATTCGCTCCGGCCACCTGCTGCTCGCACTGCTGACCGCGCCGGATCTCGCGCAGTTCGCGCAGCGGATGTCGTCGCAGTTCGCGGAAGTGAACGTGACGGACCTGAAGCACAAGTTCGACGAGATCGTGGCCGGGTCGAGCGAGGCCGAGCCGCGCCAGGGCGAGGCGGACGACAACGGCATGACGCCGGCGGCTGACGGCGCGGCACCCGCGGCCGGCCCGTCGAAGACGCCCGCGCTCGACACGTACACGACCAACCTCACGCAGCGCGCACGCGACGGCAAGATCGACCCGGTGATCGGCCGCGAAGCCGAGATCCGCCAGGCGATCGACATCCTGATGCGCCGCCGCCAGAACAACCCGATCATGACCGGCGAGGCCGGCGTCGGCAAAACGGCGGTCGTCGAGGGCCTCGCGCTGCGCATCGCGGCCGAAGACGTGCCGCCGCCGCTGCGCGGCGTCGCGCTGCACGTGCTCGACATGGGGCTGCTGCAGGCCGGCGCGAGCGTGAAGGGCGAGTTCGAGAACCGCCTGAAGAGCGTGATCGACGAGGTGAAGAAGAGCGCGCACCCGATCATCCTGTTCATCGACGAGGCGCACACGATCATCGGCGCGGGCGGCCAGGCCGGCCAGAACGACGCGGCGAACCTGCTGAAGCCGGCGCTCGCGCGCGGCGAGCTGCGCACGATTGCCGCGACGACGTGGAGCGAATACAAGAAGTATTTCGAGAAGGATGCGGCGCTCGCACGCCGCTTCCAGGTCGTGAAGGTCGAGGAGCCGAGCGAACCGCTCGCGGCCGCGATGCTGCGCGGGATGTCCGCCCTGATGGAGAAGCACTTCAACGTGCGGATCCTCGACGACGCGATCACCGAGGCCGTGCGCCTGTCGCACCGCTACATCAGCGGCCGCCAGCTGCCGGACAAGGCGATCAGCGTGCTCGACACCGCGTGCGCGAAGGTTGCGCTGGCGCACAGCGCGACGCCGGCGGCGATCGACGACACGAAGAAGCGCATCGAGCGGATCGACGCGGAAATCGCGTCGCTGGAGCGCGAGGCGGCCGGCGGCGCGTCGCACGACGAGCGGCTCGGCGAGCTGCGCGGCACGCGCGACACCGCGCTCGAACAGCTCGCGAAGGACGAAGCGCGCTATGAAGCCGAGCGCGCGATCGTCGCCGAGATCACCGCGTTGCGCGAAGCGCTCGACAAGGCACGCGGCCCGTCGGAAGACGGCCAGCCGGTCGACGTGCAGGCGACCCGCGACAAGCTCGCCGAGCGCGTCGCCGCGCTGCATGCGCTGCAGGGCGGCGAGCCGATGGTGCCGCTGCAGGTCGACGGCCACGTGGTGGCCGAGATCGTCGCTGCGTGGACGGGTATTCCGCTCGGCCGGATGGTGAAGGACGAGATCGACACGGTGCTGAACCTGCAGCCGCTGCTTGCCGCGCGCGTGATCGGCCAGGACCATGCGCTCGACGCGATCGCGCAGCGCGTGCGCACCGCGACCGCGAACCTCGAGGATCCGAACAAGCCGCGCGGCGTGTTCATGTTCGTCGGGCCGTCGGGCGTCGGCAAGACCGAGACGGCGCTCGCGCTGGCCGACATCCTGTACGGCGGCGAGCGCAAGATGGTCACGATCAACATGAGCGAGTACCAGGAGGCGCACAGCGTGTCGGGCCTGAAGGGCTCGCCGCCGGGCTACGTCGGCTACGGCGAAGGCGGCGTGCTGACCGAGGCCGTGCGCCGCAACCCGTATTCCGTCGTGCTGCTCGACGAGGTCGAGAAGGCGCACCCCGACGTGCTCGAGATGTTCTTCCAGGTGTTCGACAAGGGCGCGATGGACGACGCGGAAGGGCGCGAGATCGACTTCCGCAACACGCTGATCATCCTGACGTCGAACGTCGGCTCCGCCGCGGTGATGCAGGCGTGCCTGAACAAGCCGGCCGAGGAGCTGCCGGATCCGGACGCGCTCGCCGAGACGCTGCGCCCGCAGCTGTACAAGACCTTCAAGCCCGCGTTCCTCGGGCGGATGAAGGTCGTGCCGTACTACCCGATTTCCGACGACGTGCTGGCCGAGATCATCGAGCTGAAGCTCGAGCGGATCCGCCGCCGGATCGAGGCGAACCACAAGGCGGCGTTCGAATGGGACGAATCGCTCGTCGATGCGGTGCTCGCGCGCTGCACCGAGGTCGACTCGGGCGCCCGCAACGTCGACCACATTCTCAACGGTACGCTGCTGCCGGAGATCGCGGGCCACGTGCTTGGCCGGATCGCCGACGGCGAGGCCATCGCGCGCATCGCGGTGCGCGCGGACGAGGCCGGCGAATTCACGTACACCGTCGAATGAGCGCGGCCGTGCAACGCAAGCATTTGATGAACTGACCGAACCATGCCGATCAATCTCCCCGAGCTGCTGACGCCGATCAGCGATGCGTCGCCCAGCGGCGACGACCTGCTGTTTTCGAACGAATTCGACGCGATCCAGGATGCGCGGCGCTACGACGATCCGACGCTCGACCAGGGCGAATGGGTGACCGAGATCAAGGAGGCCGACTGGGGCTTCGTGGTCGACCATGCGGGCGAACTGCTGCGCACGCGCACGAAGGACCTGCGGCTCGCCGTGTGGCTGACCGAGGCGCTCGCGCTCGAGGACGGCATCACCGGCCTCACCGAAGGCTATGCGCTGCTCGAGGGCCTGTGCCGCGACTTCTGGGACACCGTGCACCCGCTGCCCGAGGACGACGACACCGAGCACCGGCTCGGCAACGTCGCATGGCTGTCCGGCCGCACGGCCGAGCTGCTGCGCGCGGTGCCGATGACGGACGGCGCGTCGAACGCGTTCAGCACGCTCGACTGGGAAGTGGCGCAGCACGTCGCACAGGCCATCAAGCGCGACCCCGAACACGCGGACGAGATCGCACGCGGCAAGCCGTCGATCGAGCAGATCGATTCGTCGCGGCGCGTGACGTCGATCGCGTTCTACACGGCGTTGCTCGCAAACCTGAAGGCGTTCGAATTCGCGCTCGATGCGTTCGAGGATCGGCTCGTCGAACGCGCCGGCGATTCCGCGCCGAGCTTCCGGCAGGCGCGCGACGCGTTCGAGACCGTGTACCGGCTCGCCGAGCGCTTTGCGCGCGAGCAGGGCTATACGGGCAGCGCGCCGCATACGCAGTCGGCGCCGCAGGCGCAGCCCGAACGCATCGAGCCGGTGTTCGGCAATCCGATTCAGACCGAGGAGACTCATGTGCAGCCGCAGCCCGTTCCGCGCGCCCCGGTGCCGCAGATGATCGCCGGCATCCAGAACCGTGCGCAGGCCGTCGACCAGTTGCGCGCGGTCGCCCGCTATTTCCGCCAGACCGAGCCGCACAGCCCGGTCGCGTATCTTGCCGACAAGGCCGCCGAATGGGCCGACATGCCGCTGCACAAGTGGCTCGAGAGCGTCGTGAAGGACGACGGCTCGCTGTCGCATATTCGCGAGCTGCTGGGTGTGAGGCCGGACGAGCAGTCGTAAACGCAACACGGGCGGCGCATCGCTGCGGCCGCCCGTCGTGTGCCGTGCCGCTTCGCATGGAAGCGGCCGGTCGATTCCCCGTTACTGCCCCACCCGGAACTCGATTCGCCGATTCCGCGCCCGCCCGTCCGCCGTATCGTTCGGCGCGATCGGCTGATCCGGCCCGACACCCGTCGTCGTCATCTGCTGCGGCGGAATGTTCTTCGTGATCAGGTAGCCCTTCACCGCATCCGCGCGCGCCTGGCTCAGCGCGATGTTCGACGTGCGGTTCCCCGAGTTGTCGGTGTGGCCGATGATGTCGACGGTGCGGTTCTGCATCTTCGCGAGCGCGGCCGCCATCTGGTCGAGAATCAGCTTGCCCTGCGGCGTGAGCGTCGCGCTGCCGGTCTCGAACTCGATCGTGCGGTTCGCGAGCGTCTGGTCGAGCACGCCCTGTTCGGACGCCGACACGCGCAGCCCGTTCCTGATCGTGTACGTCGGGTTCAGCGTGTTCGCCATGTCGCTCGCGAGCTGCTGGCGTTGCGCCTCGTTGTGCACCTCGCCCTTCATCTCGATCTGCGTGCCGTTGATCTTCAGCTGCCCCTTGCTGATCTGCTTGAGCTGCGCGCCGAGCAGTTTCTGCACGTTCGCACTCCAGTTCGGCGGCGTTGCCACGTCACCCACCTCGATCTGGTCGACGACGTTCGTCGCGCCGTAGGTATCGCGCAGCTTCTGCAGCACGGCGGCCTTGGTCGCCTCGTCGGGCACCTTGCCGCCGACGACCACCTGGCCCGGCGTCGCATTCGCAGGCGGTGGTGTGACGGTGCTCGTGGTGCCGGCCGTGCCGTGCACGACGGCGCCGGAGGCGGTCCCCGGCGCGACGCCGATGTTCGCGGGCAGCGCGGTCGTCGTGACCGTGCCGTTGCCGACCGGCGTGACGGTCGCGCCCGTGTTCTGCGCGAAGGCCGCGCCGCTGGCGAACAGCCCGGCGGCGAGGAGGGTGGCGACGGCGGGTGAGAAGGCGGCCGAAAGGCGCGCGCGCCGGACGTGAATCGTGCGATGCATCCCGTCAGCCTCCGATGAACGCTTCGCGGAACGCGTCGATGGCGACGCGCAGCGAGAGTTGCGGTTGGTCGAGGTAGCTGACGAGCTTGCTGATCTGGTGATCGTTTTGCGCATGGGCGTCGATCCACTCGGGATCGTCGATGTCGATGTTGTGGGCGGCGTAGGTCTGCGGGTCGACGACGCTCAGCAAGGTTTTTGCCGACGCGCCGTTGAAGCCGATGATGAGCCGTTCGCGCTCGGCGATCGTGCCGATGAAGATCGCGAGCTCGAAGTCGGCCTGCGCGACGAACGGCGCGATCAGTTCGAGCCAGAACGCGGCGACGAGGCTGCGGTAGAACGGATCGACCGGCAGCGGCAGCGTGAGGCCGCGCTCGATGTGCGACGAGCCGCTCTGCATCACGGGCCGCAGCAGCGAGCCGAGCGCGAGCATCGCGCCGCGCAGCCGCACGGGGTGACCGCTTTCGAGCAGCATTTCCTGGAGGCCGTGCAGCGACTGGTGTTCGACGAAATCGTTGAAGGTGCCGTCATGCGACGTGCCGGGGCCGCCGACGTCGATCGGCACCTGCGTGTCGCCGAGCGCCTGCAGCGCGCCGGGCGGCTCTTCCTTGCCGAGCAGCGGCGGGATCTGCGTCGCGACGCGCGACCACAGCCGCGCGAACGCGAGCGGGCTGCGCGCGAGGAACGCGAGCGGCCGGTCGACCTCGAGCGCGGTTGCGCCAAGGAACGGGAAGCGGCGCATCGATACGTCGTGGCTCGCGACCATGTGGCCCGCGATCGCGAGCTTGCTGCGCGAGCCGAGGAATGCGAAATGCATCGGCTTCGCATCCTCGTAGACGAGCTTCCAGCGCGGATCTTCCGCGAGCAGTTCGAGCGCCTGCGCGATCCAGCGGTCGAGCGTCTGCAGCAACTGCGGGTTGTGCGGGCTCTTCACGAAGTCGCCGCGCGACGGAATCTTGCCGAAGTAGGCGATCTGCGCCTGTACGGTTTGCGTCATTGCGCCCCCTGTGCATTCGTTGCGTTGGCGGCCGCGACGGCCGGCGCTGCGGCCGGCGTGCCCGTGCCGGCGGACTGGGTCGCGTTCAGCGCGGCGCCCGCGCTCGCGTCGGCGACCGACGACGGCAGCTGCAGGCCGCGCAGGCTCTGCTGCTGCGGCTGGTCACCGCCGCCGCTGGTCGGCTGCGACGTGCTGATGATGCGCATCGTCACCGACACGTTCACGCTGCCCTGCGCCCACGTCAGGTCGAAGGTGCCGTCCGGACGGCGCTTGCGCTGCGCCGAGTTGATCAGCTTCTCGAGACCGTAGCGGCCCGGCTCGTTGACGAGCTGCACCGTGCGGCCGTCGAAGGTCGTCGCGGACAGCGTCGCGCCCGGCGAGCCCTGCGGGTTCGGCCACACGAAGTTGGTCCACTGCGGCGGCGTGTTGCGGTAGCGCAGCTGCTGGCCGTCGATCGCGATCGTGTATTCCGTCGTGCCCGTGCTCGGCTGCGGCAGGATCTGGAACACGGTCTGCGGTTCGGACGACGCGGCCGCGCTGCCTGCCGCACCGCCCGCGAGCGGCGCGACCCAGCGCGCGAAGCCGTTCGTGAAGTCCGGCGTGAGGCCGATGCCCATGTCGCCCCAGGTGCGGGCGGCGAGGGTGTCGCCGCGGCGCACCGCGAGCGGCCCGAGCGTCGTGCCGACGAACTTCGCGATCGAGCCGTCCGGACCGAACACCTGCGCGATCTCGCCGGCGCCGGCCTCGACCTTCGCGTTCGCCGCGAACGGGTACTTCGTCGCGAGCGAGTTCTGGAACGGCTGGTAGACCTGCGCGTTCCACACCTTGTTGACTTCGGCGCTGGCCGGCTGGATCACGACCGCGAACGCCTGCATCAGCGGCCGCACCAGCAGCGGACGCAGCGACTTGCGTTGCGAATCGGTGAGGCCCGTCAGCATCTGCTCGTCGACGAGCTTCAGCGAATCGGCGAGTTCCGAACCGTTGCCGTCGAGCGTCTGCTGCATCAGCTGGCGCGCGCCCGGGCCCGGGTCGCCCTGGTTCTTGATCACGTTGAAGCGCGTGCGGACCTTCGACAGCGAATCCATGTAGCTCTTGAGCATCGACGTGCCGTCGTGCGTCGCGACGATCCGCGCGAGCCCGATGAATTCCTGGCCGATCGGACCCATCGGCACCTCGGCCGGATTGCCGTTGATGTCGATGTTGGCGGCCGCCACCTGGCCGGCCTGCGAGCGCGAGAACAGCTGCTTGACCCAGTTCACGACGCCCGTCTGCGCCTTCTTGATCGTCACGTTCGCGAGCGACGGGTTGTCCCACGACGTCTGGTCGTACGCGGTCTCGAGGATCTTGCGGATCGGCGAATCCTGCGGGTCGCCGAGGCGGTTCATCCCGTCGACGGCCTGGCCGAAGCTGCTGAAGCCCTGCACCGCGATGCCCTGCATGAACTTCTGCCAGTGCTGCGCGTACTCGGTCTTGTACATGCCGACGAGCGTCTTCTGGATCTGCTCGGGGCTGCCCTCGAGCGTCAGGTCGTCCTGCGTCGACGTGTTCAGCACCCAGTCCTTCGCCTGCAGCTCCTTGGTCGCCGCGTCGCGGATCGCCGGCTGCACGTAGTCGAACCACGCTTCGCGCGTGAACGTGCCCGGAATCGCGTAGCTGCCTGCCACGAGGCCCTGGTTGCCGTCGCCGACGATGCGCGCGATGGTCATCGGCGCGAAGCGGGTCGATGCGCGCGCCTTGATTTCCTCGTACACGCGTTGGCGGGCCGGCATGCCGCGCACCACGCGGCGCAGGTTCTCGCGGGTCTGGTCGACGAGCGCGAGGTTCGCGTCGATCATCGGCCAGTCGTCGTCGTTCACGCGCGACAGGTAGAACGAGATCATGCGTTCCGCGCTCTTGATCATCTCGTCACGCGGCATGTTGCCGCGATTCGTCTCGAGCCAGCCGCGCCAGAAGCGGGCGAGCTGGTCGGTCAGGTGCGCCTGCTCGACGTGACGCTTGTCGGACAGCATCAGGTACGTCTTGAGCGCGTTGTACGCGTCCTGCACGTTGGTCGGCGACGCGTCGCTGTAGAGGCCGCCCTGCGGTGCGGCCGGCTGTGGCGCGGCTGCGGCCGGCGCGGTGCCGGATGCGGCCAGGGCGGCGCCGGCTTGCGGCGCGGCGCCTGCCGCGTTCGTCGAAACCGGAATCGCGCCACCCTGCACGGCACCCGATTCGGGCGGGCGCGTCATCGGCACGAGCTGCTCGGGGTGCGCGTTCACGTCCTTCATGAACGATGCGAGGTTCTGCGACACCGGGGCCAGCAGGATCTGGCGCACGCCGTTGTAATACTCGGTCAGCAGGTGCTGCTCGAGACGGTCGCCCTGGTACAGGCCGAGCGACACCGAAACCGGCTTGTCGCGGCGGAACTGCTCGAGCTGCTCGATCCGGTCCTCGAGGATGTCCATCGCCTGCAGGCGCGACTGCAGGTCGTTGCGGCCCTGCTGCAGCCGCGTGACGTTGTCGAGGTCGGCCTGCACGTTCGCGACGAGCTGCTGGTTGCCGATCGTCGACCAGGTCCAGCCGCCGAGCGCGAGCGCGAGCGCCGCGACGAAGCCGAAGAAGGTCGCGTAGCGCAGCCGCGTCTTGGTCGGGCTCGCGAACTGCCGCACCGTCTGGCGATCCGCGAAGATCACCTTCGAGAACAGGTCGCGCAGGAAGAAGCCGTTCTTCGAGAACGCGCTGTGCGGCTTCGGCAGCGCGGTGCCGTCGAGGCCGAAGCGATGCGCGATGCGCTGCGCGGCCGCGCTGTTGGTTTCGCCTTCCTGCAGCGCGCTGGTGAAGTAGAAGCCGCGGAAGATCGGCTTGTACTGGAACGGGTTGTTCTCGAACAGCGTCGCGAGGAATGCGCGCAGCGACGGCTTGATCGTCGAGAATTCGAGCGGGAAGCTCAACTGGCCCGGCGACAGCTGGTTGCCGCGCGACAGCGACAGCTGCGCGACGCTGATTTCCTTCAGCCCTTCGTAGAGCTCCTCGAAGTGCGTGTCGAACTGCGCGACGACGTCGCGCTTGTCGTCGGGCTCGTAGGGCAGGGTGGCGCCCCACACGCGGTCGTACTCGTGCTTGTCGCTGCTGCTGAAGAACTCGGTGAAGCCGGTGATCAGGTCGGCCTTCGTGAACATCACGTAGACCGGCGCGAACACTTCGAGCTTCTCGGTCAGCTCCTGAACGCGCTGACGGAGGTTCTTCGCGAGGTTGATCGCGAATTCGGGGCGGTTGCCGGTGAGTTCGGCGATGCTGGCCGTGACGATGATGCCGTTGATCGGCGCCTTCGGGCGATAGCGCTTGAGCAGCCCGAGGAAGCCGAGCCATTCGCTGCGGTCTTCCTCGTGCACCGAATAGCGGCCGGCCGTGTCGAGCAGGATCCCCTCGGTCGTGAAGAACCAGTCGCAGTTACGCGTACCGCCGATGCCGTGGATCACGGCGCTGTTCTTGTCCGCGAACGGGAACTGCAGGCCGGAATTGAGCACGGCGCTGCTCTTGCCCGCGGCCGGGTTGCCGATGACGATGTACCACGGCAGTTCGTACAGCGCGGAGCCGCCCGACACCTGGCCGATCTTCGACGTCTTGATCGTCTTCACCGCGTCCGACAGGCGCGTGCGCAGCACGTCGAGGTCGGCCGTCTTCGCGTCGGGGGCGAGCGCGGCGGCGGCGGGCGCGGCGATCTTGCCGGTTTCCGCCTGCTCTTCCAGCACCTGGCCGAGCTGCTGGTTCGCGCGCTTCACGCGCCAGCGGCGCCACAGCGCGACGACGAGCCACAGCGCGAGGATCGCCGCGAACGCGATCGCCGCCCACAGGAGCGGCAGCTGCAGCATGTCGGCGACGATGAAGAGAATGGCCGCTAGCGCGACGATCCCGACGATCGAGAGCGTACGCGGATGAGTCAGCACGTTGAGGATGCGTTGCATAGGACGTTCAGGTTCCGGTGCGATTCGGTGAGGCGACGCAGGCGCGCCGAGCGGTAAGGGTGGCGCCGCGATGTGTCGCCATGCTGTCAAGCGGGATGAAGGGGGCTGGCATCAATGCGCCCGCGGCATCGGAGAAGGCGCGCGCATTAACGAAAGGACGCTGTGAGATTTAAAACGGAAGCGGCGGCCGGAAAAAATCGCGCACCGGAATGCATGATTTTTTGCGCCGCCCATATCGTTTCCTGCCGGGATATTAAAAAGCCCCATGCCGCCCTCATTATTTCCTGTCCGGCAGCCCTGGCTAGCTGCCGCGTCCCAGTTTAAAACCGGGTTTATGGTATTCCACGTGCCCAAGATCCATCATTTTCCAGCGGCCCCCCCAGGTCAGGCCAACCTGTTCGGCGACCTGGCCATACAACTGGTAGCCGCGCATCGCCCACGGATCTTTCTCGGAAATGACCAGCTTGCCGTCGCGCAGGAATGCATTGTCGGCCGCCAGCCCGAATTGGTGATAACTCTGGAAGGCTGCCGCGTTGGTCACGCTACCGCCCATCTGCGCCAGCCGGTTCTGCCGTTCCGGGCTCCGGTAACCTTCCAGCAACGCCATTTCATAACCATATTGTTCGTGCATGATCTTGTAGACCAGCAGCAAACGCGTACGGAAATCCGGATCCAGCAGGTTCCAGTCGCGGCTCGCATCCTTCAGCGCCGGGCGTACCTGTTCGACTTCCTTGGTAGCAAAGACTTCCGGCGGCAGCGGCGGGGGCGGCACGAGTTGTTCGCCCTGCAGCAGCGCGGCGATCTTCTCGTCGGGCACGCGCGCCGTGTCGTCGTACTGGAACAATTGCCGGCCGCGTAACGCAATGGCGACCAATGGCGGCGTCGCAAGAATACCTGCCGACACCACAATCATCAAGCGTCGCCGAATCAGTAAATTTTGCACGTCGTTTAAAGCACCGCGCGTAGCGCTTGCCGATTTAACAATCTGACTTCGCGTACGCGCGGCGCGATCGTTCGCACGGCGCGTCAGGCGGCCGTGAAACTGCGTGACGGATTCGAAAACGGTCGCGCGGATACCCGGTAAAAGCAACAGTGCCGCAACGGCTACGGCAAGGGCGAAATAGGCGACGAGTGCGACGGCAATCAAAGAAATCCCCGGAAATTGGAATTGATTGTGTTTTGCAATGCTTGCTCTTAGAATCAGGCTGCTTCGAGAGGCCGGGCTATATTATCGCGGTGAATTAAACCAGGATTCAATGAGACGCTGAATGAGTGCGCCGGAAAATTCAAATTCGAAATCTCCGCCCAGCCTGCTGTCCGATACCAAACCGGCAGGCAACGGAGCTCAGCAGTCGCGCATTCTCGCGAATCTGGAAGGACGTGTCACGCCGCCGGCCGAACCGCCGCGCCGTTCGCTGAAGGCGCCGATCGCCGCCGTCGTGGCCCTGGTGGTTGCCGTCGGTGGCTGGGGCGCGTGGCGCATGCAGCATCCGGGCGGGCAGGCCGCCGCCGTCTCGGCCGAGGCCGCGCCTGCCGCAGCCGCCCCGGCGAAGGCCGCGGCGGCCAGCGACGCCGCCGTGCAGGTCGCGCAGAATGCCGCGTCCGCCGCATCCGCCGTGCAACCGGCCACGATCGTCAACGACGACGCAGCTTCCCGAACCGTTGCATCCGCATCGTCCGCATCGGCCGCGGACAACAGCCGCCTGTCGCGTGCGCTCGCCAATGGCGCCGACGACGCATCGGGCGCGGCCACGGCCGGTGCCGCCGCCGCTGCGGCTGCCGCGACGACCAAGACCGCGAAGGCCGACGCCGCGAAGGGCGCGAAGGTCGCCGCGCATGGCAAGACCGACACGAAGGCCGATGCAAAGGCCGAGGCCCGCAAGCATCACAAGGAACAGCAGGCCGAGCTCGCGCAGGCGAAGAAGCATCGCGATGCGACGCCGACCCGCACTGCGAAGGCGGGCGGGAAGGACGATCCGGATGCGGATCTGCTCGCGGCGCTCGTCGCGCGCACGAAACCGGCCGACAAGAAACTCGCCGCGCAGAAGGCGCAGGCGGTGCCGACCAAGACGGCCGCGACGACCGGCTCGCTGGCGTCGCGCGTGAAGGAGTGTTCGGAGCGCGGTTTCTTCGAGGATCAACTGTGCCGCTGGCGCGTCTGCGAGGGTCACTGGGGCAAGGATCCCGCGTGCCCGAGCGCCGCGCAGTCGGAGACGCGGCAGTAACGCGTCTCGCGCGTGTCGACCCGCCGCACCTGCGCCGCCCGTTGGGCGGCGCTTTGCATTCGGGGCGCGGAATCGGCCGGCATGATGCGGCGTGGCGCTGTCACCAGCGCGTCATGCCCGTCGGGCATACGTCTCCTTTCCTTTTCCGGCGCGGGCGCGCGGCCTGCTTTGCGCGGCGCACCGTGCGCCGCACGACCTTCGACACGATGGACCTGATCGTACAGACTTACGGCGCCGATACGTCCGGCATGGTGTGCGGATTCCGCTTCGTGCCGGGCGGATCCGGCGCGACGCTCGATGCGGACGCGGCTGCCGCGTGGCTGCGCGCATGCCGCGAGCACGATGTCGCGTCGGACGATTTCGTCTGGCTGCACTTCAATCTCGCGCACGGCGCGAGCGAGCGCTGGATGCGCACGCATCTCGGGCTGCCCGACAGCTTCTTCGAATTCCTCCACGAAGGCTCGCGCTCGACGCGCATCGAGCAGGAAGACGGCGCGTTGCGCGCGATCGTCAACGACGTGATGTTCAACCTCGAACTGACGCCGTCGGAGATCGCGACGCTGTTCGTCCACGTCGAGCGGCGCATCATGGTCACCGCGCGGCTCAAGCCGCTGCGCTCGGTCGACACGCTGCGCGCGTGCGTGCGCGACGGCGAGCCGTTCAGGTCGCCCGCCGAGCTGCTCGTGCACCTGCTGCGCGACCAGGCCGACCTGCTGATCCAGATCATGCGGCGCACGAGCGTCGACGTCGACCGTATCGAGGATCGCTTCCTGTCGATGCGGCTCACGTCGAGCCGCATCGAACTCGGCGCGATGCGCCGCACGCTGACGCGCCTGCAGCGCATGCTCGCGCCCGAGCCCGGGTCGATCTTCCGGCTGCTCGCGAAACCGCCTGCGTGGCTGCATCTGGAAGACGTGCAGGAGCTGCGCGAATCGACCGAAGAGTTTTCGCTGGTGCTGGCCGATCTGGCGGGGCTCAACGAGCGGATCAAGCTGCTGCAGGAAGAGATCGGTTCGCGTCTCGACGAGCAGAACAACCGGACCCTGTTCACGCTGACGCTCGTGACCGTGATCGCGCTGCCGATCAACATCGTCGCCGGCTTCTTCGGGATGAACGTCGGCGGCGTGCCGTTCTCGGAGAACAAGCACGGCTTCTGGCTGATGGTGCTGCTCGTCGCGGGTTTCACGGGGCTCGCCGCGTGGTGGGCGTTCCGCCGGCGCGACGACCGTTAGGGCCGCCGGCGCCGGATCGACTCGTCAGCGCAGCAGCGCGATCGCGCGTTCGCCGATCACCATCCCGAGCAGGCCCACGAGCGCGACGAGCGGCGGGGCCGGCGAGCGCACGTGCAGCAGCGCGTACAGCACGCCGACGCCGAGGCCCACCGCGAGCGAAATCACGTAATCCATCATGGCGGTCTCCCGTGTGGTCCGGTGTCAGGGCTTGAGGATGACGCGCTCGCGTGCACCGGCCAGCACCGCGCGATACGCGTCGTGTGCGCGCTCGAGCGGGTAGACGTAGTCGTCGCCGATCGGGAACGGGCGCAGCGTGCCGTTGCCGAAGCCGGGTGCGAGCGTGTCGAGGATCTGCGCGACCGTGGTACCGCCGAGCTGTAGCGAATCGACGCCCACGAATGTGTGCTGGCCGCGATAGAACGCGAAGATGTCGAACGGCACGCTGCGGTCGATCGTCGAGATGAAGATCTGCCGGGCACCGATCGCCATCGACGCGTTCGCCGCTTCGAAGTACGGGCTGCCGACCGTGTTGTAGACGATGTCCGCGCCGTGGCCGCCGGTTGCCGCGCGCACTGCGTCGGCCACCGATTCCTTCGACGCATCGATCATGCGCACGTCGCCCGATGCGTGGCCGCGATAGCCGCCGGCGCTGCGCTCGACCCCGATCACGGTCGCGCCGTGCGCGGTCGCGAGCTGGATCGCGGCCTGGCCGACCTTCCCGTTCGCGCCGAACACGAGCACGACGTCGCCGGCCGTCGGCATGCCGGCGCGGCGCAAGCCCTCGTATGCGGTGACGAACGGCACGCCGACGCCGGCCGCTTCGTCGAGCGTCAGCACGGCGGGCTTGCGACGCACCAGCGCCGCGTCGAGCACGAGCCACTCCGCGTGCGAGCCGTCGCGATGCACGCCGAGATCGCCACCCGAACCCCACACCGGCGCGCCGATCCAGCCGTCCGGGCCGCTGCGCACGATGCCGGCCCAGTCGCGCCCGGGCGTGCGCGGCCACACCGCGTGCGGCATGCGGCCGAGCGCGGCCTTCACGTCGCTCGGGTTCACGCCGGCCGCGCGCACCTCGATCAGCATCTGGCCGTCGGCCGGGACGGGCGTGTCGATTTCCCTGACCCGCGCGTCGAGCGACTCGATGTCGGCGGCGGGGGCGTCGAAGCGGATGCTGCGCATGATGATCTCCGTGGCGGATGGCTGTCGCGCGGCCCGGCGGGGCGTGCAGCGGTTGAAAAGGATGAATGCAGTCTAGTCGTCCCGGTTTGACGCGGAAACGTGCAAAGGCGGATGATTGTTTTGCGATAGACGCATAGCCAAATCGGAAGGCACTGAATGGACGACTTTCTTTCCCCGCATCTGGCGCTGTTCGTCGACGTGGTCGACCAGCAGAGCTTCTCGGCGGCCGCACGCCGGCTGGGCGTCGCCGCGTCGTCAGTCACGCGGCGCATCGACCGGCTCGAGACGCAGCTCGGCATCCGTCTCCTGCATCGCACCACGCATGCGCTGCGGCCGACCGAGGCCGGACAGCTGCTGTACGGGCGCGCGACGCGGATGCTGGCCGAGCTGCGCGGCCTGCAGGAAGACCTGCACAGCCAGCATGACGAGCCGAGCGGGCTGCTGCGCGTCGACTGCCCGGCGCCGTTCGGCCGCCGCCACCTGATGGCCGCGCTGGCTGCGTTCATGCAGCGTCATCCGGCGCTGCAGGTCGACCTGGTGCTGACCGACTCCATGGTCGACCTGCAGGGCGCGCGGCTCGGCTCCGACGTCGATCTCGCGGTGCGCATCGGCCCGCTCGAGGACACGCGCTTCGTCGCGACCGTGCTGGCGCCGCAGCGGCGCGTGCTGTGCGCGAGCCCGGCGTATCTCGCGCGGCGCGGCGAGCCCGAGTCGCCCGACGCGCTCGCCGGCCACGACTGCCTGGCATGGCACGGTGCGCCGCCGCCGGGCGCGTGGCGCTTCGGCGAGCGTCGCCACGTGCCGGCGCAGCCGCGGTTTCGCAGCAATCATTCGGAAGCGTTGCTCGAAGCCGCGATCGACGGGCTCGGTCTTGCGCACCTGCCGACCTGGCTCACGGCAGACGCGTTGCGCGACGGACGCTTGCGCGCGGTGCTGCCGCAGTTCGCGGCGGCGCCCGAGCAGGCGACGATCCACGTGTTGCGCCAGCCCGCGCGCGGCACCGCACGCGCGTCGCGGCTCGTCGCGTTCCTCGCAACCTGGTTCGCGCAGCCGGCGTGGGATGCCGCGTGGGCATGACGGCGACGGCGGCCGGCACGCCGCGCGGCCGGCCGAATGCCGGACATCAAGGCGCCGGGCATGAAAAAGGGCCTCGCATGCGAGGCCCGTCAAAGGTCGGAGAAGCCGGTACGCCGGCCGGCAGCCGCAGGCTGCGCGGCGCCGGCCGGATGCGCACCGTTACTGCGTCACTACCTTGCGCGGCTTGAAGATGCCCTGGTATTGCAGGGCCGGGCGTTCCTTCGTCACCGGCTCGATGCCGCCGAAGGTCGGCGTCTGGCGCAGCTTCATCGCGGCCGGCGAGGCGACCGAGCCGATCGACGTCGAACGCGACGCGGGCGCGAGGTTGTTCGCGACGAGCAGCGCGGCTTCGCTCTTCAGGTTCGCGAGCAGGACCGGATCGGTCGAGCCGTTGACCTGCGTGAGCAGCCCGCTCCAGGCCGCGTCGCTGTAGTTCACGACGTAGTAGTCGAGCCCGCTCGGGTCGGCGACCACGCCCGAGCAGCCGTCGATCCGCGTTTGCGTCTGCGTATCCTTCAGCGCGAGCGTCGTGCGTTTCGCGAGACCCTGGCCGTACGCGAGCGTGATCGGTACCGTCCACTGCAGGCCCGGATACGCGTTCTTGTTCGGGAACGGCTGCTGTTTCAGCGTGACGACGGTCTGGTTCTTCGTCAGGTCGCACTGCGTGTCGAGCGAGATCAGCGGCACGCCGGTCTGGCGGACGTAGCTGTCGCCGATCGCGCCGATCGCCTGGCCGCTTTCCTTCGACAGCGCATCCCACAGGCGCTTCGGCGTGCCGTTGCCGAACGAGTAGTCGACCAGGTACTGCTGCAGACCGCGCCGCAACGTCTGTTCGCCGAGATAGTTCTCGAGCGTCTTCAGCACGTGGCCGCCCTTGTCGTATGTGAACGCGCTGGCGCTCAGCACGAAGTCGTTCGACGCCCAGCCGTTGAAGTTCGGCGCGACCGGGAACGCGTTCGGGCCGATGTCACGATTGATCACGCGGTACTTGTTCTTCACCTGGTCGAGCCAGCTGAACTCGTCGGGGAAGAACTGGATCGTCGTCTTCGTCTCGAAGAACGTCGCGAACGACTCGTTGAGCCACACGTTGTCCCACCAGTCGGTCGTGACGAGATCGCCGAACCACTGGTGCGCGACTTCGTGCGTCAGCACCTCGTTGCCATAGTGCGACATCGGCTGGCCCGGCTGCGGCAGGATGTCGTCGGCGAACTCGAGGATCGACCCCCAGTTCTCCATCCCGCCGAAGTTCAGGTCCTTCTGCTCCTTGAACGCGTCGTTCGCGGCCACCGTGTCGAACTTCGTGAGCGGCAGGGCAATGCCCGTGTAGCGGTAGTAGAAGTCGAGCGCCTGCTTGGTGCGGTCCATCGCCGGTTTCGCCCAGTCGCTCATGCCCGGCGGCGTGAACACGCGCAGGTGCAGGCCGCCCTTGCCGCCCGGCAGCGGGCTCGTGAAGTCGTCCTCGTAGGTGTCGAACAGGCCGCCGCCGAAGAACAGCAGGTACGACGGCATCGGCGGGGTCTTCTCGAACTGCACGAGCTTGTAGCCGCCGCCGACGTTGGTCGACGGCTTCTCGGCCGCGTTCGACACGACCCGCCAGCTCTGCGGCACTTCGGCCGTCACTTCATAGGTCGGGCGGAACGCCGGCTCGTCCCAGCCGGGGAACCACTGGCGCGACAGGTTGGTTTCGCCTTGCGTGAGGATCGCGCCGCTCGTCTTGCCGTCGGTGCCCTTCAGGTCGACGCGGAAGATGCCTTCCGCGGCCGAGCAGCCCGGATACGGATCGTTACCGCAGCTGCCGCCGGTCCTCGCGACCGGATCGTCATACGACTTGAAGTTGATGATGCCCGACCATTCCATGTGCAGCGAATAGTTGCCCGGCGAGATCGTGCCGCTTACGGGGCGCAGCTGATAGAAGTCACCCTTGTCCTGCGGCGTTGCGATCAGCTGGATGTTGCCCGGCTGCAGCGTGATGCGGCCGTTCGTGAACTTGATCCGGTGGCCGGCGATCACGATGTTGTTGACCGGCTTCAGCACCTTGATTTCGACGTCGGCGCGGCCGTCGAACGCGTTCAGCGCGTCGTTCGGGCGGAACCAGAGCCGGTAGTTCACGGGTACCACGGTATCCGGCAACTCGACAGGCGATACGCTCTTGTCGACGTTGGATGCGCTTGGCGGCGCGGTGACGGTGGGCGACGAGCCCGAGTGCGGCGCGCCGGCGGAGCTGAGCGCGGAAGCCGAGCCCGCGCCGCCGTCGTCGCCGCCGCACCCGGCGAGCGCGAGCGCGGCGACGATCGGCAGATAACGCATCTTGCGAATGTTGATCGACATGACTGAAACCTCGATTGTTGAAAGAATCGTTCAGTGCTGCGAAAACGCCGGCAAAAGCAATCCCCTCGCCGCTAATCAACAGCGATGAAAATGCCAATGACGGATTATTCGAAAAGACGGCGGCCGACTACGTGAAGGTAATCATGGTTTACTGCCCCCTCTGGATTTCCGGATGTCGGTTAACTTGCCGGTTCAAAATGGCCGGGCGCGTGTTGTACTGAATTGATTTCGCGCGCACGACACGGAACCGCACGCCCTGCGCGGGCGCGCTATCCCCTTGAACAGACGACCTACGGGGCTGGCCGGGCCTGGCCGCAGGATGGCAGGAAGGCGTGTCGCCGTTCCGTAAAATCACCGTCATGCGGTTTCAAGGTTTGTCGGCTTGCTCGAAGGATGCGTAAATATACTTGATGGTTTTAGGTAAAGGAAACGAAAAATTTAGAAATTGCATCTATTGAATTCGCCGTGCTTCATTGAATGCTGGAAAGCATTAATGTGCTTTCCGTTCAGGTGGTATTTCCGTAGTTTTAATCTATTAACGATCTCGCGCGACTGCGAAAACTACGAAACCCGGCGTGCGCAGGCGTGCTCGGTACAATGCAGCGACGATCCGCTCAACGATTGCCGCTAGGAGGCCTTCCCATGACCCGAGCCCTGTTCCGTATCGCGCCGCTGCGCGCCGTGCTGCTGCTGTGTGCCGCCGTGCTCCTGCTCGGCGGTTGCGCGGGGCTGACGCGCGACCCGGTGCGCGTGTCGGTCGCCGGGCTCGAACCGCTTGTCGGGCAGGGCCTCGAGATGCGTTTCAGCCTGAAGCTGCGCGTGCAGAACCCGAACGACGCGCCGATCGAATACGACGGCATCTCGGTCGCACTCGACCTGAACGGCGCGCCGTTCGCGAGCGGCGTCAGCGATCGCTCGGGCACCGTGCCGCGTTTCGGCGAGGCCGTGCTCGACGTGCCGGTTTCCGTGTCGGCCTTCGCCGCCGCGCGGCAGGCGTGGAACCTGCCCGGCGCGGCCGCGAACGGCGAGCTGCCGTATGCGCTGCGCGGCCGGCTTGCGGGCGGCGTGCTCGGCACCGTGCACTTCAACGATGCCGGCACGCTGCGCCTGCCCGCGATGCCGGGGTGGGGCGGTTGAACCGCGCGAGCGCGGCGGCGCGGCGCGGGCGGGCTCCCGCGCTTTGCCGCGCGGGCAAAGCGCGGTAAGGTGTGAGCCGCGCGGCGCCCGCAATCCGGTCGCGCCGCCCGTTGAAGCCAACCGTAACCGAGTTCGCGTGACCGATTTCCCTGTTTTCCACTGGACCGACGCCGATGGCGCCGATCATGCCGTGCGCTGGCGCTCCGAAGCCGGCGTGCAACCGCCGAAGCGCGCGGTGCCCGCCGACGACCGCCTCACCGCCGACGCGGCATACCGCCTTGCATGCGAGGGCACCGCGCTCGTCTGGCAGGGCGACTTCCAGAATGCGCGCCAGCTCGTGCAGGCGATGGCGCGCCGTGTCGAGCGCAAGCCGAAGAAGGCAAAGGCCGCGGCCGGCGTCGAGGCATTCAACCTGCATCGTCTCGCGCAGTCGCAGCGCGCCCGCACGCTCGGCATGCTGCTGATCCCGCTCGACGCCGACTACACGATCCCGCTGCGCCGCGCGCCCGACGTGCGCGCCGCATGCGAAGAGGCGTACGGGCCCGGCGGCGTGCCGTCGGTCGTGTCGTTGCGCGAACTGCTCGGCCTCGTCGGCGCGCATGAATGGCGCAAGAAGGGCGTGCCGATCCCGGCGCTCGGCGGCGCGCCGATCCACCCGCACTACGGCGTGTTCTCGCCGGTGCGTGGTGAATACGTCGAACTCGTCGCGCGCGCGACGCTGCCGGCGACGTCGCTCGCGTTCGACATCGGCACGGGCACCGGCGTGTTGGCGGCCGTGCTTGCGTCGCGCGGCGTCGAGCGTGTCGTTGCGACCGATCAGGACGCACGGGCGCTCGCCTGTGCGCGCGAGAACGTCGAGCGGCTGGGCCACGCGAGTCGTGTCGAGGTCGTCGAGGCGGATCTGTTTCCGGCCGGCCGTGCGCCGCTCGTGGTCTGCAACCCGCCGTGGGTGCCGGCCCGGCCGAGCGCACCGATCGAATATGCGGTCTACGATCCGGACAGCCGCATGCTGCGCGGTTTCCTCGCGGGGCTCGCCGCGCACCTCGAGCCGGGCGGCGAAGGCTGGCTGATCCTGTCCGATTTCGCCGAGCATCTCGGCCTGAGGCCGCGCGACACGCTGCTGCAATGGATCGACGAAGCGGGCCTCGTCGTGCTCGGCCGCGACGACATCCGCCCCGCGCACCCGAAGTCGATGGATGCCGACGATCCGCTGCACGCGGCCCGCCAGGCCGAGGTCACGTCGCTCTGGCGGCTCGGCGCACGAGCCTGACCGCGCATTTTCGGTAAACTACCGCCATTCCTCACGAATTCCCGCCGCCGGGCCGTGGTCGATCGACCGTGGCCCGGCGCCGCTTCACGATGTCGAACAAGACCCACGAAATCCGCCCGGAGCAGTCCGTCGAGCTGCTGAAGGAACTGCACATCCTCACCCGCGACGGGAAGCTGAACCAGGACAGCCGCCGCAAGCTGAAGCAGGTCTATCACCTGTTCCAGTTCATCGAGCCGCTGCTCGCCGGCGTGCAGGCCGAGCGCGGCAGCGTGACGCTCGTCGATCACGGCGCCGGCAAGTCGTATCTCGGCTTCATCCTGTACGACCTGTTCTTCAAGCAGCAGCCGGGGCACGGCACGCCGGCGTTCGCGTCGCACGTGTACGGGATCGAGACCCGCGAGGAGCTGGTCACGCGCTCGGCCGAGCTTGCCGAGCGGCTCGGGTTCGGCGGCATGTCGTTCCTGAACCTGTCGGTTGCCGATTCGATCACGTCGCCGAAATTGCCTGAAACGGTCGACGTCGTCACCGCGCTGCACGCGTGCGACACGGCGACCGATGACGCGATCCGCTTCGCGCTCGCGAAGCGCGCACAGCACATCGTGCTCGTGCCGTGCTGCCAGGCAGAGGTTGCGGGCGTGCTGCGCAGGAACAAGGGCAAGTCGCTCGCGAACGCGCTGACGGAAGTGTGGCGGCATCCGCTGCATACGCGCGAATTCGGTAGCCAGATCACCAATGTGCTGCGCTGCCTGCAGCTCGAAGCGCACGGCTACCAGGTCAGCGTGACCGAACTGGTCGGCTGGGAGCATTCGATGAAGAACGAGCTGATCATCGCGCAGTACAAGAACCTGCCGCGCCGGCGGCCCGGCGAGCGGTTGAACGAGATCCTCGGGATGTTCGGGCTTGCCGAGCTGAACGAACGCTTCTTCGTGCCGGAAGCCGCGGCGTCGGGCGGCGACGCCGTCGAACCGGCCGCCAGCTGACCTGCGCGACGGGCAACGTGCGCCGCGCGGCGCACGTTGCCCGTCGCGTCAGACGTCGTCGCCCGGCCGGCGCATCCATTCGCGCCAGCCGTCGTGGCCGAGGCGGCGCAGCGTTTCCTGATTCCTTTCGTAGATCGCGGATGCATCCGGGAACGCATCGACCGCACGCGCGATGCTGTCCTCGCGCAGCAGGTGCAGGATCGGATACGGCGCGCGGTTCGTGTAGTTCTCGATATCGTCGGGCTCGCTGCCTTCGAACCGGTAGTCCGGATGGAAGCTCGCGATCTGCAGCACGCCGTCGAGCCGCAGTTGCCGCACCAGCCGGTCGGCAAAGAACAGCGCATCGTTGTAGTCGATGAAGTCGGCGAATGCATGCGGGAAGATCACGAGCGTCGTGTCGACCTGCTGCGAGTCCGCCGCGTCGAGCGCGCGCAGCTCCGTTTCGAGTTCGGCGAGCGCGTCTTCCAGCGTCGTCGCTTCGCTGATCGCGTAGCGCACCTGTTCCTTGACATAGACGCTTTTCGCGAACGGGCACAGATTGAGCCCGATCACCGCGCGCGCGAGCCAGTGCCGCGTGGCGGCGAGGATGTCGTCGTGCGATTCGGGGCGGGTGTCGGTCATCGTGAAACCAGTCGGGCGGAAGGGCGGCGAGGGCCGCATTGTAGCGGGCGCGCCGTCACGCGCAGGCGGCTTCGATCAACTGCGTGACGAGCGCGGGAGCGACGCCGATCGGCGTTTCACCGTGCCGGTAGGTCTGGCTTGCCGCGTAGATGCCTTCGATGACCAGCGCGAGCGAGTCGGCGAGCGCTTGCGGCTGCCGCGCGCCGGCGTCTTCGCTCAGTGCGACGAGCCGCTTCATCAGCTGCTCCTTGTTCTGCGCGACGCGCTCGCGGGCCGGGTGCGACACATCCGGGAATTCGGCCGCGACGTTGACGAACGGGCAGCCGCGGTAATCCTTCTGCGTCGCGCGCTCGGCGAGATCGACGAAATACTGGATCAGCTGCGCTTTCGGCTGACCCGGGTGCTTCGCGACGCTCGTGTTGAAGCGGTCGAAGAAGCACGCATCCATCCGCTCCAGGTACGCGAGGATCAGCTCGTCCTTCGACGAGAACTGGCGGTACAGGCTCATCTTGTTGACGCCCGCACGCTCCACGACCGCCTCGACGCCCACCGTCCGAACGCCCTCCTTGTAAAACAGCTCCTCGGCGGCGCGTAGCAGGTGCTCCTGCGCGGTGGCGCCGTCGATCGGCCGGCGCGTGCGGCGCGCCAGCGGTTTGGCGATCTCGATGCCCGACATGATGACCCTCGACTGCATAGTGGACTGCTTGACATGTTACCGATTGGTCACTACGATCGCAACACGATTGTGACCGATCGGTAACAATGCCGGTCGGATCGACAGACAAATGCCAAGCGTCGGCCCGGGTCAGCCGATGCAGCGTGCGGCGGAGGTGGCCTGGCAGGGCGGGCGGCGCGGGTGCGGAGGCACGGGAGCCGCCAACTGGAGAACGCGAAGATGAACTGGGCGGTGACACGAATCGGCGGGCGCTTCCACTACGGATGGCTCGCGGCGGCGGTGGTATTCCTGATCCTGCTGGCCGCGGCCGGCACGCGCGCGACGCCGAGCGTGCTGATGGTGCCGCTCGAACGCGAGCTCGGCTGGAGTCGCGCGGCGATTTCGCTGGCGATCTCGGTGAATATCGCGCTGTACGGACTGACGGGCCCGTTCGCGGCTGCCGCGATGCAACGCTTCGGGCTGCGCCCGACCATTCTCACCGCGCTCGTGACGATGAGCGCGGGCGTCGCGCTGTCGTCGATGATGACGCAGAGCTGGCAGATGGTGATGATCTGGGGCGTGATGGTCGGCTGCTCGACCGGTGTCGTTGCGCTGACGCTGTCCGCGACCTTCGTCACGCGCTGGTTCCATGCGCGGCGCGGCCTCGTGATGGGCGTCCTGACCGCGAGCACGGCCACCGGCCAGCTCGTGTTCCTGCCGATGCTCGCGGCGATCGCGCAACACCATGGCTGGCGGCCGGTCGTGCTGGTCGTCGCGGTCGCGGCCGCGATCGTGATTCCGCTGGTCGCGTTCCTGTTGCCCGAACGGCCGGCCGACGTGCAGTTGCGCCCGTACGGCGAGCCGGCCGACGCGCCGCCCGCGCCCGAAACGACGAAGGAGAACCCGCTCACGGTCGCGTTCCGTACGCTGCTGACCGCGAGCCGTTCGCGCGATTTCTGGCTGCTGTTCTTCAGCTTCTTCATCTGCGGCGCAAGCACCAACGGTTACGTCGGCACGCACCTGATCGCGATGTGCAGCGACTACGGGATGACCGAAGTGCAGGGCGCGTCGCTGCTCGCGGCGATGGGCGTGTTCGACCTGTTCGGCACGACGCTGTCGGGCTGGCTGTCCGACCGCTACGACAATCGCGTGCTGCTGTTCTGGTACTACGGCCTGCGCGGGCTGTCGCTGATCTACCTGCCGCACGCGTTCGGGATCGATTTCTTCGGGTTGCCGCTGTTCGCGATGTTCTACGGGCTCGACTGGATCGCGACCGTGCCGCCGACCGTGCGGCTCGCGACCGACGTGTTCGGCAAGGCCGCGGCGCCGGTCGTGTTCGGCTGGATCGTCGCGGGCCACCAGCTCGGCGCGGCGTTCGCGGCGCTCGGCGCCGGGCTGTTGCGCGCCAGCCTTGGAACTTACACGGTCGCGTCCATGATCTCGGGCGGGCTGTGCATCATCGGTGCGCTGATCGTGCTGCGGATCAACCGCGGCCCGTCGCGCGCAACCGCGCAGCCGGCCTGAGCGCGGCAATTCGATGGCCCGGCCGGCCGCGCGGCGGATGGCCGGGCAATGCACGCGCGGAGATTTGCATAGCGCGGGAGCATCAGGCGCGCATCGGCTCAAGCGGGTATGCTTGCGGTTCGCAAGGCGTTCGCGCCCCTTCATCGATGTCAGCGAGGAACCGCATGTCCGTCAAACCTGCTCCCACCACTGTTTCGATTCACGACCTGATCGCGGGCCGCTGGAGCCCGCGCGCGTATTCGGATGAACCCGTCAGCGCCGGTGACCTGCACGCCGTGCTCGAAGCCGCCCGCTGGGCGCCGTCGGCCTACAACGCGCAGCCGTGGCGCTTCATCGTATTCGACCGCACGCAGGACGACGACGCATTCAAACGCGCGTTCGCGACGCTGGTGCCGTTCAACCAGGGCTGGAATGCCCCCGCGCCCGTGCTGATCGCGGTGACCGCGCACACGCTCACGCCGAAGGGTGAGCCGGCGCCCACCGCGCTGTACGACGCGGGCGCCGCCGCGATGTCGCTGGTGCTGCAGGCGCACGCGCTGGGTCTGGCCGCCCACCAGATGAGCGGCTTCGACGCGAAGGCGTTCCGCGATGCGTTCGCGATTCCGGCCGACGTCGCGATTCCGTCGATCATCTCGCTCGGTCACTACGGCAACGTCGACAAGCTCGATCCGGTGCTGCGCGATCGCGAGAAGGCGCCGCGCACGCGCCATGCGATCGGCGAGGTCGTCTATGCGGGCGCGTGGAAGAAGGGTTTCGACGCGGCCGCCTGACCCGCCGGATGGCGGGCTGCATCGCGCATCCCGCCCGCAGGTTTCCCCCGCGCGCCACGGTGCGCGCCGTTGCCACCGAGGCCCGCTGCGCGGCCCTGGTGGCTGGCCCCGGTTGTGATCCCGCGGGCTTCATGTTAAAAAGCCCGTCCTTTCCGTTTTCGCGCCGGCCCTGCTGCGGCACCTTCCCATGACTTACTGCGCGATCGATTTCGGCACGTCCAATTCCGCCGTGGCGCTGCCCGACGGCGACGGCATGCGCCTCGCGCCCGTCGAGGGCGACCACCTGACGCTGCCCACCGCGATCTTCTTCAACAACGACGAAGAGACGGTCGAATACGGCCGTGCGGCGCTGGCCTCCTACATCGACGGTTTCGACGGCCGGCTGATGCGCTCGATGAAGAGCATCCTCGGCTCGCCGCTCGCGGAAACGACGACCGATCTCGGCGACGGCAGCGCGATCGCGTACACCGAAATCATCGCGCGCTTCCTGACGCACCTGAAGCGCAAGGCCGAAGCCCGCGCGGGCGCGCCGATCGGCCGTGCGGTGCTCGGCCGGCCGGTGTTCTTCGTCGACGACGATCCGCGTGCCGACCGCCTCGCCCAGGACCAGCTCGAGGCCGCTGCGCGATCGGTCGGCTTCCTGGACGTGCAATTCCAGTACGAACCGATCGCGGCCGCGTTCGACTACGAGTCGCGCCAGCAGGCGGAGCGCCTCGTGCTCGTCGCCGACATCGGCGGCGGCACGTCGGACTTCTCGCTGGTGCGCGTCGGGCCCGAACGGATGGCGCGGCTCGAGCGCAAGGATGACGTGCTGGCCCACCACGGCGTGCACGTCGCGGGCACCGACTACGACCGGCGTGTCGAACTGGCGGCGATCCTGCCCGCATTCGGCTACCGTTCGCTCGACCCCGAAGGGCGCGAGCTGCCGAACAAGATCTACTTCGATCTCGCGACCTGGCACCTGATCAACACCGTCTACACGCCGAAGCGGCTCGGCGAGTTGAAACTGATGAAGCACCTGTACCGGGAGGTACGGCAGTACGACCGGCTCACGAGCGTGGTCGAGCAGCGGCTTGGGCATGCGCTGATGGCGCGTGCGGAAGAAGCGAAGATCGGCGTCGCGGCGGGCGGCGAGACGATGATCGACCTGAACGACGTGGAAGAGGATCTGCAGATCGCGTTCGATGCCGACCGGCTCGTCGACGCGAGCCGCGACGACACCGCACGCATCGTCGATGCCGCGCGCGAGACGGTGCGGCTTGCGGGCGTTGCGCCACGCGATGTCGGCGCGCTGTATTTCACCGGTGGCTCGACGGGGCTCGCGTTCCTGTCGGGCGCGCTGGCGGCTGCATTCCCGGATGCGCAACCGGTGTTCGGCGACCGCCTCGCGAGTGTCGCGACTGGCCTCGGCATTCACGCGCAGCGGTTGTTCGGTTGAATGCGGGCGGCTGAGCGGCCGCCATGCCGGGCAACCGGCGCCGAAAAACAAAAAGCCCCGCCGAAGCGGGGCTTTTTTTCACGAATTATCGCGCCAAGCTTAGACCGGACGGATGTTCGCAGCTTGCAGACCCTTCGGGCCCGTCTTCACTTCGAATTCAACCTTCTGGTTTTCTTGCAGCGTCTTGAAGCCTTCGACGCGGATTTCCGAGAAGTGCGCGAACAGATCGTCGCCGCCGCCTTCCGGGGTGATGAAGCCGAAGCCCTTTGCGTCATTGAACCACTTGACGGTACCGGTTGCCATGTTACTTGTTCCTAAAAAGATAAAACGGGGCCGAAGCCCATGGGGTGCGGAAAATCAAGGAAGGGGTAATAGGACCAACCGGAGTACCGTTGATGGGCGAACTACGAAAGAACCAATTCACTCGCCACTTGAAATCCTGCGAAGTTCTTTATACGGCTTATTAATCGCGTGGTCAACCGTATTTCCATGGACTCAGGGTTATTGCGGATATCAGGTTTACAAAGCTTGCAAACGACGCGAATTTTTTGTAGGGGGCGAACGATTTTGGCGCCACGTTTCAGGTGCAACCGTTAAACTACGCGCCGCGCGGCCGGGTTGCCCTGATCGGGTGGCTCGCCCCCCCAAAATTGCGTGCGCGTTGCTGTCCGAGCCGATCCCGGACCGCGAGCCGACCATGCTTTTTGAGACATAGGAGAGGATGTGAAGAGTTCTATTCAACGGAACATCGGCCCGTTTGCATTGATGCTGACGGGGCTGGGTTCGATTATCGGCTCGGGCTGGCTGTTCGGCGCCTGGAAGGCCGCAAAGATTGCCGGTCCGGCGGCGATCTGCGCATGGATCATCGGCGCTGTCGTGATTCTCGCCATTGCACTGACGTATGCGGAGCTGGGTGCAATGTTCCCCGAGTCGGGCGGCATGGTGCGCTACGCGCGCTATTCGCACGGTTCGCTGGTCGGTTTTATCAGTGCATGGGCGAACTGGATCGCGATCGTATCCGTGATCCCGATCGAGGCTGAAGCGTCGATCCAGTACATGAGCACGTGGCCGTATCCGTGGGCGCATGCGCTGTTCGTGAACGGAGAGCTGACGACACCCGGCCTGCTGCTGTCGGCCGTGCTGGTCGTCATCTACTTCATGCTGAACTACTGGGGCGTGAAGGCGTTTGCCCGTGCAAACACCACCATCACGATCTTCAAGTTCCTGATCCCCGGCCTCACGATCCTCGGCCTGATGCTGACGAGCTACCATCCGGAAAACCTCGGCACCGCATCGAATGCAAGCTTTGCCCCGTACGGCTGGTCGGCCGTGCTGACCGCGGTCGCGACGAGCGGTATCGTGTTCGCGTTCAACGGCTTCCAGAGCCCGGTGAACCTTGCGGGCGAAGCGCGCAACCCGTCGCGCAGCGTGCCGTTCGCGGTGATCACGTCGATCCTGATCGCGCTCGTGATCTACGTGCTGCTGCAGGTGGCGTACATCGGCTCGGTGAATCCGGCCGACGTCGCGCAGGGCTGGTCGCACTTCAACTTCAAGTCGCCGTTCGCCGAACTGGCGATCGCGCTGAACCTGAACTGGCTCGCGATCCTGCTGTACGTCGACGCATTCGTCAGCCCGAGCGGCACCGGTACGACGTACATGGCAACGACCACCCGCATGATCTATGCGATGGAGCGCAACAACACGATGCCGAAGATGTTCGGCAACGTGCACCCGCTCTACGGCGTGCCGCGCCAGGCGATGTGGTTCAACCTGCTGGTCTCGTTCATCTTCCTGTTCTTCTTCCGCGGCTGGAGCTCGCTCGCGGCGGTGATTTCGGTGGCGACGGTGATTTCGTACCTGACCGGCCCGATCAGCCTGATGGCGCTGCGCCGTGCGGCAACCGACATCGAGCGTCCGCTGTCGATTCCGCTGATGAAGCTGATCGCCCCGTTCGCATTCGTCTGCGCGTCGCTGATCCTGTACTGGGCGAAGTGGCCGCTCACGGGCGAGATCATCCTGCTGATGATCGTCGCGCTGCCGGTGTACTTCTACTTCCAGGCGAAGTCGGGCTGGACCGGCTGGGGTGACGACCTGAAGGCCGCATGGTGGCTGGTCGCGTACCTGCCGACGATGGCCGTGCTGTCGCTGATCGGCAGCAAGGAGTTCGGCGGTCACGGTGTGCTGCCGTACGGCTGGGACATGCTGATCGTCGCGGCCATTTCGCTGGTGTTCTACTTCTGGGGCGTGAATACCGGCTACCGGACCAAGTATCTCGACGAGCGTGAATCGGAAGACGAGATCCTCGAAGGGATCGGTGCCTGACGCGTGAACCTGCCGCCGGATTCGGCGGCGGCAGCCAGCAGCGGAAAAAAGCCCGCCCGAGCGATGCTCGGGCGGGCTTTTTGTTGGGCGGTCGGCGCTTGCCGTGCGACGCTCAGGCCTCAGGCAGCCGTGCTGGCGAACACGTAGTTCGTCATCGCGAGCACCCGCTGGTAAGTGCCGAGCGACTGGATGCCGAGCTGGTAGTCGTCGTCCGCCGCGCCGAGCGCCGTGAACACCGGCAGCAGATGCTCGTCGGTCGGATGCATCAACGCCGCATGCGGCGCCTGCCGGCGGTAGTCGAGCAGCGCGTCGACATCGCGCGCGGCCAGTTTCGCCTCGAACCAGTCGGTGAATGCCGTGACGCGCGGGTCCGCATCCTCGGGGGCCGCACCGAAATCGGCGGCGCGCAGGTTGTGCGTGATCTGGCCCGAGCCGATCACCATCACGCCTTCGTCGCGCAGCGGTCGCAGCGCGCGGCCGAGCGCAAAGTGGTGGGCGGCATCCGCGCGCGGCTGGATCGACAACTGCGCCACCGGCACGTCGGCTTCCGGGAACATCAGCAGCATCGGCACCCACGCACCGTGGTCGAGGCCGTGCTCGGTCGTCGCGGTCTCGATGCCGGCCGCATTCAGTAGCCCGGCCGCGCGCTTGGCGATGTCGGGCGCGCCGGGAGCCGGGTAGCGGATGTCGTACAGCGCCTGCGGAAAGCCGTAGAAATCGTGGATCGTTTCCGGATGTGCGGCGATGCTGGCGACGGGGCGCTGCGTGCCCCAGTGCGCGGACAGCATCAGCACCGCGCGCGGGCGTGGCAATTCGGCAGCGAGGTGCGTGAATGCGCCGGACGGCAGCGTCGGGTCGATCGGCAGCGTCGGGGCGCCGTGGGACAGGTAGAGCGAAGGCAAGCGGTTCATGGTGGTGGCCTGCAAAGGGATTTGCCTGTGACTATAGGCGCGCACGGGGTATTGATAAATCCGCGATTCCGAATTTGATTGACGCCCGCTTGTTGATAATGCGGGCGACGTCGTGCGTTCCACGGCAGGTGGGCGCTGTATTCGTGAAATCGAGTGATTTGCCGTTGAAATCGGCGAAGATGCGCGAAGAACGGATCGGCGGGGGCGCGTTTACTGAGCGTGCCGGATGCCGGCCCACGGCGTCGTCTGCGGTGCGCTGAGCGCGAACAGGTCGAGCACGCGCGTGACGGTCTGGTCGACGAGTTCCTCGATCGTCTTCGGCATCGCGTAGAACGCGGGCAGCGGCGGGAAGACGATGCCGCCCATTTCGGTGACGGCCGTCATGTTGCGCAGATGCGCGAGGTTGAACGGCGTTTCGCGCACCATCAGCACGAGGCGGCGGCGTTCCTTCAACGTGACGTCGGCGGCGCGCGTGATCAGGTTGTCGGACAGTCCGTGCGCGACGCTCGCGAGCGTCTTCATCGAGCAGGGCGCGATCACCATCCCGTCGGTCGCGAACGACCCCGATGCGATCGTCGCGCCGACGTCGCGCACCGAATGCACGACGTCCGCACGGCTTTCGACATCGGCCTTCGACAGCTTCAATTCGTGCTGGATGTTGAGCCAGCCGGCGTTCGAAATCAGCAGGTGCGTTTCGACGCCGCCGGCGGCGCGCAGCAGCTCGAGCAGCCGTACGCCGTAGACCGCGCCGGTGGCGCCGGTGATCGCGACGATCAGCCGGCGTGGCGGCGCGCTGGGAGATGCCATCGAAAGGGGGCGACGCGTATTACGCGGCGGCGAACAGTTGCTGCAGCTCGCCCGACTGGTACATCTCCATCATGATGTCCGAGCCGCCGATGAATTCGCCCTTCACGTAGAGCTGCGGGATGGTCGGCCAGTTCGAGAATGCCTTGATGCCCTGGCGGATCTCGTCGTCTTCGAGGACGTTGACCGTCTTGAACTGGTCGACGCCGCAGGCCTTCAGCACCTGGACGGCGCGGCCCGAAAAGCCGCACATCGGGAATTGCGCGTTGCCCTTCATGAAGAGCACGACCTGGTTTTCGTCGACGATTTGCTTGATACGTTGTTGGGTGTCCATGACTGACCTTGCTTTAGCGGGGCGGTAGATCGAAATGATAGCGGATTTCAACCGGGCGGGCCGGGCATCAGCCCGGCAGGCGGCCGCCTGTCGTGCGTTCGATGGCGGCCAGATCGGCGAGCGATTCGACTGCGACGAAGCCGTGCGATGCGAGCACCGCGCGCACGGCCTCGGCCTGGTCGTAGCCATGCTCGATCCAGAGCGTGCCGCCCGGCTTCAGGTGGGGGCCGGCGCCGGCGACGATCGTGCGGATCGCGCTGAGACCGTCGGCGTCGTCGGTGAGTGCGCCGCGCGGCTCGAAACGCAGGTCGCCTTGCTCGAGGTGCGGATCGTGCTGCGCGATGTACGGCGGGTTGCTGACGATCGTGTCGAATGCGAGCGCCGGATCGAGCGCCGCGTACCAGTCGCTCTCCAGCCAGTGCAGCGGGCCGCCGGGACGGTGCGCGTCGAGCAGCTTGCCGGCGTTGCGTTGCGCGACCGCGAGTGCGGCCGGCGAACGGTCGAGCGCCCACACGCGCGCATCGGGGCGCTCGGCGGCGATCGATACGGCGATCGCGCCGCTGCCCGTGCCGAGATCGAGCACGGCCGGATGCGACAGCCCGTCGATCGCATCGAGTGCGGCTTCGACGAGCAGTTCGGTTTCAGGGCGGGGGATCAGCACGTCTGGCGTCACGTCGAACGCCCGGCCGAAGAATTCGCGCATCCCGACGAGCTGCGCGACGGGCTCGCCGGCCACGCGGCGTGCCTCGAGCGCGCGGTAGCGTTCGACCGCGGCCGAGTCGAGCGGCGCGTCGCCGCGCGTGATCAGTTGCGTGCGCGTCCAGCCGAGCGCGTGCGCGAGCAGCACGCGCGCATCGACCGCATCGAGCGGCGACGCGCGCAGCAGTTCGCGGACGGTGGTGTCGGGCATCGCGGCCTCAGTCGGCATCGCCGAGCGACGCGAGCAGTTCGGCCTGGTGTTCGCTGACCAGTGCGCTGATCAGTTCGTCGAGGTCGCCGTCCATGAGCGCCTCGAGACGGTACAGCGTCAGGTTGATCCGGTGGTCGGTCATCCGGCCCTGCGGGAAGTTGTACGTGCGAATCCGTTCCGAGCGGTCACCGGAGCCGATCAGGCTCTTGCGCGTCGCGGCTTCCTTCGCGTGCTGCTCGTGATACTGCTTGTCCTTGATGCGCGCGGCGAGCACCTTCAGCGCGCGATCCTTGTTCTTGTGCTGCGAGCGGTCGTCCTGGCACTCCACGACGATCCCGGTCGGGATGTGCGTGACGCGCACCGCCGAATCGGTCTTGTTGATGTGCTGGCCGCCCGCGCCGGACGCGCGGAACGTGTCGATCCGCAGGTCGGCCGGATTGATCTCGACCTCGCCGATTTCGTCGGCTTCCGGCATGACGGCGACCGTGCACGCGGACGTATGGATGCGCCCCTGCGTCTCGGTGGCGGGCACGCGCTGCACGCGATGGCCGCCCGATTCGAACTTCAGGCGCGAATACGCGCCCTGGCCCGCGATCCGTACGATCACTTCCTTGTAGCCGCCGAGATCCGACGCGCTCTCCGACATCATTTCGACCTGCCAGCGCTGGCGCTCCGCGAAGCGCAGGTACATGCGCAGCAGGTCGCCCGCGAACAGCGCCGATTCGTCGCCGCCCGTGCCCGCCCGGATTTCGAGGAAGATGTTGCGGTCGTCGTTAGGATCCTTCGGCAGCAGCATCTTCTGCAGCTCGGTTTCGAGGCGGGTCATGCGCTCGCGCGCGCTGCGGATTTCGTCTTCCGCGAAGTCGCGCATCGACGGATCGCCGAGCAGCTCCTGCGCGGCCGTCTCGTCGCTGCGCGACTGGCGCCACAGTGCATACTGTTCGACCACCGGGCCGAGTTCAGCATGTTCACGCGTCAGCTTGCGGTACTGGTCGAGGTCGGCCGTGACGTTTTCGCGGCTCAGCAGGTCGTTCAGTTCGGCCAGCCGTGTGGACAGCTGGTCGAGCTTGCGTTGCATGCTCGTCTTCATGGTGTGGAGCGGCGCTCCCGGGCAAGGGGTATTCGGAAAGGATAGGCCGGCGCGCGGCCGGCGGCAGGGCGATCGGCCGTCGCTAGTGGCCGGACTGGTCGTTCGAGCGCGGTGCGTGCTGGTAGAAGCCGCGCATCAGGTCGATCAGCGAATCGCGATCGGCGCCGTTCACGCGGTTGAGCGCGCTCGTCGGGCCGTGGATCAGCTTGTTGGTCAGCGCTTGCGACAGCGCTTCGAGCACGGCGACCGGATCGTCGCCGCGTGCGAGCAACTTCTGCGCCTTGTCGACTTCGGCACGGCGCAGTGCGTCGGCCTGCGTATGCATGTGACGGATCACCGGCACGACGCTGCGCGTGTCGAGCCATTGCATGAAATTCTGCACGCGCGTCTCGATGATCGCTTCGGCCTGTGCGACTGCGGCCTGGCGCGACGCGTTGCCTTCGCGCACGATCGCGCCGAGATCGTCGACGGTGTAGAGGAACACGTCCTTCAGCTTGCCGACCTCGGGCTCGATGTCGCGCGGCACCGCGAGGTCGACCATGAAGATCGGGCGGTGGCGGCGCGCCTTCACTGCGCGCTCGACCGCGCCGAGGCCGATGATCGGCAGCGTCGACGCCGTGCACGACACGATGATGTCGAATTCGTGCATGCGGGTCGGCAGATCCGCGAGCGGTATCGCACGGCCGTTGAAGCGCTCGGCGAGCCGCTGGCCGCGTTCGGCCGTGCGGTTCGCAACCACGAGTTCGCGCGGACCTTGCGCGGCGAAGTGCGTCGCGCACAACTCGATCATCTCGCCGGCGCCGATGAACAGTACGCGCTGATCGGACACTTTTTCGAAGATCCGTTGCGCGAGGCGCACCGCGGCGGCGGCCATCGACACCGACTGCGTGCCGATTTCAGTCGTGCCGCGTACTTCCTTCGCCACCGCGAACGTGCGCTGGAACAGCTGGTTCAGATAGGTGCCGAGCGCGCCGGCTTCCGTCGCGGTGCGGACGGCGTCCTTCATCTGGCCCAGAATCTGGGTTTCGCCGAGCACCATCGAATCGAGGCCGGACGCGACGCGAAATGCGTGCCGGACCGCTTCCGACTGCGGCAGCGCATAGACGTGCGGCGCGAGTTCGTCGACCGGAATCCGGTGATACTCCGACAGCCAGCGAACCGCGCCTTCGCGTGCCGCGCGATCGTCTGTCGCGCAATACAGTTCGGTGCGGTTGCAGGTGGAGAGGATCGCTGCTTCGGGCGTATTGGGCGCCTGGGGGCCGAGAAACACGTTCTTGAACGTGACGAGAGCCGGCTTGATCTGCTCGAGCGGAAACGCCACGCGTTCGCGCAGGGCGACAGGCGCAGTGTGGTGATTGATTCCGATCGTGAGGAGTTGCATATCGAGGGCTATCGTTTAGCCCCATATTATAGCGTTTCAGCGATTTCCTCACTCGCCGCATACCGGGCATCAGCGTGCCGGGGCCGGGAATTTGGGGGCTCGATCGGCACGCGGTCGAGTTGATAGCCATAGCCGTAGAGCGGCAGCAGCCGGTAGCCGCGCTCCGGAAGCAGTTGCAGTTTGCTGCGCAGCCGGGACGCGTGGGTATCGAGCGTGCGCGACTTCATGTCGCGGCGGCGCGCCCACACTGTTTCGAGGATATGGGCGCGCGACACCGGCCGCGACAGGTTCGTGAACAGCAGCTGCGCGAAACGAAACTCCTTCGGCGTGAGTGAAACGATTGCGCCGCCAAAGCGAACGAGGGAGTGCGTGGCGTCGAAAGCGTATTCGCCATACATTTCGCGCGAGCGGGTGGGTGGCCGGCGCACGCCGGCGCGCCGGCTCAGCGCGTTGACGCGCGCGAGCATCTCGGGCCCGCTCACGGGGCGCACGAGGCAATCGTCGGCGCCCGCATGCAGGCACGACACGATTTGGCTTTCGCGCGGCAACAGCATCACGACGATGGCGGGCAGCCCGGGCAGGATGGCCTGCGCGCGCGGAATGACTTCCTCGGCCGGCTGGTCGCCGGCCCAATGGCCGGTGATCAGCATGTCGCAGGTGCCGGTGGCGAGCCACTCGAAGAACGCCGCACTGGACGGAAACGCGTGGCACACATGACCGCCTGCGAAGAGCAGGCGGTTCAGGAGCGCGGCATGCCGCGCGTCCGGATCGATCAGAGCGATTCGCATGAGAATTTCTTCAATACGGCAGCCGGCGCGCGCTTGCCATAACGCCGAGTCGGCCCCTACACTCGAATGTTGGCGGCACCCGGCTGGTCTCGGGTTCGATGGATGAGTCGATGCTAGCCGCTGGCAACGTTCACGCCTATGGGACGAATCTGAATTTATAGAAGGCGTCGAATGAACTGGTTTGGAATTCTTGTCCTGGGAGCGGCCGTCGGGCTGTTCGGTCGATGGCTGCATCCGATGCGGCGCACGGGCCGGCCGGCGTGGTGGATCGCGGTGCTCGCCGGCATCGTCGGCGCGGGTGCGGCCCGCATGGCCGGCAATCTCTCTGGATTGTTTTACGATGGCGAGACGCTCGAATGGCCGGTCTGCACCGGTGTCGCGTTCCTCGTCGTAGCCGTGACGGTTGCGCTGTCGGCCCGTCGCTGAATGTTCTCAGGTGAAATCATGAATGCCCGTCTTCCCGAAGTCTCGCCGGTGCCGGCCCGCCTCGCGCTGCTGCGTGACGCCATGGCCCGCGAGGACCTGGCCGCCTATCTCGTGCCGTCCGCCGATCCCCATCTGTCAGAGTACCTGCCGGAGCGCTGGCAGGCGCGCCGCTGGCTGTCCGGCTTCACCGGCTCGGTCGGCACGCTGGTCGTGACCGCGGATTTCGCGGGGTTGTGGGTCGACAGCCGCTACTGGGTGCAGGCCGATGCCGAACTGGCCGGCACGGGCGTGCAACTGATGAAGATGACGGGCGGGCAGCAGAGTGCGCCGCACGTCGACTGGCTCGCGCAGAACGTGGCAGCGGGTGCGACGGTCGGGGTCGACGGCGCCGTGCTCGGCGTCGCGGCCGCACGCGGGCTGACGGGCGCGCTGAACGCGCGCGGCATCGCGCTGCGCACCGATCTCGACCTGCTCGACGCGATCTGGCCCGAGCGGCCCGGGCTGCCCGGCGACGCGGTGTTCGAGCACGCGGCGCCACAGGCCGACACGACACGCGCCAGCAAGCTGGCCGAAGTGCGCCGCGCAATGCGCGCGCAGGGCGCGCAATGGCATTTCGTCTCGACGCTCGACGACCTCGCATGGTTGTTCAACCTGCGCGGCGCCGACGTCAACTTCAATCCCGTATTCGTTGCGCACGCAATGATCGGCGCCGATCGCGCGACGCTGTTCGTCGCCGACGGCAAGGTGTCGCCGGCGCTGGCCGCATCGCTCGCGAAGGACGGCGTCGACGTTTGCGCCTACGACGCCGCGCGCGCCGCGCTTGCGTCGCTGCCTGACGGCGCGACACTGCTGATCGACCCGCGCCGCGTGACGTTCGGCACGCTCGAGGCCGTGCCGGCCGGCGTGAAGCTCGTCGAGGCCGTGAATCCGTCGACGTTCGCGAAGTCGCGCAAGACGTCCGCCGAGATCGAGCACGTGCGCGTGACGATGGAACACGACGGCGCCGCACTCGCGGAATTCTTCACGTGGTTCGAGCAGGCCGTGAACCGCGAGACGATCACCGAGCTGACGATCGAGGAGAAACTCACGGCCGCGCGTGCGCGGCGCCCCGGCTATGTGTCGGCGAGCTTCGCGACGATCGCGGGTTTCAACGCGAACGGCGCGATGCCGCACTACCACGCGACGCCGGCGTCGCACGCGACGATCGCCGGCGACGGCCTGCTGCTGATCGATTCGGGCGGCCAGTACGTGACCGGCACGACCGACATCACGCGCGTCGTGCCGGTCGGCACCGTCAGCGACCTGCAGCGGCGCGATTTCACGATCGTGCTGAAGTCGATGATGGCGCTGTCGCGCGCCCGCTTCCCGCGCGGCATCCGCTCGCCGATGCTCGACGCGATCGCGCGCGCGCCGATGTGGGCGGCCGGGCTCGACTACGGCCACGGCACGGGGCATGGCGTCGGCTACTTCCTGAACGTGCACGAAGGCCCGCAGGTGATCTCGCACTACGCGCCGGCCGAGCCGTACACGGCGATGGAAGAAGGCATGATCACGTCGATCGAGCCGGGCGTGTACCGTCCCGGCCAGTGGGGCATCCGGATCGAGAACCTGGTCGTGAACCGCGCGGCCGGGCAGACGGAATTCGGCGATTTCCTCGCATTCGAGACGTTGACGCTGTGCCCGATCGACACGCGCTGCGTGCTGATCGAAATGCTGCATGACGAAGAACGCGCGTGGCTGAACGCATATCACGCGACGGTGCGCGAGCGTGTCGGCCGGCACCTGAGCGGCGATGCCAAGGCATGGCTCGACGCGCGTACGCAGCCGATCTGACACAACGAGCGAGAACGGCCTGACCACGGCCGAACGACACAACCGAGGGCAGGCAATGGCGGACACCGCAGTGATCGTGGTCGACATGCAGCGCGGGCTGGTGGAGCGGGCGCAGCCCGCTTACCGGCTCGATGACGTGGTATCGGGCATCAACCGGCTGACGGCGGCGGCGCGCGCGGCGAACGCGCCCGTGTGCTTCGTGCAGCACGACGGCGATGCGGACGACGACATCGTGCCCGGCACGCCGGGCTGGGAGCTGCACGCGGGGCTGGTCGTCGGGAACGACGACTGGCACGTGCGCAAGCAGGTGAGCGACGCGTTTCACGACACGCCGCTCGCGGCGCAGCTCGACCGCCACGGCATCCGTTCGGTGCTGATCTGCGGCTATGCGACCGAGTTCTGCGTCGATTCGGCCGCGCGCCGCGCGGCGCTGCTCGGCTACCGGACGATCGTCGTGTCCGACCTGCACACGACGAACGAGCGTACGCACCTGTCGGCCGCGCAGATCGTCGCGCACCATCACTTCGTATGGCAGAACAATACGCTGTCGGGCAACCCGGTGGCGCCGCGCCCGCTCGCGGACGTGCTTTCGACGGAGTTCGCATGACGATCAAGGCCGTGGTGTTCGATTTCGGCGGCGTGCTGATCGACTGGAGCCCCGACTATCTTTACCGGCAACTGATTCCCGACGAGGCCGAGCGTCGCTGGTTTCTCACGCATGTGTGCGCGATGGACTGGGTGATCCGCCAGGACGGCGGGCAGACGATCGAGGAAGGCACGGCCGAGCTCGCCGCGAAGTTTCCGGAGCACGAGGCGCTGATCCGCGCGTTCTACGCGCGCTGGCACGAGATGATCGGCGGCGTGCTCGATGAAGGCGCCGCGCTCGTCGATCGACTCGACGCGCAGGGGATGCCGCTGTTCGGGCTGACGAACTGGTCCGCGCAGACGTTTCCGTATGCGTGGGACAACTTTCCGGTGCTGCGGCGTTTCAAGGAGATCGTCGTGTCGGGCCGCGTGAAGCTCGTGAAGCCCGATCCGGCGATCTACCGCGAGATGCATGCGCGGATCGAACCGCACTTGCCGGGCATCGCGCCGCACGAACTCGTGTTCATCGACGACAACGCGAAGAATGCCGCGGCCGCGACAGCGCTCGGCTGGCACGGCATTCATCACACGAGTGCGGCGGCGACCGAGGCGCGGCTGCGCGAATTGGGCGCGCTCGCGTGAGCGGCGGGCGAGCAGCCCGCCATCAGATGAAAAAAGCGGGCCAGCGGCCCGCTTTTTTGTTGTGCCGCGTTCCGATGCGGCTGCCCTCGGTGCCCGGCCCCGCATTGCCGCGGTGCCGGGCGCCCGGGCCGTGCCGGTCAGCGGCTGATCGGCTTGTAGCGCAGACGCTTCGGCTTGGCGGCTTCCTCGCCCAGGCGCGCACGCTTGTCGGCTTCGTACTCCTGGTAGTTGCCGTCGAAGAACGTGACCTGCGAATCGCCTTCGAACGCGAGGATGTGCGTTGCGATCCGGTCGAGGAACCAGCGGTCGTGCGAGATCACCATCACCGAGCCCGCGAATTCGAGCAGCGCGTCTTCCAGCGCGCGCAGCGTTTCGACGTCGAGGTCGTTCGACGGTTCGTCGAGCAGCAGCACGTTGCCGCCCGAGATCAGCGTCTTCGCGAGGTGCAGGCGGCCGCGTTCACCGCCGGACAGGTTGCCGACGATCTTCTGCTGGTCGCCGCCCTTGAAGTTGAAGCGGCCGATGTACGCGCGCGACGGCGTTTCGTACTTGCCCACCGTCAGCACGTCGGCGCCGCCCGAGATTTCCTCGAACACCGTCTTCGTGCCGTCGAGCGCGTCGCGGCTCTGGTCGACGTACGCGAGCTTCACGGTCGGCCCCATCACGACTTCGCCCGAATCCGGCTGTTCCTTGCCCGTCAGCATCTTGAACAGCGTCGACTTGCCGGCGCCGTTCGGGCCGATGATGCCGACGATCGCGCCGGCCGGGATCTTGAAGCTCAGGTTGTCGATCAGCAGGCGGTCGCCGAACGACTTGCTGACGTTCTTGAACTCGATCACTTCATTGCCCAGGCGTTCGCCGGCCGGGATGAAGATTTCCTGCGTCTCGTTGCGCTTCTGGTATTCCTGGCTGCTCAGTTCCTCGAAGCGCGCGATACGCGCCTTCGACTTCGCCTGGCGGCCCTTCGGGTTCTGGCGCACCCACTCCAGCTCCTTCTTGATCGCCTTCTGGCGCGCCGATTCCGACGCTTCTTCCTGCTTCAGGCGCTCTTCCTTCTGGTCGAGCCAGCTGCTGTAGTTGCCCTTCCACGGAATGCCGTGGCCGCGGTCGAGCTCGAGAATCCACTCGGCCGCGTTGTCGAGGAAGTAGCGATCGTGGGTGACCGCGACGACGGTGCCCGGGAAGCGCACCAGGAACTGCTCGAGCCAGTCGACCGATTCCGCGTCGAGGTGGTTGGTCGGTTCGTCGAGCAGCAGCATGTCGGGTTTTTCGAGCAGCAGCTTGCACAGCGCGACGCGGCGCTTTTCACCGCCCGACAGGTGTTCGATCTTGGCGTCCCACGCCGGCAGGCGCAGGGCGTCGGCGGCCACTTCGAGCTGCTGCTCGGGGCTGCCGCCGTCGCTCGACGCGAGGATCGCTTCGTACTTCGCCTGCTCGGCCGCGAGCGCGTCGAAGTCGGCGTCCGGCTCCGCGTACGCCGCGTAGATTTCCTCGAGCTTCTTGTTGGCCTGGAACAGGTCGCCGAGGCCTTCCTCGACGGCTTCGCGCACCGTCTTCGTCGGGTCGAGCTGCGGCTCCTGCGGCAGGTAGCCGATGTTCAGGTTCGGCATCGGCGTTGCTTCGCCTTCGATGTCCTTGTCGACGCCCGCCATGATGCGGATCAGCGTCGACTTGCCCGAGCCGTTCAGGCCGAGCACGCCGATCTTCGCGCCGGGAAAGAACGACAGCGAGATGTCCTTCAGGATCTGGCGCTTGGGCGGCACGATCTTGCCGACCCGGTTCATCGTGAAAACGTATTGGGCCATTTCGGTGTGAAATTCAGAAGTGGTTGAGACTGCCGCGCAGCGCGCGCGTGGCGGCGTCGGGTGATTCGGTACGGAGCGTGCCGCGCGCGGCGCGGCGGCGGCGCCGCGTGTCGGCGGCGCGAGCGGCTATTGTACTTCGCCGCCGAGTGTCGCTGACAGCGGCGGGTGGCCGCTGCGGTCCGGATTGGCCGATCGGCCGAGGCTACAGCCATGCGGCGACGCCGCCATGCCCCGAGCACGTGCCGCGCCGGTGACGGCTGAAGCTGTACGTGCCGTCGCGGCAGCGCGCGCTCGCGCCATCGGGCACGCGGCCCGATTTCGAATGCGCGGGTGCGTGCACGGTTTCGCCGTCGCGGTTGCGATACGTGTCGTGGCGGTCGAGATCGGCCTCGTTGCCGTAGCCGGGCGATGCGCGGTAGGCATGCGCGGAAGGCGGCAACGCGGCACACGCGACGAAGAGCGCGGCGGACAAGGTCGCGATGCGTGTCGCGCGGCGGAGCAGGGCAGGCATGGTCTCTCTCGGTCTGTTGTTATCGGTGTCGGGCCGCATGTTAGCCGATCGGCAGAGAAACCGCGCCGTGAGGGGGGCGTAACGCTACGCCGCGCCGGACATCGATGCCGCACCGTCGGCCTGTGCGGCGTCGAGGATCCAGCGGCGGAATGCAGCGACCTTCGGCCGTTCCGCGTGATGCGGCGGATAGACGAGGTAGTACGCGAAATCGTCGAGCCACGCGACGTCGGCGAGCTGCACGAGCCGGCCGCTTGCCAGTTCGCCGCGCACCATCGCGGCCGGCAGCAGCCCGGCGCCCTGGCCGGCGACGATCGCCTGCAGCAACAGGCCCGAATCGTCGAACGCGGGGCCGCGCGGCGGGCCGAAATCGTCGATCCGCTGCGCGCCGAACCAGATGTGCCAGCCCTTGCGCTCGGCGTCGTGCAACTGCGGCCAGCCGACGAGATCGGCCGGCGTCGCCGGCATGCCGAGCCGTGCGACGAGCGCGGGCGACGCGAGCGCGACGATCTCCACCGTCAGCAGGCGCTCGCTGCACAGCCCGATGTAGCGCCCGAGGCCATGACGGATCGCGACGTCGACGCCGTCGCGCGAGAAATCCGCGAGCGCGTGGCTGGTGACGACCTGCAGGTCGACGTCCGGGCAAGCGTCCCGGAACTGCACGAGGCGCGGGACGAGCCACGCGGATGCGAAGAATGGTGTGACGCTCACCGTCAGCACGCCGCTGTCGGCGGCGCCCGACACGCGCTGCGACGCATCGGCGATCTGCCTGAATGCGTTGCGCACCGGCGGCAGGTAGTCGCGGCCGGCGGCCGTGAGCAGGATGCCGCGATTGACGCGCTCGAACAGCTGCACGCCGAGATGCGCCTCGAGCGTGCGGATCATCTGGCTCACCGCGCCGGGCGTGACCGAGAGCTCCTCGGCGGCCGCCTTCACCGACAGGTGGCGGGCGGCCGCCTCGAATGCGCGAAGCGCGTTGAGCGGCGGCAAGCGGGAACGATTCATTCAGTTTTTCTAAAGCGAAAGTCCGACGAAATATCGTTTGAGACGACGCGTACGCACGAGTACTGTTGACGCATTCGATCGTATGCCTTGCGACTGCCGGTTGGCGGCCGATGCGATCAACATAGTTCAACTATATCCATGAGGCAATCCGGACGCCGCCCGGTGGCCGGTGGAACCTGAGAGGAGCATCGTCATGAACCGCCCGGACGCGTCGCGCCTTTTCTACGGCTGGTACGTGGTTGCGGCCGCGTTCGCCGTCACGTTCGTCGGTTTCGGCAGCGCATACACGTTCAGCGCGTTCGTCGAGTCGCTGCAGCGGGATTTCTCCGCGTCGCGCGGACAGATCTCGCTCGTGTTCTCGCTGGCCGGCTTCCTGTATTTCGGTTTCGGCATCGTCAGCGGGCCGCTGGCCGACCGCTTCGGCTCGCGGCGGCTTGCCGTCGCCGGGATGCTGTTGACGAGCATCGGGCTCGCGGCTGCCGGGGCCGCGCATACGCTGGTGCAGGTCTATGTCGCGTACGGGCTCGGTGTCGGTCTCGGCGTCGGCTGCGCTTACGTGCCGGCCGTCGGCGCCGTGCAGCGCTGGTTCGTGCGCCGGCGCGGCTTCGCGTCGGGGCTCGCGGTCGCCGGGATCGGCGTCGGCACGCTGGTGATGCCGCCGCTCGCATCCTCGCTGATCGCGCATGCCGGCTGGCGCGGCGCGTATTTCACGCTGGCCGTGATCGCGCTCGTGATCGGCGCGGGGATGTCGTTGCTGATCGAGAACGATCCACGCGGGCGGGGGCTGCTGCCGGACGGGGAGGCCGCGCATGAGCCCGTCGAAGGCAGCGGCGCGAAAGTCACCGGATGCGAGGCGGGGGCTTCGGTGTCCGGTGCAGCCGCGAGTCGCACGCCGGCTGCTGCTTCGGCGTCAGCCGGCGCGACGGTGCGCGAAGCCGTCACGTCGCGTCCGTTCGCGAGCCTCTACGCAGCCTGCCTCATCTGCTCGTTCGGCGTGTTCGTCCCGTTCGTTCATCTCGTGCCGTACGCGCTCGATCACGGCGTCTCGTCATCGACGGCCGTGCTGCTGCTCGGCGCGATCGGCGTCGGCAGCACGGCCGGCCGCTTCTTCCTCGGCGGCCTCGCCGATCGCTTCGGCCGCCGCACATCGCTGCTCGCGATGTTCGCGGGCATGGCCGTCGCGCTCGTCGCGTGGGCGGGCGCCGGCACCGTCGCGACGCTTGCCGCGTTCGCACTCGTGTTCGGCGTGTTCTACGGCGGCTGGGTCGCGGTGCTGCCGGCGGTCGTGATGGACCATTTCGGCGGCCGCAACGTGAGCGGGATCATCGGCGTGCTTTATACGAGCGTCGCATTCGGCACGCTGATCGGGCCGACCGCGGCCGGCTTCATCTACGACGCGGGCGGCGGTTATCTCGTGCCGATCCTGGCCAGCGCCGCCGCGAACGCGATCGCGTTCGCAATCGTCGCGACGACGGGGCGCGCGTCGACGGCCGCACGTGCGGCGCGCGGATAGGCGCGCTTCGATCGGCGGACCATCGCGAATTCCGGTAGGGTGGCCGGATCGCGAACCGAAGGCATCCAGCCGGGAGGCCCCATGACATTCGACGACGTCCGGCAGATCGCGCTGGCGTGGCGCGGCGTCGAGGAAGGCATGTCGTACGGCACGCCCGCACTCAGGGTGAAGGGCAAGATGCTCGCGCGGCTGCGCGAGGACGGCGACACGCTCGTCGTGAAAGGCGTCGGCCCCGACGAGCGCGCGTGGCTGATCGAATCGGAACCCGACGTGTATTACGTGACGGATCACTACGCCGGCTGGCCGATCGTGCTGGTGCGGCTGTCGGCGGCCCGTCCGGACGCCGTGAAAAACCTGCTTCTGCGAGAATGGCAGGCCGTCGTCCCCGCCAAATGGCGCGATGAGAGGGCGAGCGGCACGCGCTGACGCATCGGTTGCGTCCGGCCGGCCACGTGTGGCCGGGGGCTTTCGGCGCGCTCGCGAGCCGCCGCGAACGGGTACAAGCGTTGCATCGATCGACGTCGATGCAACAAGTGGTTCCATCGAAATTCTTCAATTGGTTCTCAGTGAAGAACCGTTTGATGCTTACACTCCTTCGCTTCGAAGGCAGCTGACGAAAGCCGACGGAATGGGCGCACGCGATGCGCCGGCGCCCTGCGCGCCGCATCGCACCCGCAGCTTCGCAGACTGCATCGCGCACCGTTCCGGAACGGCCCCCGATCCGGCTCCGCGCCTGCATCCCGTGCAGGCGCCGCATCCGGCCCGGCTCAAGAACCACAATCCCCCGTGCTGCCTTCACGCGATACCCGGCCATACCGGAACCGTTTTTTGGAGAGAGACAGATGAGTGGAAGCAACACAGGCCTCGGTACGGGCCTGAAGCAGCGGCACGTGACGATGATGTCGATTGCCGGCGTGATCGGCGCGGGCCTGTTCGTCGGCTCCGGCCACGCCATCGCGGAAGCCGGCCCGGCGTCGATCCTTGCGTATGCGATCGCCGGTGTGCTGGTCGTGCTGGTGATGCGCATGCTCGGCGAGATGGCCGTCGCGCATCCGGACAGCGGTTCGTTCTCCACCTATGCCGATCGCGCGATCGGCCACTGGGCCGGGTTCTCGATCGGCTGGCTGTACTGGTGGTTCTGGGTGCTCGTGATCCCGATCGAGGCGACCGCCGCCGCGACCATCCTCAATGCATGGTTCCCCGGCGTCGCGACCTGGGTATTCGCGCTCGGCATCACGCTGGTGCTGACGGTGACCAACCTCTTCTCGGTCAAGAACTACGGCGAATTCGAATTCTGGTTTGCGCTGATCAAGGTCGTCGCGATCGTCGTGTTTCTGTGCATCGGCGGCGCGGCGATCGTCGGCATCATCCCGGCGCCGGCCGTGTCGGGCGTGTCGAACCTGTTCGTGCATGACGGCTTCATGCCGCACGGCGCCGGCGCGGTGCTCGCGGCGATGCTGACGACGATGTTCTCGTTCCTCGGCACCGAGATCGTGACGATCGCGGCCGCCGAATCGGACAACCCGCAACGCCAGATCGTGCGCGCAACCAATTCGGTGATCTGGCGCATCACGCTGTTCTATCTCGGCTCGATTCTCGTCGTCGCGGCCATCGTGCCGTGGAACGACCCGCTGCTGCCGAAGCACGGCTCGTATCAGCGCGCGATGGAGCTGATCGGCATCCCGAACGCGAAGGCGATCATCGACGTGATCGTGCTCGTGTCGGTCGCGAGCTGCCTGAATTCGGCGCTGTATACCGCGTCGCGAATGCTGTTCTCGCTGTCCAAGCGCAAGGACGCGCCGGCGTTCCTGCACCGCACCGATTCGACCGGCACGCCGCGTGCGGCCGTGCTCGCATCGACCGCGTTCGGCTTCCTGACCGTGATCGCGAACTACCTGATGCCGGAACAGGTGTTCGGCTTCCTGCTGGCGACGTCGGGCGCGATCGCGCTGCTCGTGTATCTCGTGATCGCGATCTCGCAGCTGCGGATGCGCAAGACGCTCGAATCGAGCGGCGCGGACCTGACGTTGCGGATGTGGTTGTTCCCGTGGCTCACATGGGCCGTGATCCTGTTCATCTGCGGCACGCTGACCGTGATGTTCGTGAGCGAGGATCACCGGATGGAAGTGGGTGCGACGGCCGTGCTGGCGTTGATCGTGCTGCTGGCGTCGTGGCTGAACAAGCGCGGTCGCGATGCGCGGGCGAGTGCGGGGCGGCGGGTGTCGGCGATGTGACCGGGCCATGGCGGATGACGCGATCGTCCGCCGCGATGCGTTGCGCCTGATCGCGCCGTTTTCCCTGTGGCGGCCAAGTAACGCGGGCCTGTTTCGCGAGCGTCCGCATCGCGGCGGCCGGTCGGCAATCCGGTTGCCGATTTCCACCGGCGGGTGGGGCGCCACCGCACCTCCGCGCAGCAATCATGTCGTTCGTGTCGTGCCGGACACCGGCCGTCCATCGAATTTCTATCCGTTCTTCCCGACTCACTTCACCGCAGGCGGCAATTCTCGCCGCCTCAACAGGCGCGGGCCCTTTCGGCCTTGAACCATTGCGAAATCCGGATTGGCCTGATTTCGTGTCGATTCTGCGGTTCCCCCGTTTCCTCGTGCGATTCCGACCGGACAGCCTGCTCCCGGCACCCTCCCAAATCTGGTAGTCCAATTCGCCCGGAATCCGGAGGGGGAAGCGACGACAGCATCCGGTGCGACGGAATTTCTCCTTTGTTATCAGCGGCTCACGTCGCGTCATGGCGTCAGCGATCCGACGCGCGGGCCGAAGGCAACAGGCGCCCGCCCGTTACCTCCCAATATTCGTAGTAGTGGGATCGGCGAGCAAGTAATTAAATGCACGTCAACGACAGGGAGGGAGCGATGCAAATCATCACGGGCACCACGACGACGCTTGGCGAACGTATGACCGCAAAGATGTTTGAGTACCGCTACAAGGTGTTTGTTGAAGTACTTGGCTGGGATCTCGCGTGCGAACGCGGCGTGGAGAAAGACCAGTTCGATCGCGAGGACACGGTCTATGTGCTGGCGCTCGACGATCTGGGCGAACTGGTCGGCATTGCCCGCCTGCTGGACACCTCCCGGCCCTACCTGCTCGGCGACGTCTTTCCGCAGCTGCTCAACGGGATGCCGAAGCCCTGCGATCCCGGCATCTGGGAACTGTCCCGGTTCGCGGTGATGGACTTCGGCGCCGAACGCCGAGGGGCGCTGACCCAGATGTCGAGTGCCGAGGCCATCGAACTGATTCGTGCGTCGATTTGCTGCGCGGCCAGGCTGGGCGCACGTGCGCTCGTCACCGTGTCGCCGCTCGGTGTCGAGCGTCTGCTGCGCCGTTCGGGAACGCACGCCCACCGGTTGGGGCCGCCGATGGTGGTGAACGACTACGCGCTGTTCGCGTGCTGGATCGACTGTGAAGAGGCGCGTGCGAGCGAAGCGGAGCTGGCGAACCGCATCGAGGTGAATCTGCGTCGAGGCGTGACGCCATCGGGAATGCACGTCGCTCTGGCGTGACCCGGACATGCATCAAGATCGGAGATGAATTGAACATGAAAACGTATGCATTGGTTACCGGCGCGACCGGTGGAATCGGTCGCGAGATTGCCAGGACGCTGGCCGCGCAGGGACGCAATCTGTTCGTGGTGGCCAGAAGTGCCGACGCGCTCGAACGCCTGAGCACCGACTTGAAGATCGCCTACCCGGAAGTCGAGGTCCGCGTCGCCGTATGTGACGTGAGCGAGCCGGCACAGGTGCGCGACATGCTGGAGGCGTTGGCGGCGGAGGGGAACCGGATCGACGTGCTGGTGAACGGCGCCGGCATTTCCGGAGGGGGGCTGACGGCGGAAGTCACCGATTCGCTGTGGCAGAACGTGATCAACACGAATCTGAACGGCCAGTTCTACGTGACTCGCGATGCGCTCCGGCTTGACTTGATCCCTGCAGGCGGCCGCATCGTCAACATCGCGTCCACCGGTGGCAAGCAAGGTGTCTTGCATGGCGCGCCGTACAGCGCGTCCAAGCACGGGATGGTCGGGTTCACGAAGGCGCTCGGCCTGGAACTGGCGCGAAACAAGTCGGGCATCACCGTCAATGCGGTTTGCCCCGGCTTCGTGGAGACCGACATGGCGCAACGCGTCCGCGATCACTACGCGCACATCTGGGGCACCAGCGAGCAGGAAACCCGCCGGCGCATCGAGGATCGGGTGCCGATCGGGCGCTACATCGAGCCTGCGGAGGTGGCCGCGATGGTGTCGTATCTGGTTTCGCCGCAGGCGGCGGGTGTGACAGCCCAGGCGCTGAATGTGTGCGGCGGGCTTGGGAACTACTGAGCCTGCGGATCGGGAGCGCCAGAACATGTCGAGGGCCATTCCACGAGGCGCCGAGGTCTGGATCGTGACGCTGTCGGATGCCGATCCCGTTTGCGAGCCGATTCTGATCCGGGACGACGACCGGGCTCGCTACGGGAAGATCCGGCTGTCTCGCAGGCGGCGGCTGTTCGCATTCCGCCGTCATGTCCGCGAGTACGTGCTGCGCCAGTACGCGCCGCATCACAGCATCCGGATGGAGGGCGCCAGCGGCAGGCCGTATTTGCTGAGTCGGCGCGGGCGGCAACCGCTGTACTTCAGTTACGCGGCGTCGGGTGGCATCTGTGCCGTAGGCATTTCGCGGTGCCCGCTGGGGCTCGATGTGGAGGCGGTGGACCGGCCGATCGACATGGTTGCGTTGTGCACCCGGTTCTTTCCGGGCTTCCCGACCTGGGACGGCTACAGCGGCCACGAGGAATGGCTGCGGAAGCAAGCGTTCGGCTCCTGGTGCCGGACGGAGGCCTACGGCAAGTTGAGCGGCATCCCGCTTCATGCGTTGCTGGTCGATCGGGATCGGCAGATGACGCGCTTCGTCGCGAGCCGTGCGGGCAACGATGCCGTGATTTATGGGCAGGAATTCGTTTGCGCGATTTCCCAAAGGAATCGCGTGCGCGTCGATTCGGTGATCCAGGTGCCTTTTTCGACGATTTTGCGTGAGACATCCAATGCCGAGAATTATTGATCTGAGCGTCAGCATCGATGAGACGTTCTGGGAGCCGGAAGCGATCGGCCGGAAAGTGCTCTCGCATCGAGAGGGGGCAGACGTACTGGGCGCGAGTTACCTGCACTTCAAGGCGAAGGGGTGGTTCGAGAAACTGGTGTGCAAGCTGCTCAAGCCGCGGAAGTACTTCATCGATCACAAGGACTTTCCGGACGAAATGGGGCTGTCGTTGATGACTTACACGTTGACGACGCATACCGGCACGCATCTCGATGCGCCTTATCACTACGGTTGGCGCAAAGGCGCGGAACGGCCGAAAACCGTTACGGAGATTCCTCTGGAGTGGTGCTTTTCCGACGGGGTGCTGCTTGATTTCAGTCACGACTCCGGGGTGATCGATGGTAATGCCGTGAGGGAAAAGTTGATCGAGGTCGGACACGTCCTGAAGGAGCGGGATATTGTCCTGATCAATACCGGGGCATTCAGAAATATCGGCAGCCGGAAATACTTTACCGAGTATCGCGGGATCGATAAATCGGCGCTGGAATATCTGACCGGGGCAGGCGTGAAAATAATCGGAACCGATGCATTCAGTTTCGATGCTCCATTTTGCGAAATGATCGATGCATACAAGCAGACCGGGGACCAGGGGCGGTTATGGCCGTCGCACTTCTATGGCCGCGACTGCGAATATATCCAGATCGAAAGACTGGGGTATCTCGAAAATCTGCCCGTCAGGACCGGGTTCAAGGTGTGCTGCTTCCCGATCAAGTTGGAAAAGGCCGATGCCGCATGGAGCAGGGTTGTGGCTTTGCTTTGAAGATTTGATTGGATATTGAGAAAGATCAAAACCACAGAGAGGGCTGTTATGTCAGAGATTGCAGGCTTGGAGCGCGTTCCGTATCCGAAGAAATGCTACCTCCCGTTCATTCTTTATCCCCCGGGGATGTACCGGAATCAGGATGGTGACGATTTCCTGAAGCTGATCGATATGGAGCAGAAGGGCGATGATTTTGTTCTGTATATCGGGATTCCGTTCTGTCGAACGCGCTGCAAGTCGTGCCCGTATTTCGCGAGCCTGCTGCCGGAGAACGACAAGCGTAACCGCGAGGACGCGTACGTCGACGCGCTGGTCAAGGACCTGATCCACTGGTCCGGCTTCAACAAGTGGAAAACGGGCGTCGTCCGCGATATCTACATCGGCGGCGGTACGGGCAGCATTCTCAAGACCGCGAACCTCAAGCGCATCGTCGATACCGTCTACGAGCATTTCAATATCGCGGAAGCGTGCGGCTTCACGCTTGAAGGCAATGCACGCGACTTCGACGATGAGAAGATGGATTACGTTGCGTCGTCGAAAATCAATCGCATCAGTCTGGGCGTGCAGTCGTTCCAGCAGGAGATTCTCTCGGTCGTGGGTTCGCCGCACGCGGCCGACGACAGTATCCGGGTGATTCGGGGCTTTCAGAAGCGCGGCCTGCGCAATATCCAGCTGGATTTCATGTTCAACATGCCTGGCCACACCATGGAGATCTGGAAAAAGGATCTGGAAATGCTGACGGAGCTGGATGTTCCGCATTTCACGATCTACCTGTACCGGATCCACGATGCCACGCCGCAAAGTCGCCTGATCCAGAACGGCAAGGTCAAGCGGCCGGAAGATCCGGAAACCCCGATGGTGAAGGCGATGTACCGGGAGGCCCTGCAAATCGCGGAGCAGCACGGTTATCGCATGTACATGGTCGACCATTTCTGCAAGCCGGGCTACGAGAACATGTACAACCACTGGAACTGGAAAGTTTATGTGGACACGCTGGCGGTCGGGCCGGGTTCGTACAGCTATTTCGACGGCTATCGCCTGGGAACCGAAACCGACGTCGAAAAATATGTCGAGACGGTCAATCGCGGTGAATTCCTGATCAGCACCGTGACATCGCATATGTCGCCGCGTGTGCAGCGCGAACGCTACATCGTTTTCGCACTGCTTTATTTTGAAATCGAGTTCAAGTATTACGAGAGCAAGTTTGGGACGAGCCTGCTCGAAGATTTTTCGGAAGAAATCGAACGGCTGCTGAAGAAGGGGCTGATCGAAATCTCCGCGGAAAAGATGACGCTGACGAAGCTGGGACTCATCTGGCATACCAACGTGATTCTTGAATTCTTCAATCCTGCGTTCTGGGGCGATACCGGTTCACTGAACGAACCGAACTGGTCCCTGAACGGCGTGATGGTCGAAGTGGGTGCACACCCGCGTGCTTATTGGCTCGGAGAAAAGGATCAGGTGTTCTTTGATTCGGCCGAAATTGAAACTGTTAATTCTGAGAAGGAGTATGAAAATGTCTAAGGTCAATTTCGTTTCGTCCTATACCGCGACGTCGAAGGCGAACGTGCACGATGTCTGGAGCATCTGGGCGGACGTCAATAACTGGAGCAAATGGGACAGCGGCATCGCGCAAGCGGAAATCCGGAACAACTTCAAGGCCGGCACGGTTTTTTCGCTGACCCCGCAAGGCGGTGAGCCGATCGAAGTCGAACTGAAAACCGTCACGGCCGGCGAAGAATTCTCCGACGAAGCGGTGCTGCCGTTCGGCGTGATCCGCAATTTCCACCGGGTCGAAAAGGCCGGCGAGCAAATCCACCTGACGCACGAAGTCCGTGCGGAAATCAACGCGGATGCCGCGGGCTTCTTTTCCGCCGAAATCTGGCCGCACATGCAAAAGGGTCTGCCGGAAGCCGTGCACAACATTCTGGCGCTTGTCAGCGAGGCCTGACACGTTTTGTCCGCCTCCCGCTCCGCAGGAGCGGGAGGGATGAACCAAGCCTGGATGGGGACGGTATGAGCAAATTTTGGTGCGGTGTGGTGTCTCGCGAGCATATCAAGCGCGGCGAAGCAGGGGGATTCTGTCAGGTCTGCCACGGCAAGAAGGGGCCGCTGGCCCGGATGTCCGTGGGCGACGGCATCGTGTTTTATTCGCCCGTTCTCGAGTTCAAGGGAACCGAGAAATGCCAGAAATTCACGGCGATCGGACGCGTGACCGGCGAGGACACGTACCAGTTTCAGATGGCGCCCGATTTCATTCCGTATCGGCGCGACATCGCGTACCTGCCATGCCGCGAGATCTCGATACATCCGTTGCTCGATCGTCTGGATCTGACGGCGGGCAAGCAGAACTGGGGCTACAAGTTCCGGTTCGGACATTTCGAACTCTCGGCACGAGATTTCGAGATGATCGGTCGCCTGATGGTCGAGGAGCGCGTGTTCGACGAAAGTTTCGACCTGTCGGCTGCTGCTCGTGGCGCGTTGCAGGGCGACCTCCTGGACGCACTTGCCGATGGTGCGCATGACAACACCGGGAGCGCGCGATGAGCCGAAGAGTCGTCATTACAGGCCTTGGGGTCGTCGCACCGAACGGTATCGGCGTCGAGGATTTCTGGAACAACACGTTGCAGGGCGTGAGCGGCATCAAGCCCTACGGGTGGGGCGCGGCGTTCGGTTTCAAGAGTGCGGCCAGCGGCCAGGTGACTGATTTCCGGCCCGACGAGTCCGCCTCGGAAGCCGGCCATAGCCGCTACGTCCAGTTCGCGCTGGCCGCCGCCCGGATGGCAGTCGAGGATGCTGGCATCGATGTGTCCGGACATGACCCGTTGCGCGTCGGTGTGTCCATTTCCTCCGCGATCGCGGACGCGGCCTCGATGGAGGAAAACCTGAAGACGCTGACCGGATCGGGCGAGGCCGACGTGGCGCCCGACAGGGTGCGGGACGGGTTCTATGATTCGTTCGACTTTGGTCTGGCCGCGACCGCCATCGCGACGAAATACGGCGTGGCGGGTTCGGTGTCGAACCTGTCGACGGGCTGCACCGCCGGACTGGACGCATTGGGTTACGCACTGGATCAGATTCGTTCCGGCACTGCGGACGTCATGATTGCCGGCGCGAGCGAGGCGCCGCTATGTCCTCTGTCGATTGGCTCGTTCGAAGCGCTGGGTGCGCTGTCCAGCCGCACCGTTCCGGCGTCGGAAGCATCGTGCCCATATACGGTGGAACGCGACGGGTTCGTGATTGCGGAAGGTAGTGGCGTGTTCGTGCTGGAGTCGTACGAGCACGCGATGCGGCGCGGGGCGCACATCTATGCGGAGCTGGCCGGCTATGCGTCGGTGAACAACACCTATCACATGACCGATCTGGCGCCGGACGGCGCCGAACTGGCGTGCTGTATTCGACAGGCGCTGGACGATTCCGGATGCCAGCCGGACGACGTCGATCACATCAGCGCTCATGGCAGCTCGACACCGCAGAACGACATCAACGAGACCAACGCGATCAAGTCTGTGTTCAACGCGCGGGCCTACGGCATTCCGGTCAATTCGCTGAAGGCGATGACCGGGCACAGCCTGGCCGCGGCCAACGCTGTCGAGACGGTCGCGCTATGCCTGGAAATGCGGCATCAGAAGATCCATCCGACGATCAACTATCGCCGGCCGGATCCGCAGTGCGACCTCGACTACGTGGGCAATCAGGCGAGGGACTCGCGGCTTCGCGTCGCGCTGAAGCTGTCGAGCGGTTTTTCTGGAATCCATAGCGTCATTGTTCTGAGGGCGATCTGAGCCATGTCTGCAAGAAAACGAATCGTGGTTACCGGGCTCGGCCTGGTCAGTCCGCATGGCGGCGTTGACGCGCTGAGCGCCGGGCGGCTCGGGCAAGGCTCCGCTCTGTCGGTTCCGCTGGCGAATGGAACCCGGCTCCGCTCATTCGAGGATTTCGATTCCTCGCGTTTCGTTCCGCCCAGGCTGAAGCGCAAGATCGACCCGTTCGTCGTCTATGGCCTGAGCGCCGCGGGGCAGTGCCTCGAGGACAGCGCCGTGGCGGCCGGCCGGATCGACAAGGCGAGTGTCGGCGTGTTCGTCGGCAATTGCCTGGGTGGCTGGGGATACATCGAGCCGCAGGTCCGCGGGCTGCACGTCGGCGGTGTGAAGGAAATGAGTCCGTACGTCGCCACCGCGTGGTTTCCCGCTGCCCTGCAGGGCCAGATCTCGCTCGAGCACGGAATCAAGGGGTTGTCCAAGACCTTTTCCGCGCGCAACGTCGCGGGCCTGCAGGCCATCGGCAATGGCATCGCCGCGTTGCAGAGCGGGCGCGTCAAGGCGGCGCTGTGCGGGGCGGCGGAAGGGCTGAACACGCCCTACGTTCGCGCGGTACTCGGCCACCCGAGCAGCCCGGCGAGCGCGCGTGGCGCAGTTCTTGGCGAGGAGGTGCGCACCGACCTCGCCGAGGGGGCCGCGTTCCTGATGCTGGAGGAACGGGAACATGCGCTTGCCCGCGGCGCCCGGGTCTATTGCGAAGTCAGCGGCGCGGCGGACGGTTTCTGTCCGTCCGAGTCGCTGATCCCGCGTGTCATGTACGACGCGCTGAAGCAAGCGGCCGGCGATGCCGGGAATCCGGCGCTCCTGGTGCGCGACGGCATGCTGGCGAAGGAGTCGGAATGGGTCCGCCATGTCGTCGGCGACATGGCCCCGACCGTCACTGTCGTGAACAGCAAGCCGGCTTACGGCCACATGTTCGCGCTGTCCGGCGTATTCGAGGCCGTCCTGGCGGCGCGTCACCTGCAAAGCGGCACGCTGTCTGCGTCGCTTTACGAATCCGGCGATCGCCCGGACGCCGGCTGCTCGGCAGCGATCATCCAGCGCATGAGCCCTCGCGGCGGCATCGGCACGCTAGGGCTGGTGCAGTGCTGAGGGCGTGACCACCATCAAGATGAAAGGGAAAAAAATGAATGCAGACGTGACGAAAGTGATCCAGGAAATGATCGCCGGTTATCTGGGGCTGCAGGCGAGCGACGTGGACATGTCGGCGGATCTGGATCTCGAGTACGACATGGATTCGACCGAGTTGACGGACTTCGCGCAGCTCATCGAGAAACGGTTCTCGATCTCGATCGACAAGTCGCATCGGCGGAGCTGGGAGACCGGTTGCGATATTGCGGCCTTCGTGGCGCAGATGCTGTCGGAACCCGATGGCGCACGCGTTGCCGCCACGCGCGTGTACGCGGCGCAGCCAGTCGCCTGATCACGGCGGCTCCGCACGAACCTGAATGCGGAGCCAACTAAATAGGATCGCTAATGAAGTTGATTTCACTGATTGCGTCCGCTCAAGGCGAACGCGGCAAGGCGATGCTGACGGGCAAAGGCGGAGTCTATGCGTCCGACGATCTCCGTGGCGCCGTCGCGCTGACGATTCGTCGGTGGCAGGGAGCAGGCATTGCCTCGGGGCAGCGGATCCTGCTGATTGCCGACCATGACGAACAGGCGCTGTTCGCCCTGGCGGCGGCCAGCGCGCTCGGCCTGCAGGTGGTCATGCCGTACAACCTCGCGGACACTGCAGTCCAGGAGTGGCAGGACCTGCACGGACTGGTGCGGCCGGATCACGTGCTGTACGTCAAGTCCGACCCGGTCGCGGCCGACGCATTGCAGGCGCAAGGTATTGCGAGTCTGCGCAGCCGTGTCGATCCGGCATCGGCGCGCGCGGCGCGGCACGACTCGCTGGTCGTTGCCGCGCCTGACCCCGTCGAGCATTTCCTCATGCTGTTCAGCAGCGGAACGACAGCTCGCCCGAAGGCGATCAGTATCTCCGAGGCACTGATCTGCAGGCGAATCGCGAGCGTGACGCGGCGCCTCTCGTTTCGAGCGGACAGCCGGATCTTCCAGTCCGGGCTGATGAACAACACGACGGGAATCATTTTTTCGTTCGGCAGCGTACTGCATGGCGCCAGCCTGTTCTATCCGGAGGGCCGCGATGTCTCCCGGTGGCCGGCTCAGATGGCGCGGCTCGGCATCACGCACGCGATGCTGCGTCCCGTCACGCTGCAGCGATTCCTGAACGCGATGGTGCGGGACGACGTGTGTCTGGAGCAGATGCAGGTGATGGCGTATGGCGCGGCGCCGCTTCCGCTGTCCGTGCTGGAAGAGGCGAGGCGCCGCATCGGCTGCGACTGGGTGCAGGGATACGGCCTGAGCGAGACCTTCGGGCCATTCTGCTGGCTGACGGAGAGCGACCATCGGATGGGCCTGCCACAGCGGCAGCTCCACTGCGTCGGCCGGCCCGACGACACGCTCGAAGTTGCGCTGCGCGACGGGGCAGCCGCGCCCGTGCCGCCGACACCCGGTGCGGAAGGCGAGGTCGTCCTGCGAGGCGACGGCCTGATGGCCGGTTACTTCGACGCAGGGCTGAGCGGCGTCGAGCCGCTCCCCGAGTGGTTTCCGACGGGCGACTACGCATGTATCGGCCCGGACGGCGAATGGGTGCTCAAGGGGCGTATCAGCGAGAGCCTGCTGACGCCGAACGGCCACCGGATCTACCCGGAGGAGGTGGAGGGCGTGCTGGCCGCGGTGCCTGGTATCGGCGAGGTCGTGCTGGCCGGTTGGCCGGCGTGTGGCGGGTTCGGCGAGCATCCGGTCGCCTGCATCTACCCGAACTCGGCTGCTGACACCCCGGACGCGCTGCTGGCGCGGATCAGGTCGAGGTTGCGGCAAACGCTCAGTGAAGAAAAATGGCCGTCCTTCCTGTTCGTGAGCGCGGCACCGTTTCCCAGGAATGCAAACGACAAGATCGTGCGCCGTGCGGTGGCGGGCGCGTTAGTCGAGGCGTCGCTGATCACAATTCAAATGGCGGAAATGAACCATGCAACTGTCTGAATCCAGTTCGATCGTGTGCAATGCGGCGCCGGAGCGCGTGTTCGGCATCATCCGTGATTCGGCGCGCTGGCCCGAGCTGTTCGAGCCATGCCGGGCGGTGACGCACTTGCGGAAAGACGACGGTGGCGAGCACATCCGGGTGTGTGCGACGGTCAATGGCCTGGAAATGGAGTGGGAGTCGCGGCGGACGTTCCTGCCCGACGTGTATGGCATCGACGTCGAATCGGTGAAGCCGATGGCGCTGGTGCGGGACATGGCGACCAGCTGGCGCGTGATCGTGGTCAACCAGCAGCAGAGCCTGCTGGTGCTGGAGCATGTGTTCACGCTGGCGGACCCGGTCGCCGGCGTGGTCGATGGCGTGGACGATAACGCCGCGGCGGAAGCATTCGTGCGGCGGGCGATTCGCTCGAATTCCCTGCGCGAGTTGCGCAGCATCAAAGCCGCAACCGAGCAGCCTGACCTGCCGCGTGAGCCGTCGCGGGCGTTCTCGACGATGCACGCGATCGTTTGCGACGCACCGGCGCAAAACGTCTACGACGCGCTGAAGGATGTCGGCAACTGGCCGCTGATCATCGACGCGTGCACGTCCGCGACCGTGGTGTCGCGCGAGCATGACGCGGAAGTCGTCCGCATCGACGCCATCCAGGGCGGCCTGCCGGTGTCGTGGGAAACGCATCGGACGTACCGTCCCGAGATCTTCAGAATAGATTTTCACCTGCGCGTGCCGATGCCGTTGCTGGAGCGCATGGGTGGTCAATGGCGGGTGGTGCCGCTGTCGGATCGCCGCTGCGTCCTGCACGTCACGCGCGACTTTCTGGTCAAGGCGGACGTCACGGGCATCCGGCCGGATATAGCCGACGTGGCGGCGGCTGTCGATTTCATACGCGAATTCACTTGCCGCAATGGCGAAAGCGAGATGGGGGCGATCCGTTCTTTCGTCGAGCGGCAGCGCGCGGACTGCGCGTCGTTCGAAACCCGCCATTCGCTGCCGTTCCCGCCGGACAAGGTCTACGACGTCCTGGCCGATGTCGCATCATGGCCGGACGTGCTTCCGCATTGCGAACGCATCGACATCCTGCACGACGACACCGTCAACCAGGAATTCCTGCTCACGATCGCCGCGGAGCGGGGCGGTGAGCGTTTCCGCAGCATTCGCCGCTGCGACGCCAACGCGCTGTCGATTCGTTACTTCCAGCCCGAGCCGCCGGCGCTGCTGCGCGCACATGAAGGCGAATGGCGGGTCGTGGCCTCCGCGGCTGGTTGCGAAGTGATTTCAGCCCATCGGATTCGCATCGACGAAGACATGGCGCGGCAGGCATTCGGGAGCGCAGACCTGCGCGAGAACAAGGCGCGGATCAGTGCGCTGATTGCCCGCAACAGCCAGGCCGCCGTCGACGCCTGCGGCGCGTGGCTGCAGCGCACGGCAATGGAGGCGGCATGAGCGGATCGCTGAGACTGCCGGGAGGCGTGTACGAGGCGTGCCAATACTTCATGCCGCGCATGATGTTCCTGCATACGGCTCGTGGTCCGCAACTGCAATGGGGGGACATCGTGCAGGCGCTGCACGATTTCCCGATCGGCTGCACCGACCTCGCGTCGGGCGCGTTCTGGGACGAATGGATGATCAGGTGGGAGCGTCACGGCATCGCGTGCGTCGAGCAGGCGAAGCGGGTGCATCCCGGGCCGGGCCGGGCGCGCTGCTATCGCACCGCCGCGGCGAGCTTCCACTGGGCCGAGTTCATGTATTTCTCCGACCGGGAGCGCAAGACGCGGCTGCGTGAGCGTGTCCGGGACTGCTTTCTCGAGTCGCTGAAGGACAGCGATCTCGACGTATCGATGGGCGTGGTGCGCTGGCAGGGCGGCGAGATTCCCTATTACCTGCTGTTGCCGACCGGCAATCGCCGGTACGGTCCGCGTCCGCCGTGCGTGATCCTGTCGAACGGGCTGGATTCGGTCACCGAGCTCGAACCGTTCGCGTTCGCCGAGCAGTTTCTCGAGCGCGGGATGGCGGCGTTGCTGTTCGAAGGACCAGGACAGGGGCGGCAGGTCGGCCGCACGCCACTGGATCCGCGCGTCGAACTGATCGTGCCGGAACTGGTGCGTGCGCTGCGCGCAGGGAATGCCGTCGATTGCGAACGGTTGGGCTTCTTCGGCGTGAGCTTCGGCGGCTATCTGGCTCTTCGCGTGGCGCAGCATGCGGGGCATCTGTTCCGCGGCGTGGTGAACCTGTCGGGCGGCCCAAGTCTCGCGCCCTACGCCACCTTGCCGCGCCGGCTGAAGGAGGACTTCGAATACGCATTCATGCCGGACGACGTCGAGGCGATGCAGGCGCGTTTCGACGCGCTACGGCTGGATTTGTCGCGGCGTTGCGAGACCGACGTGCTTTCGATTCACGGTGCGCTGGACGACATCTTCCCCGTGTCGGGCATTGAACTGCTCGAGCAGGCTTGGGCCGGCCGGCATCGGGCCGTGATCTACCCGCGCGCGGCACACGTCTGTCTGAACCACATCGGGCAGTACAGCGTGGACCTGACGGACTGGCTGGCCGAACGGCTGTTGCCGGACGCGCCGGTGCGCGACCAGCAAGCGCCGCGTGACGAGGAACCGTTCTGCTCTGCCGTTCTCAATTAATTGGAGAGACACAAAATGGATCGATTCATGAAGCTTCGCCTGGGGCTCATGTACTTCTGCATGTTTTCCTTCATCGGGATCCACATGCCGTTCTGGCCGGTGTGGCTGAATTCGAAGGGCATTTCGCCCTCCGGGATCGCGACGCTGACCGCGCTGGCGTTCGCGCTGAAGATCGTGTTCACGCCGGTGGTCTCGGGCATCGTCGACCGTAATGGTCGCAAGCGCGAAGCCATCATCCTGCTGGCATTCGGTCTGCTGGCCGGGTGCGTGATGTTCACGCAAACGGATCGCTTCGTCACCATCTTCCTGCTGACGACGTTTGCGTTTGCCTGCTGGTCTCCGATCATGTCCCTGTGCGAGAGCATTGCGACGATGCAGGCGCGTGCTCACGGCCTCGATTACGGCAAGATTCGGCTGTGGGGTTCGGTCGGCTTCATGCTCGTCGTGGTCGCAGCGGGCAAGGTGATGAACATGTTCGGCGGCGGCTCGCTGTTGTGGTTCATCGTCGGTGCGGCGGCGATGGTCTTCGTTGCCGCATGCCTGCTGCCGCGAGAGCGCGTGGTGGTCGAGCGAGCCGGCAAGGTCAGTTCCGCGCCGTTCTTCGCCAGTAAATGGTTCGTCCTGTTCCTTGCGTCGACGCTGCTGATCCAGGGCAGCCATGCCGCGTATTACACGTTTGGCTCGCTTTACTGGCAGCAGCAGGGCCTGTCCGATTCGATGATCGGTGTGCTCTGGGGTTGGAGCCTCGCCGTGGAGATCGCATTCTTCGCGTTCGGGCGTTCGCTGGTGAGCCGTCTCGGTCCCGTCAACGTGATCGTCCTGGGCGGGCTGGCCGCCGCCCTGCGCTGGACATGTATCGGCATGAGCGCGAACGTGCCCTTGCTGATGGCGGCTCAGGTGCTGCAGGCGCTGACGTTCGGCGCTTCCCACATGGCTGCGATGAAGATCATTACCGAACGGGTGCATCCGTCGTTGTCGGCATCCGGCCAGGGGCTGTATTCGGCCTTCATTATGGGCATCGGCATGGGGGCGTTCGTGCTTCTTTCCGGCCCGCTCTACAGCGCGCTGAAAGGCGCGGTGTTCCTGACGATGGCACTGGTCGCGCTGCTTGGAACCGCCGGCGCTTTGTGGGTCCGCAAGCTGCCCCTGACGACGGTGCGCCCTGTCGAGCTCCCCGTCGTGCCGGCCGGAGTGATGCCGGCCGTCGAATGAAACGCGAGTCAGACCACGTCGACCTCGAAACAAGCTTGCTTACCTAGATTGGAGTGAATGAGTATGGAAAATAATCGATCAGCCCAACGTGTCGCGATCGTGACCGGAGCTTCCGGCGGTATTGGACGAGAGGTGGCCCTGCGACTGTCCGCGGAGGGTTTCGCGGTGGTGATCGGCTATCACCACGGCGAGGATGTTGCGCATTCCGTGTGTTCGGCGATCGAGGCACGGGGCGGTGCCGCCGTTGCCGTCAAGGCGGATCTTGCCGCCGAGTCCGGCGCGAGTCAGCTGTTTGGCGTGGCGCGGGAGCGCTTCGGCGGCGTGGATGTGGTGTTCAACAATGCGGGCGTCGTAGGCACGGGCCCGATCGCAACGCTGGCGGCGAGCGATTATGATCGATTGTTCGACGTCAACGTGCGGGGTGCGCTGATGGTGCTGCAGCAGGCTGCAATGCACCTGCGTGACGGTGGCCGGATCGTCAATACGTCGTCGACCATCGTGGGGGCGCCGATCGCGGGGTCCGCACTGTACTCCGCATCCAAGGCCGCGCTTGAAGCGTTTGGCCGGGTCTTGTCGAAAGAACTGGGGGCGCGCGGTGTCACGGTCAATAATGTCCGCCTGGGGCCGGTCGTTCCCGGCATGTTTTCGAAAGCGCCCCCGGAGCGGCAGGCGGCAATGGCTGCCGCCTCGCCGTTCAAGCGGCTCGGGACGCCTCAGGATGTCGCCGATGTCGTGGCTTTTCTGGTGGGTGAGCAGGGCGGCTGGGTGACCGGTCAAACCTTGACGGTGGATGGCGGCGCGACCTGAAACCTTCGGGGTCGGTTTTGAGGTGAGTCGGCGGGGAGGCCATGGTCTCCCCGCGACAGCAACTTCGATTGGAAGGATCAAAGATCGTGGAGCAAGATTTTCGGTTTACCGACGATGGTCGTATCGGATTGACGATAGAGAGGCTCTTGTCCGTCCAGCTGACCCACTTGATGTCGGGATTGGACGAGGACATCAATGACAGTGCTCGTGGAGAGTCCGGCGTGTGGACCGGCTACACCGAATGGATCGGCGAGGTGGCGAACACCAGGATCAGCCTCGGGTGGGATATCGAGTTGGGCGTGCAGGTCGGGCAAGGGGAGTGGAGCCGAAGCGGCTGTCCTCGCTCGAACATCTGCCTGCTGGAGGCGGGGGGCGACGCGTATTCGTGGAAGAAGAATCTGGTCGTGCTGGGGACCGTCGTCGATGCGCTGGGCTGGCAGCAAACCGTGGCACGGGCCATCGAGCAGCGCTATCGTTGACGGCGGACGATCAATGCGAATGCGGTGCGTCGGTCAACACAGGTAGCCGAGCAACGCCGCCTTCACGACGGCGGCGGTCTTGTTGGCGGCGCCGAGCTTCGCCACGGCGTTCTTGATATGGAAGTTGACTGTATTGTCCGAGATCGTGAGGATGGCCGAAATGTCGGCGGACGTTTTGCCGTCCGCGGCCCAGCGCAGCACCTCGATCTCGCGGTCAGTCAGGTTTGCCGTCGCGCTTGCGGTCTGGTTGAGGACGGACGTCGACATGACAAGGTGGGTGATGTGGGCTAGCCACCGCCGCTTTGTATCGTTCGCTTCCAGCTCCGCGGCCGTGAGCGGTTCTCGGGAGCGTGCCAAGGTCAGCATACCTCCTGTCCCCGACTTGTCCATGACGACCTGCGCCCAGCCCACGCGAAGATCGTGCGCTTGGGCCTCTTCCCACATGGCTGGCGCCGACTGGAACAATTCGTCACTCCAGATCACGGGGCGACCGCTTTGGCGGCAAGCCTTGATGGTGGGGTCGATGGCGATATAGCCCTTTTCCTTGTAATGGTCCTGCCAGGCCTTGGGATAATTGCTGATCGTGATTATCTTTGGCTGAGTCAGCGGAAGCGGCTGTTTCATGCCATAGGCGCAATACTCGAAACCGAGCTCCTTGGTTGCTTTCTCCACTTTTCGCAAGATCTCGTCAATAGACTGCGAGCCTCCGAGCAATTCGAGAAGATCTTCTTGCCAGTTAAGCATGATGCGAATCGTAGAAAGTTGTAGCGATGTTCAGGGTTTTCGCATTCGGACATCATGTCGGTACCAACTCGGCAAGCATGGCGCCGGCATAGTCTACGACACGGACGAATGGAAATTCTCCGACTACAGGATTGTATCGCCTTCTTTTTTTCAACCGTTTCGGTTTTGTTTGGCGATTTCAGACGCCCTCGCGATTGTTGTTACGTCGTTTTTATTGCCGCTCGCTGCAATCGGGAACGGATTGCCTGCACTTTCAATGCGCTACATCAACTCGACGCAAAAGATTGGCACGTGGATGCGCGAAATGCTTCAGCGCGGGCCGCTATTGGAGGCCGGGCGCGGATGCTGTGCGAGTCATGCATGCCGAAGTGTCAGCGGCATGAGTTGATTTCGACGGCTGATTATAAGAAGAATGAGTTTTCCTGTATAGGTTGCGATTTGAGCGCCGGACGCGCCTGATTGCCGGGCGGCGGTCGAGTGCCCGTTGATTGGAATGGATTCCGGTTCAATGGCGCAAATTGTGCAATTAATTGGAAAAGCATCCGATTGCATGCGGGGCCTGACTGGGCGCGTCGCGGTCTTGAGGGAGGCTCGTGCGTCGGACCTGTTTTTGCTGTCGGGCACGTTGAGTATCGACGAGGCATTCGGGGGCTCGACGGATGCACACGGCCGACCGAGTCCACCACAATCCGTGCGATTGCCCTTTATGGATGCGATCACGCGCCTCCGAAAAAGAAAAGGCTCGCAAAATGCGAGCCTCTCGGGGATATCTCGACCGCTTCGGCGCTTAGACGTTGAACAGGAAGTTCATCACGTCGCCGTCGTGCACGACATATTCCTTCCCTTCCGCGCGCATCTTGCCGGCTTCCTTCGCGCCCTGTTCACCCTTGTAGGTGACGTAGTCGTCGAACGCGATCGTCTGCGCGCGGATGAAGCCGCGCTCGAAGTCGGTGTGGATCACGCCGGCTGCCTGCGGTGCCGTGTCGCCGATATGGATCGTCCACGCGCGCACTTCCTTCACGCCCGCGGTGAAGTACGTTTGCAGGCCGAGCAGCTTGAAGCCCGCACGGATCACGCGATCGAGGCCCGGCTCTTCCATGCCCATGTCGGCGAGGAACGCTTCCTTGTCCGCGTCGTCGAGATCGGCGATTTCCGCCTCGATCGCCGCGCACACGGCCACGACCGGCGCGTTCTCGCTTTCCGCGTACTTGCGGACCGCGTCGAGGTGCGGGTTGTTCTCGAAACCGTCGTCCTTCACGTTGGCGACGTACATCGCCGGCTTCGCGGTGATCAGGCAGAACGGCTTGAGCAGCGCCTCTTCGTCGTCCGACAGCGCGAGGCCGCGCACGGCCTTGCCCTGGTCGAGCTGCGCGCGCACCTTCTCGAGCACCGCGACGAGCTTCGCCGCTTCCTTGTCGTTGCCCGACTTCGCAGCCTTCGAATAACGCGTGAGCGCCTTCTCGACGGTGCCGAGGTCGGCGAGCGCGAGTTCGGTGTTGATCACTTCGATGTCGTCGATCGGGCTGACCTTGCCGGCGACGTGAATGACGTTCTCGTCCTCGAAGCAGCGCACGACGTGCGTGATCGCGTCGGTTTCGCGGATGTTCGCGAGGAACTGGTTGCCGAGGCCTTCACCCTTGCTCGCGCCCGCGACGAGGCCCGCGATGTCGACGAATTCGACGACGGCCGGCACGACGCGCTCCGGCTTGACGATCTCGGAGAGCGCCTTCAGGCGCGTATCGGGCACTTCGACGATGCCGACGTTCGGCTCGATCGTGCAGAACGGGTAGTTCTCGGCGGCGATGCCGGCCTTGGTCAGCGCATTGAACAGGGTGGACTTGCCGACGTTGGGCAAGCCGACGATGCCGCATTTGAGACTCATGGAATCCTTCGGACGGGTAAGGCGGCGCGGCCGGACAGGGCACGGCGGCGCGGGAAAAAAGGGCGGCCGGCGCTTGGGGCGCGGCGGGCCGACGGTCAAAGACGCTATTGTACCGTGCCGACGCCCCGGATTCCGGGCTGGCGCCGAACGGCCGATGCGGCGGGCCGCCGCGCTGCCGCATCGGCCTGCGATTCTGCTGATTTCCCGCAAAGTCCGGCCGCGTAAGGGTTTGGCCCCGCGGCTATAATGCCCGCCATGACTGCCCACCACACCTTCGACGTCGCCGTGGTCGGCGGCGGGCTCGTCGGCAAGACGGCCGCGCTCGCGCTGACCCAGTCCGGCTACAAGACAGCCTTGCTCGCCCAGCCGGCCACGCCGCGCCCCGCCGATCTCGCATTCGACACGCGCGTCTACGCGCTGTCCTCCAGTTCGCAGGCGCTGCTCGAGCGGCTGCGGGTCTGGCAGGCGCTCGATCACAGCCGGCTCGCACCGGTCTACGACATGCGCGTGTACGGCGATGCGCACGCGGAACTGCATTTCTCCGCGTACCAGGCTTCCGTGCCGCAGCTCGCGTGGATCGCCGAATCGTCGCTGGTCGAGGCGTCGCTCGATGCCGCGCTGCGGTTCCAGCCGAACCTCACGTGGTTCGATGCGCGCGCACAGGGCTTCGACGTGCGCGACGACGCGGCCGTGCTCACGCTGTCGTCGGGGCAGGTGCTGGAAGCGGACCTCATCGTTGGCGCCGACGGCGCGCATTCGTGGGTGCGCTCGCAAATGGGGGCCAAGATCGAGCGGCGCGACTACCGGCAAACCGGCGTTGTCGCGAACTTCAAGGCGTCGCTGCCGCATCGCGAGACGGCCTACCAGTGGTTCCACGAAGGCGAGATCGTCGCGCTGCTGCCGCTGCCGGACGGGCATGTGTCGCTCGTCTGGTCCGCGCACACCGCGCATGCGGACCAACTGCTCGCACTCGATCCGGCGCAGCTCGCGGCCGAGGTCGAGCGCGTGTCGCACGGCCAGGTCGGCACGCTCGACTGTGTGACGCCGGCCGCCGGCTTCCCGCTGGCGCTGCAGACGGTCGACAAGCTGATCGCGCCCCGCGTCGCGCTCGTCGGCGACGCCGCGCACCTGATCCACCCGCTCGCGGGGCAGGGGATGAACCTCGGGCTGCGCGATGTCGCGGCGCTCGCCGATGCGATCGCCGGCAAGGAAAGCTTCCGCAATCTCGGCGATACGGTGCTGCTGCGCCGCTACGAGCGTTCGCGCCGTGAGGACATCCGCGCGCTGATGGTCGCGACCGACGGGCTGCAGCGGCTGTTCGCGGCGCCGGGCTCCGTCGCGAAGGCCGTGCGCAACGCGGGCATGGCCTTCGTCGGCGCGCAGCCGCTCGTGAAGCGCTGGCTCGTGTCGGCAGCGCTCGGCTGATCGAACCTTCGACCGCTTCGCCGGTCGGACACGGTTCCGTTACGGCGTACACTGTGCCGTGCACACCGATTGAGCTGAAGGAAGATTTCGATGAAAAAAACGATCCGCATCGCGTCGCTGGCGCTGGCCGTCACGATGGCGACGCTTGGCTGCACCGCGCAGGCCGACCAGACCACCGACAAGCTGAAAGCGACGCTGCAGGCCCGCCTCGGCAACGACGCACCGATCAAGAGCGTGTCGAAATCGCCGGTCGCGGGCCTTTACGAAGTGAACCTCGGCTCGCAGATCATCTATAGCGACGCGGCCGGCGACTACGTGCTGCTCGGCGATCTCGTCGACGCCAGGACGCACAAGAACCTGACCGACGCACGCCTGTCCGAAATCAACAAGATCGACTTCGCGAGCCTGCCGTTCGCGAATGCGATCAAGGTCGTCAAGGGCAACGGTGCCCGCAAGATCGCGGTGTTCTCCGATCCGAACTGCCCGTACTGCAAGAAGCTCGAGACGACGCTGCAGTCGGTCGACAACGTGACCGTCTACACGTTCCTGTACCCGGTGCTGTCGCCGGATTCGACCGCGAAGTCGAAGGCGATCTGGTGTGCGACCGACCGCGCGAAAACGTGGCAGAGCTGGATGCTCGACCATCGCGCACCGTCCGGCGCCGGTACCTGCGATACCACGGCGCTCGACAAGAACCTCGCGCTCGGCCGCGGGATGAATGTCACGGGCACGCCGACGATCTTCCTGCCGGACGGCCGCCGCCTGCCGGGCGCCGTATCGGCCGACCAGCTCAACCAGGCGCTCGCCTCGAACAAGTAACCGACCATACGCCGGGCCGCTTGGCCCGGCGAGCGAGGGGCGCCCGCATCTGCCGGCGCCTCTCTTCGTTTTCGCCGCTGTATTCGACCGATTGCCACGATGACCCAGCCGATCCGCTATTCGATTGTCCCGAAAGATCTTGCCGCGCACCTGTTCGAAGTGTCGGTGACGGTCACCGATCCCGATCCCGAAGGCCAGCGCTTCTCGCTGCCGGTGTGGATTCCGGGCAGCTATCTCGTGCGCGAGTTCGCGCGCAACATCGTGACGCTCGGCGCGTTCAACGACGCGGGCCGCAAGGTGCGGATCGCGAAGACCGACAAGCACACGTGGCAGGCCGCCCCCGTGAACGGCACGCTGACGCTGCGCTACGACGTGTATGCGTGGGACCTGTCGGTACGCTCCGCGTATCTCGACGAATCGGGCGGCTTCTTCAACGCGACGGCCGTGTTCCTGAGCGTCGCCGGCCGCGAGCACGCGCCGTGTGAAGTCGACATCGCGAAGCCGGCCGGCTCCGCGTTCCGCGCATGGCGTGTCGGCACGTCGCTGCCCGAGGCGCGCGGCACCAAGCGCTACGGGTTCGGCGCCTACCGCGCGTCGAACTACGACGAACTCTCCGACCATCCGGTGACGATCGGCGAATTCGCGCTCGCGACGTTCGACGCGCACGGCGTGCCGCACGACATCGTGATCGCGGGGCGCGTGACACAGCTCGACATGGAGCGCCTGCGCGCCGACCTGAAGCGCGTGTGCGAAGCGCAGATCGCGCTGTTCGAGCCGAAGTCGAAGAAGGCGCCGATGGACCGCTACGTGTTCATGACGCTGGCGGTCAGCGACGGCTACGGCGGCCTCGAGCATCGCGCGTCGACCGCACTGATCTGCAACCGCACCGACCTGCCGGTAAAGGGGCGGCCCGAAACGACGGAAGGCTATCGCACGTATCTCGGTCTCTGCAGCCACGAGTACTTCCATACGTGGAACGTGAAGCGCATCAAGCCGGCGGCGTTCGTGCCGTACGACCTGACGAAGGAAAACTACACGTCGCTGCTGTGGCTGTTCGAAGGCTTCACGTCGTATTACGACGACCTGATGCTCGTGCGCAGCGGGCTGATGTCGCAGGACGACTATTTCGCGGCGCTCGGCCGTACGGTCGGCGGCGTGCTGCGCGGCACGGGGCGCCTGAAGCAGAGCGTCGCCGAAAGCTCGTTCGACGCGTGGATCAAGTACTACCGCCAGGACGAGAACGCGACCAACGCGATCGTCAGCTACTACACGAAGGGTTCGCTCGTCGCGCTCGCTTTCGATCTCGCGATCCGCGCGCAGACGCGCAACAAGAAGTCGCTCGACGACGTGATGCGCCTGCTGTGGCAACGCTACGGCCGCGATTTCTACCGCGGCAAGCAGGCGGGCGTCGAGGAAAACGAAGTCGAGGCGCTGATCGAAGAGGCGACAGGCGTTGCGCTCGGCCGCCTGTTCGCCGATGCCGTGCATGGCACGCGCGACCTGCCGCTCGCCGAACTGCTCGCACCGTTCGGCGTGTCGCTCGCGCCCGATGTCGCGAACGGCGCGACCGCGAAGCCGACGATCGGGGCGCGCCTGCGCGGTGGCGCGGACTGCACGTTTGCGGCCGTCTATGAAGGCGGCGCCGCACATCGCGCGGGGCTGTCGGCCGGCGACACGCTGATCGCGGTCGACGGGCTGCGCGTCACGGGTACCAACCTCGACGCGCTGCTCGCGCGCTACCGGCCGGGCGACAAGGTCGAGGTTCACGCGTTCCGGCGCGACGAGCTGCGCACCGCGAAACTGAAGCTCGACGGCCCGGAAGTCACGCGCTACCGGCTGACGGCGGCCGCGAAGCCGGCTGCGGTCTCGAAGGCCCGCGAGGCCTGGCTGAAGGGTTGAGCGGACCGAAGCGGGTATCGGGGCGCGATCAACGATTGTTCTGTTGCTGCAACAATCCGTCGCCCTGAACCCGCTTTTTCGCGGTCATGCGGCCACGCACAATGGCGTCACTCGCGCTACCAAAGCGCAACCCTACCGGAGCCTGACATGACGACCATTCTGCAAATCAATTCCGCCGCGCGTTCGCAAGGTGCGCAATCCACGCTGCTGGCCAACGAACTGACGGCAAAGCTGCAACAATCGAACCCCGGCGCGAAGGTCGTGGTTCGCGACCTGCTGGCCGATGCGTTGCCGCACCTCGACGAATCGGTGCTGGGCGCGTTCTTCACGCCGGCCGAGAACCGCACCGCGGAACAGAATGCGATCGTCGCGAAGAGCGATGCACTGATCACCGAACTGCAAGCCGCCGACATCATCGTGATCGGCGCGCCGATGTACAACTTCGGCATCTCGTCGCAACTGAAGACGTACTTCGACTGGATCGCACGTGCAGGCGTCACGTTCCGCTACACCGAGAACGGTCCGGAAGGCCTGATCAAGGGCAAGAAGGTTCACGTGGTGACGGCCCGAGGCGGCAAGTACGCCGGTACGCCGAACGACAGCCAGACCCCGTACCTGCGCACGTTCCTCGGCTTCGTCGGCATGACCGACGTGAGCTTCATCTTCGCGGAAGGCCTGAACCTCGGCCCGGATGCGCAAAGCGCCGCACTGGCCGGCGCACGCGAAGCGATCGCCGCCGCGTAAGGTCGATGCGGGTGCGCCGCGCTCGCTGCGTCGCCCGATAAAAAAACGCCGCGTCCCGAAAGGGGCGCGGCGTTTTTGCATGCAGGCTGGCGCGGCCGAAAGAACCGGCGGCGCGGCCGTTATGCGAGCGTTTCCGCCACTTCCGGCAGGCGCCAGTCGATCGGCTCGCGGCCCGCATCGATCAGATAGTCGTTCGCGAGCGCGAAATGGCGGCAGCCGAGGAAGCCGCGGTGCGCAGATAGCGGCGACGGATGCGGCGCCTCGAGCACGCAGTGCGCGCTTGCGTCGAACAGTGCGCGTTTCGCCTGCGCGTGTGCACCCCACAGCATGAAGACGAGCCCGCGATGGCGACCGGCGAGTTCGCGGATCAGCGTGTCCGTACATTGCTCCCAGCCGCGCTTCGCATGGCTCGCGGCTGCGCCGCGCTCGACCGTCAGCACCGTGTTGAGCAGCAGCACGCCCTGCCGCGCCCAGGTGTCGAGGCAGCCGTGGCGCGGCGTGTCATGGCCGAAGTTCGCGGCGATTTCCTTGAAGATGTTGCGCAGCGACGGCGGGGTGCGCACGGCCGGCGGCACCGAGAACGCGAGCCCGTGCGCCTGCGGCGTGCCGCGATCGTCGCCGTGGTACGGGTCCTGGCCGAGGATCACGACTTTCACGTCGTCCGGGCTCGTCAGGCGCAGCGCGCGGAACACGTCGGTCGGGTAGACCGTCTTGCCGGCCGCACGCTCGTCATCGACGAAGCGGCACAGCGGCGCAAATGCGTCGCTGTCGGTGAAGGGTTTCAGCACGTCGCGCCAGACGGACGGCAGCGCGTCGAATTGCGCGGCGAGGTGCGGAATGTCGGCGGCCGCGGGTTGCGGTACCGTCGGGGCCGCAGCCGGTGCAGCTTTCTTTGCGGGCTTGCGTCCGGCCGTAGGCGCTTCGGGCGCCTGGGACGGAATATCGGCCGGTGCCGTTTCCGGCACGGGATCGTCGAACAGCGACGCCTGTTGCGGCGCGCGGGAAGTCTTGCGGGTTGCCATGCGTGATGCGGGTTATTGCGCGCGCAGCCGGTAGCCGCGCTGCGCCTTGCTGATGTTGTCGGGAACGAGGCCCGGCAGCGCTTGCTGCAATTCGGCGGCGAGCGTTGCGAGCGCCGCTTCCGGGCCGTCGATCAGTTCGAGTTCGATTTCGCTGATCGGTTCGCGGCGCGTTTCGTGTTCCGCCTGGACGACGATCTCGCCGAGGTCCACCGCGGCTTCGACGGTTGCGCCGCCGATTGCGATGCGCCACAGCGTACGCGAAAAATCCGTGCGGAACAGCGCGTGCAGCGCGCCCGCCGCGTCATTCAGCGCGGCGGCGGCTTCCGGCACGTCGCAGGCCGCGACGAGCGCGTCGATCTCGAGCGCGTCGCCGGCGACCGGCAGCTCCCATTCGTGGCGGCGATGCAGGCCGCCTTCCGCGCTGCCGACCGTCTTGAACGTCTGCAGCCAGCCTTGCGGCGCGCGGCGTACGCGCACCGCGCTCTTCGAGCGGGCCAGCGCGAGATCGGGCGTGTCGTAATAGACGTTCGCGAGCGTGATGTCGTGACCGGGTTCGCCGGTCAGCGTCTCGAAGAAGCGTCGCGCGGCGTCGGCCTGGCCGGCCGGCAGCGCGAGCTTGATTTCCTTTTCGATCGCCATCAGAAGAACATCCGTGCGAGCTCTTCGCCCGGCTGGTCGGCGCGCATGAACGCTTCGCCGACGAGGAACGTGTTCACGTTCGCCGCACGCATCGTGTCGACGTCGGTGCGCGAAAGGATGCCCGATTCGGTCACGACGATCCGGTCCGCCGGAATCATGTCGAGCATGTCGAGCGTCGTCTGGATCGACGTCTCGAACGTGCGCAGGTTGCGGTTGTTGATGCCGAGCAGTGGCGTCTTGAGCGTCAGCGCCTGTTCCATCTCGTCACGGTCGTGTACTTCGACCAGCACCGCGAGACCGAGCGAGTGCGCATACGCTTCGAGATCCTGCATCAGCGCGGTGTCGAGCGCGGCGGCGATCAGCAGGATCGCATCGGCGCCCATCGCGCGTGCTTCGATGATCTGGTACGCGTCGACGATGAAGTCCTTGCGCAGCACCGGGAGCGAGCAGGCCGCGCGCGCTTCCTCGAGATAGCGGACGCTGCCCTGGAAGAACTGCTCGTCGGTCAGCACCGACAGGCACGCGGCGCCATGCTCCGCATACGAACGCGCGATGTCGGCCGGCACGAAATGCTCGCGCAGCACGCCTTTCGACGGGCTGGCCTTCTTGATTTCGGAAATCACGGCCGCGTGGCCGGCCGCATGCTTTGCGCGCAGTGCGCCGACGAAGTCGCGCAGGTCGCGTGCGGATGCTTCCAGTTTCAGTGCCTCGAGCGGCGCGCTGCGCATGGCCGCCGCGACTTCTTCGCGCTTGACGGCGATGATTCGGTCGAGAATGTCGCTCATGTGGATTCCTGCTTGGTTCGTAAGGGGAGTCAGCGCTTGAACTGCTGCGTGAAGCGCACGAGTTCGTCGACTTTCGCGCGGGCCTTGCCGCTTGCGATTGCTTCGCGGGCGAGCTGGATGCCGTCCGCGATCGATTCGGCGACGTTCGCCGCATAGAGCGCGGTGCCGGCGTTCAGCGTGACGATCTCGCGTGCGACGCCCGGCTGGTTGTCCAGCGCGCCGAGCAGCATCGTGCGCGATTCGTCGGCATTTTCCACCTTCAGCGTGCGGTTCGACACCATCTGCAGGCCGAAGTCTTCCGGATGGATCTCGTATTCGTGCACCTTGCCGTCGCGCAGTTCGCCGACGAGCGTTGCCGCGCCGAGCGATACCTCGTCCATCCCGTCCTTGCCGTACACGACGAGCACGTGCTGCGCGCCCAGACGCTGCATCACGCGCACCTGGATGCCGACGAGGTCGGGGTGGAACACGCCCATCAGCTGGTTCGGCGCGCCGGCCGGATTGGTCAGCGGGCCGAGGATGTTGAAGATCGTGCGCACGCCGAGCTCGCGGCGCACGGCCGCGATGTTCTTCATCGCCGGGTGATGGTTCGGCGCAAACATGAAGCCCATGCCCGTTTCGGCGATCGACGCGGCAACCTGGTCGGACTGCAGGTCGATGTTCACGCCGAGCGCCTCGAGCACGTCGGCGCTGCCGGACTTGCTCGATACGCCGCGGTTGCCGTGCTTCGCAACCTTCGCGCCGGCCGCGGCCGTGACGAACATCGACGCGGTCGAGATGTTGAACGTGTGCGAGCCGTCGCCGCCGGTGCCGACGATGTCGACGAAGTTCGAGTTGTCCTGTACCTCGACGTGATTCGCGAATTCGCGCATCACGGTCGCGGCGGCGGCGATCTCGCCGATCGTCTCCTTCTTCACGCGCAGCCCGGTGATGATCGCGGCCGCCATCACGGGCGACATGTCGCCGCGCATGATGAGCCGCATCAGGTGCAGCATCTCGTCGTGGAAGATTTCGCGGTGTTCGATCGTGCGCTGCAGCGCTTCCTGCGGGGTAATCGTCATCGTGAGGCTCCCGTCAGGCGGCCGCGGCCGCGGCGCGTGCCTGTTTCAGGAAATTCTCGAGCAGCGCGTGGCCATGCTCGGACAGGATCGATTCCGGGTGGAACTGCACGCCTTCGATCGGCAGCGTCTTGTGGCGCACGCCCATGATTTCGCCGTCGTCGGTCCAGGCGGACACTTCGAGGCAGTCGGGCAGCGATTCGCGCTCGATCGCGAGCGAGTGATAGCGCGTGACGTCGAAGTGCTTCGGCAGGTCGGCGAATACGCCGCTGCAATCGGTTTCGATCCTGCTCACCTTGCCGTGCATGATGGTCTTTGCGCGCACGACGCGGCCGCCGAAGGCCTCGCCGATCGCCTGATGACCGAGGCAGACGCCGAGGATCGGCTTCTTGCCGGCGAATTCCTTCAGCACGTCGAGCGTGATGCCCGCGTGCTGCGGGTTGCTCGGGCCGGGCGACAGGCAGATTGCGTCGGGATTCAGGCTCGCGATTTCGTCGAGCGTGATTTCGTCGTTGCGGTAGGTGCGCACGTCCTCGCCGAGTTCGCCGAAGTACTGGACCAGGTTGTAGGTAAACGAGTCGTAGTTGTCGATCATGAGCAGCATGGTCAGTCTCCGGTCAGAAGTCGCTATCGAGGCCGTCCTGGACCTGTTCGGCCGCGCGCAGCACCGCGCGCGCCTTGTTTTCGGTCTCTTGCCATTCGGATTCGGGCACCGAATCCGCGACGACGCCCGCCGCCGCTTGCACATACAGGTTGCCGTTGTGGATCAGGCCCGTGCGGATCGCGATCGCGAGATCCATCTCGCCCGAGAACGACAGGTAGCCGACCGCGCCGCCGTACAACCCGCGCTTGACCGGCTCGAGTTCGTCGATCAGTTCCATCGCACGTACCTTCGGCGCGCCGGACAGCGTGCCGGCCGGGAAGGTTGCGCGCAGCACGTCGTAGTTCGTCATGCCGGGCTTCAGCTTGCCTTCGACCGAGCTGACGATGTGCTGCACGTGCGAGTACTTCTCGATGACCATCTGGTCGGTCACGTTCACCGAGCCGATTTCCGCGATGCGGCCGACGTCGTTGCGCGCGAGGTCGATCAGCATCACGTGCTCGGCGATCTCCTTCGGATCGTTGAGCAGTTCGGTCGCGAGTTCCGCGTCGCGCTCGGGCGTGTTGCCGCGCGGGCGCGTGCCGGCGAGCGGGCGGATCGTGACGATCTGGTCGTCGCCGCGCTTTTCCTGGCGCACGAGGATTTCCGGCGATGCGCCGACCACGTGGAAATCACCAAAGTTGTAGTAGTACATGTACGGCGACGGGTTCAGCGAACGCAGCGCGCGATACAGCGACAGCGGATTGTCGCGGTACGGTTTCGTCAGACGCTGGCCGACCTGAATCTGCATCAGCTCGCCGGCCGCGATGTATTCCTTCGCCTGGCGCACGGCGGCCAGATAGTCGTCCTTCTTGAACTCGCGGAACGTCTCGGTACGCACGCTCGCCGACGTGACGGGCGGCTGCACGGTCGTGCGCAGGCGCTGCTTCAGTTCGCGCAGGCGCTGTTTCGCCTTCGTATAGGCTTCGGCCTGGCTCGGGTCCGCGTAGATGATCAGGTACAGCTTGCCGGCGAGGTTGTCGATCACCGCGACTTCCTCGGTCAGCAGCAACTGGATGTCGGGCAGGCCGAGATCGTCGCGCGGCGCGGTGTTCGCGAGCTTCTTCTCGATGTAGCGCACCGCGTCGTAGCCGAAATAGCCGGCGAGACCGCCGCAGAAGCGCGGCAGGCCCGGGCGCTGCGCCACCTTGAAGCGCGCCTGGAACGATTCGATGAACTGGAACGGGTCGCCGTCATGCGTCTCGACGACCTGGCCGTCGCGCACGACTTCCGACACGCCGTTGCAGGTACGCACGAGCGTACGGGCGGGCAGGCCGATAAATGAGTAGCGGCCGAAGCGTTCGCCGCCGACCACCGATTCGAGCAGGAACGAGTTGGCGCCCGAGCGTTCGGGCTGGGCCAGCTTCAGGTAGAGGGACAGCGGCGTTTCGAGATCGGCGAGGGCTTCCGCGATCAGCGGAATGCGGTTGTAGCCTTCGTTCGCGAGCGATTGAAATTCGAGTTCGGTCATGTTCCGGTCCTGTTCGGGACGAGCGGCGCGGGCGCCAGGGATCACTTGACGCTGCGCGGGGTGCCGTCGGCGAAAGGGCGGTCGATCGAGAAGTGCCTGTTGCCGGCCGGCACTCCGGGCGTGAACGTCGCGAGCCTGCGGCCGAGCCTGAACGCAAGCGTTCGGACGCGGTAGAACTCGAGGTGGTGCGACGATCGGCGCGCGGATGCGCAGCGAGATAAAAAACGGCGCTGAAGACGTACTTCAGCGTACCTCATCGAAGAGGTTAGCGCGACCAGCGACGCCAGGGCCAGGCTCCCCGGTCGATGCTGCTCAGACTCCGTTTTTTATTCAGAAACATGCAGATGGAAGAAATGATCAGAGGGTTGGCCGGCCGGCGTTGTGCGCGGAAATCGCGCGAGCTGCGACCAGCAACGAATCGACTATACCATCCGAATTTATCGTTTGTATAGCTTTGCCATGGTTGTAGCCGTACGGCACCGTCAGCGTCGCCATCCCGGCCGCACGGCCTGCCAGCGCATCGTTTTCCGAGTCGCCGATCGCGACTGCCGCGTCCGGTGCGACGCCGAGCGCGTCGCAGGCCGTCAGCATCGGCAGCGGATCGGGCTTCTTGCGCGCGACGCTGTCGCCGCCGAGCACGATGCCGAAGCGATCGGCCAGCCCGTACTGCTCGAGCAGCTCGACCGCGAAGCGGTGCGGCTTGTTCGTCACGCACGCGAGCCGGATGCCGGCTGCGCGCAGCGCGTCGAGACCGGCGGCCACGTCCGGATAGAGACGCGTATGGCGGCCGTTGATCTTCGCGTATTCGGTCTGGTAGATCGCCAGTGCGTCGTCGAAGCGCGCGTGCGCTTCGTCGGCCGGGAAGCGCGGCTTCAGCACGCTCTGGATCAGGTGTTCGGAGCCCTTGCCGACGTAGCCGATCACCTCGTCGCGCGACGTGGCCGGTGCGCCGAGCCGCGCGAGCATCCCGTTCAGGCCGGCCGTGAAATCGTCGGCCGTATCGACCATGGTGCCGTCGAGATCGATCAGCGCCGCATCGATGCGCGGCGTGGCGAAGCGGATCGGGGCGGCTTCCGTTGCGACCCGGGCCGGCGCATGGCCGGCGAGCGACGATTCGGCCACGGCGTCAGCTCCGCTCGACGGTAGCGAGCGCGGCGCGCATCTCGTCGATCACCTTGCGGTAGTCCGGCTTGCCGAAGATCGCCGAACCCGCGACGAAGGTGTCGGCACCGGCCGCCGCGATTTCCGCGATGTTGTCGGTCTTCACGCCGCCGTCGACCTCGAGCAGGATCTCGCGGCCGGTGCGCTCGGTGTACGCGTCGATGCGCGCGCGTGCTTCGCGCAGCTTGTTCAGCGTTTCAGGAATGAACGACTGGCCGCCGAAGCCCGGGTTGACCGACATCAGCAGCACGAAGTCGAGGCGATCCATCACGTGGTCGAGGTAATTCAGCGGCGTGGCCGGGTTGAACACGAGGCCGGCCTTGCAGCCGTGGTCGCGGATCAGCGACAGCGTGCGGTCGATGTGATCGGAGCCTTCCGGGTGGAAGCTGATCAGGTTTGCACCGGCTTTCGCAAAATCGGGCACGATCCGGTCGACCGGGCGCACCATCAGGTGCACGTCGATCGGCACCTGCACGTGCGGGCGGATCGCTTCGCACACGAGCGGGCCGATGGTCAGGTTCGGCACGTAATGGTTGTCCATCACGTCGAAGTGGATCCAGTCGGCGCCGGCGGCGACCACGTTGCGGACTTCTTCGCCGAGCCGTGCGAAATCGGCCGACAGGATGCTGGGAGCGATGCGGAATTGGGTCATGGCAGGGGAGCGGGGACGTTGCGGCGCAAAACCGTCATTCTACCGTCCGGCGACCCGGTGCGCGGAGGCGGGCCGTGCGGCCGAGGCCCGATTGCGCATAGAATGCCGAACCAACGCGGCGCGCCCGCGGCCCCGTTGCCCATGCCGGCGCGGGCAGTCATCTTCCAGCGGAAACACCATGAGTCAGTATCAATTCACCGTTTCGGTGAAAACCAGCTACTTGCCGGAACAATCCGACCCCGATCGCCGTCAATACGCATTCGCGTACACGCTGACGATCCGCAACACGGGGCAGGTCGCGGCGCAGTTGATCGCGCGTCACTGGATCATCACGGACAGCGACAACCACGTGCAGGAAGTGAAGGGGCTTGGCGTCGTCGGGCACCAGCCGCTGCTGCAGCCGGGCGAGCACTTCGAGTACACGAGCTGGGCCGTGATCGCGACGCCGGTCGGCACGATGCGGGGCGCGTACTTCTGCGTGGCGGAGGACGGCGAGCGTTTCGAGGCGCCGGTCGACGAGTTTGCCCTGCACATGCCGCGCACGCTGCATTGAGCGTGCTAGGCGCGTCAGTGCGTTAGCGCGGCTGGCGGTCGTTGTTGCGGGCGTGCTTCTTTCTGCCCGACGACGTCCACACGACGATGAAGATCAGCAGGGCAAGCGCTACGAAGGCTTCGAGCGCGAAGATGAGCATCGGATATTGGTCGAGAAAATCTGACATGGCGGTTTCCATCAAGAACGGACATTGTATTGGGTTTGGGCCTCGGGTGGCCGGGTGGGTGGCGGCGGCAACTGCGGCGGCGCTGCTTGCGGCGTGCGGCAGCGCGCCGACGCGGACTTCGTCGCTGAAGCCACCGACCGGCGCGGCGGTCGTGCCGGGTCAGGTCGCCGCGAAGCGGCTCACGCCGGTCGCGTGGCAGCAGGTGCCGGGCTGGCAGGACGATTCGCTGATCGGCGCGACGGCCGCGCTGCGGCAGAACTGCGTGCGGCTCGCGCGCCAGCCGGCCTGGCAGCGTGCTTGCGCGGCTGCCGACCGGCTCGACGAGCTCGACGTCAGCAGTGCACGTACGTTCTTCGAAACGTATTTCACGCCGTTCCAGCTTGCGAATACCGACGGGACGCTCGAGGGGCTCGTGACCGGCTACTACGAGCCGCTGCTGCACGGTTCGCGTGTGCGTCGCGGCCCGTATCAGTACGCGCTCTATCGCTGGCCGGCCGGCTATCGCGCGGGCGCCGCGCTGCCTGCACGTGCGCAACTCGAACGCGCAGGCATCCTGAACGGCAACGAACTCGTGTGGGTCGACGACCCGATCGAAGCGTTCTTCCTGCAGGTGCAGGGCTCGGGGCGTGTGCTGCTCGACGACGGTTCGGTGATGCGGGTCGGCTTCGGCGGCACCAACAACCAGCCGTACCGCTCGATCGGCAAGTGGCTGCTCGATCGCGGCGAGCTGACGCCCGCTCAGGCGACGATGCAGGGCATCAAGGCGTGGGCGAAGGCGAATCCGAACCGCGTTGACGCGTTGCTCGACACGAATCCGCGGTTCGTGTTCTTCCGCGACATGCCGACCAAGGAAGATGCACCGCACGGCGGCGCGGACGGCCCGATCGGCGCGCTGGGCGTGCCGCTGACGCCGGAGCGCTCGATCGCCGTCGATCCGTCGTCGATCCCGCTCGGCACACCGGTGTTCCTGCAGACCACGCGCCCGCTGACGAATACGCCGATGAACCGGCTCGTGTTTGCGCAGGATACGGGCTCAGCGATCAAGGGGGGCGTGCGGGCCGACTATTTCTGGGGGCTCGGTGACGACGCAGGCGATCAGGCCGGGCGGATGAAGCAGGTCGGCCGGATGTGGCTGCTGTTCCCGAATTCGTGATGTGAGGCGGCGCGGCTGGCTGGCTGGCTGGCTGGGTGCGCTCGGGTCGCCGCCGATACATTGGACGCGGCATTCGTGGGCGCGACGCTGTGCGTCGGAGGCGTCGCCCTGATCGTGGGGGTGCCCGTGCGGTGTCAGCTTTCGTGATGCGCGTGTGCACGTGTTGCGTCGGCGGGTGCCCAACGGCGTACCGGAATGAAACAGCCCGATCGGCGTTGGCCGATCGGGCTGTTTCATTTGCAGCTACGGATTCACCGCACGTAAACAACGCGCTGCGATTGCCGTCAGCCCTTGCGCTTGTCGACGACGCGTCGCGCCTTGCCGACCGACCTCTCGATCCCGTTCACGGGCAGCACGTTGATCACGGCCGTCACGCCGATCAGCGACTTGATATCGTATGCGAGCGCCTGTTTTGCCGCATGGATCGCCGCCGTATCGGGTGCTGTCTCGGGGCAAGGCTCGACATTGAGCGTCAGCACGTCGAGCGGTCCTTCCTTCGTCAGCACGATCTGATAGTGCGGTGCGAGCGCGCGCTGCTTGAGCAACTGTTCCTCGATCTGCGTCGGGAACACGTTGACGCCGCGCACGATCATCATGTCGTCCGAGCGCCCCGTGATCTTCTCCATCCGGCGCATCGTGCGGGCAGTGCCGGGCAACAGCCGCGTGAGGTCGCGGGTCCGATAGCGGACGATCGGCAGCGCCTCCTTCGTCAGCGACGTGAACACGAGCTCGCCGAGTTCGCCGTCCGGAAGCACTTCGCCGGTTTCAGGGTCGATGATTTCCGGGTAGAAGTGGTCTTCCCAGATGGTCGGGCCGTCCTTGGTCTCGACGCATTCGGACGCGACGCCGGGGCCCATCACTTCGGACAGCCCGTAAATGTCGACCGCATCGATGCCCATCCGCTGCTCGATCGCGACGCGCATGTCATTGGTCCAGGGTTCCGCACCGAAGATGCCGATGCGCAGCGAACTCTGCACGGGATCGAGACCCTGGCGCTCGATTTCGTCGGCGATCGACAGCATGTAGCTCGGCGTCACCATGACGATGTCGGGCCGGAAATCCTGGATCAGCTGTACCTGCTTCTCGGTCTGGCCGCCACCGAACGGGATCACGGTCAGCCCTGCGCGTTCGGCGCCGTAGTGCGCGCCGAGCCCGCCCGTGAACAAGCCATAGCCGTAGCTGACGTGCACCTTGTCGCCGCGGCGCGCGCCGGCGGCGCGGATCGAGCGGGCGACGAGATTCGCCCATGTGTCGATGTCGCCGGCCGTATAGCCGACGACCGTCGGCTTGCCGGTCGTGCCCGACGACGCATGAATGCGAGATATCCGGTCCTGCGGCACCGCGAACATCCCGAACGGGTAACTGTCGCGCAGATCGCTCTTCGTCGTGAACGGGAAGCGCGACAGGTCGGCGAGCGTCTTCAGGTCGTCCGGATGGACACCCGCGCCGTCGAACTTGCGACGATAGACGGGGGAGTGGTCATACGCATGCCGGAGCGACCACTTGAGGCGTTCGAGCTGCAGTGCGGTCAGCTCGTCGCGTGAGGCGGTCTCGATCGGCTCGAGCGGTAGCGGGGTAGTCATGCATGTCTCCAGTGTTTGTTATGTGCGAGCCGTCGACGTCAGCGGTCTTCCGGGATGACCGTGCCCTTGATCTGGGCGGATTTGCCGCGAAACATCGCGACGGTTTCGCCGGCCTGGTTCGTGACGCGGATGTCGTAAATGCCTTGGCGGCCGGCGCGCGCCTGCTCGATCGCCTCGGCGATCAGCACGTCATCGCCGTGCACGGGGCGCAGGAATTCGATCGAGCAGCCGGCCGCAACCGTATTCACGTTGTACGAGTTGCACGCGAATGCGAACGTCGAATCGGCCAGCGTGAAGATGATCCCGCCATGGCAGGTCTGATGCCCGTTCAGGAATTCGGGCCGCACGCGCATCTGCAGGCGCGCGTAGCCGGCGCGTACTTCGGCGATTTCCATCCCGAACGCGCGGCTGCATGCGTCGGCGTCGTACATGGCCTGCGCGGCGGCGCGGGCGAGCGAATCGGGGTCGAGCGCGGCAGTGGTGGTCGTCATGTCAACGCCCCTCGAAGCGCGGCGCGCGCTTCTCGATGAATGCCTTCACGCCTTCCGCGTAGTCGTGCGACTGGCCGAGCGTGCGCTGCAGGTCGCGTTCCATGTCGAGTTGCTGGTCGAGCGTGTTCGTGACGCTGGCACGCATCGATTGCTTGATCGATGCGATCGCGAGCGTCGGCTGCTGCGCGAGCTGGGTGGCAAGCTGGCGGGCTGATGCAGCGAGCGTGTCGTCGTCGACCGCGCGCCAGATCAAGCCCCATTGCTCGGCCTGCTCGGCCCCGAGCTTGTCGCCGGTCAGCGCGAGCCCCAGCGCGCGTGCCATGCCGACGCGTTGCGGCAGGAACCACGTACCGCCTGAATCGGGTACGAGCCCGATCTTGACGAAGGCCTGGATGAAACTGCTCGAGCGGGCGGCGAACACGAGATCGCATGCGAGCGCGAGATTCGCCCCGGCGCCGGCCGCCGTGCCGTTGACGGCAGCGATTACCGGAATCGGCAGACGCTGCAGGCGGCGGATCAGTGGATTGAAGTGCTCGTCGATCAGCGTGCCGAGGTCGGTGGACGCGCCCGGCGTGAAGTCGAGATCGGCCAGGTCCTGGCCCGCGCAGAAGCCGCGCCCCGCGCCAGTCAGGATCAGCGCGCGCGCGCCGGCCGCCTCGACGTCATCGAGTGCCGACTGCAGCTCGCGATGCATCGCCCGCGTAAAGCTGTTCAGCTTGTCGGGGCGGTTGAGGGTAATCGTCGCTACGTTCGAGGCCTGATCGATATCCAGCTGAATCGCCTGATAGGACATGCAGTGTCTCCTTCATGACTTCGTTATAGGCGCGCGATGCGTGGGTTACACGCGTTCGATCGCGAGTGCGATGCCCTGGCCGACGCCGATGCACATCGTACAGAGCGCAAAGCGGCCGCCCGTACGCTCGAGCTGGTGGAGCGCCGTGGTCACGAGCCGGGCGCCCGATGCGCCGAGCGGATGCCCCAGTGCGATGGCGCCGCCATTCGGGTTCACGCGCGGATCGTCATCGGCGATGCCGAGCATGCGCAGCACCGCGAGACCTTGGGACGCGAATGCCTCGTTCAACTCGATGACGTCGAACTGATCGATGGTCATGCCGAGTTGGCGCAGCAGTTTTTGCGTGGCCGGCGCGGGCCCGATGCCCATCACGCGCGGCGCGACGCCGGCTGTCGCCATGCCGATGACGCGTGCGCGGCGGCGCAGGCCGTACTGGTCGGCTGCCTGCGCATTGGCGAGCAGCAGCGCGCACGCACCGTCGTTGACGCCCGATGCGTTGCCGGCCGTCACCGAGCCGTCCGGGCGCACGACACCCTTCAGCTTCGCGAGCGCTTCGAGCGACGTCTCGCGCGGATGCTCGTCGCGCGAGACGACCACCGGATCGCCTTTCTTCTGCGGAATCGTGACAGCGACGATTTCGTCGGCGAGCGAGCCGTCCTGCTGCGCACGCGCGGCCTTTTGCTGGCTGCGCAGCGCGAACAGGTCCTGGTCGGCGCGGCTGATGTTGTAGTCGACCGCGACGTTCTCGGCCGTCTCGGGCATCGAATCGACGCCATACAGCTGTTTCATCAGCGGATTGACGAAGCGCCAGCCGATCGTCGTGTCGAAGATGTCGGCCTGGCGTGCGAACGCGCTCGTTGCCTTGCCCATCACGAACGGCGCGCGCGTCATGCTCTCGACGCCGCCTGCGATCATCAGGCGCGCCTCGCCCGCCTTGATCGCGCGCGCGGCTGTGCCGACCGCATCCATCCCGGAGCCGCACAGCCGGTTCAGCGTCGTGCCGGGCACGTCGGTCGGCAGCCCCGCGAGCAGCGCCGACATGCGCGCGACGTTGCGGTTGTCCTCGCCGGCCTGGTTCGCGCAGCCGTAGATCACGTCGTCGATCGCCGCCCAGTCGACGTCACGGTTGCGCTCGATGAGCGCCTTGAGCGGCACCGCACCGAGGTCGTCGGCGCGGACTTCTTTCAGGGCGCCGCCGTAGCGGCCGATGGGGGTGCGAATCGCGTCGCAGATATAGGCGTCTGTCATGGGCGTATCGATGAGCAACGAACCCGCCAGGCGGCGGATTCGTTCATGGTAGAGAACGTGGCGGCGTTTGCACGTCGGCCATTCGGGTTATGCCGGTTGGCCGGCTTCCGCGGGTGCCGCCTTCGGCGCAACATGGACGCGGCTTTGCACCACGCGGAACCGGTTGGCGACGAACGCCGGGTCGGCCAGCGCCGCATTGGCTGCCGGGTTCGCGCCCGTGCCGTGGAAATCCGAGAACGCTGCCGACTGGTTCACGAACACACCGCCCGTCAGGTTGATCGACAGCGCGACGCCACCGCGCACCGCCGCGTCGTGGGCGGCGTCGACGATCGCGTCGTCGGTGCTGTAGACGGAGAGGGTCAGCGCGCCGTGTTCCGCCGCGATTTCCCCGGCGAGGTCGAGCGATTGCGCGGTCGAGTCGGTCGCGATCACGAACGAGATCGGGCCGAACCATTCCTGCGTGAATTTCTCGCGATCGGCCACGTCGAGTTGCAGCACGAGCGGCGTGCGCACGCGGGCATCGGGGAACGCTGGGTGCTGGAGGGTCAGGCTGTCGGCGAGCACGCGGCCGAGTTGGCGGGCGTCGTCGATGCGTGCGGTCACGCCTTCGTTCTGGATTGCGCCGATCAGTTCGACCGAGCGTGCCGGGTCGCCGGTGAGTTTTTGCACGGCAGTGGCGATTGCCTGTGCGACCTCGTCAAAGCTTGCATGGCCGTCCGCCGTCCGGATGCCGTCGCGCGGCACGTAGATGTTCTGCGGTGCCGTGCACATCTGGCCGGAGTACAGCGCCAGCGAAAACGCGATGTTCTTGGCGGCGGCCTTCAGGTCGTCGGTCGAGTCGATCACGATCTGGTTGACGCCAGCCTTCTCTGTATAGACCTGCGCCTGGTGGGCATGGCGTTCGAGCCACGTGCCGTTTTGCGTGCTGCCGGTGAAGTCGATCAGCTTGATCTCGGGGCGCAGCGCGAGAGCCTGAACGAGTGCGCCGTCGTTGGGTTCGGTCGCGAGGAGCGTGACGACGTTCGGATCGAAACCGGCTTCGCGCAGCACGTCGCGAGCGATCCGGACGGTGATGGCGAGCGGCAGGATCGCACCCGGATGCGGCTTGACGATCACGGTGTTGCCGGTTGCGAGATCGGCGAACAGGCCGGGATAGCCGTTCCAGGTCGGGAACGTGCAGCAGCCGAGCACGAGCCCGGTGCCGCGCGGGACGATCGTATAGCGCTTGTGCATCGCGAGCGGCGGGTTCTTGCCTTGCGGCTTTTCCCAGTGCGCATCGGCCGGGATGCGGCGCAGTTCGTCCCATGCATAGGCGACTGCCTCGAGCGCGCGATCTTGCGCGTGCGGGCCGCCGGCCTGGAACGCCATCATGAATGCCTGCCCCGTGGTGTGCATCACGCTGTAGGCGATTTCGAAGCTGGCGCGATTCAGGCGCGCGAGGATTTCGAGGCTGACGCCGATCCATGCACTCGGGCCGGCTTCGCGCCACGAGCGTTGCGCGCCGGCCGCGGCGGCGATCAGTTCGTCGGGCGTCGATTTCGGGTACCGGATGCCCAGTGAAATACCGTACGGCGACCGCTCCGAGCCGACCGTTTCTCCGGATGCCGGTTGGTCGATCGCAAACGTCTTGTCGAGGTGCGACTTGAACGCGGCCTCGCCATCTGCGTTCGCGCTTTCCCCGTACACTTTGGGGCTCGGCATTTCGGCGAACGGGCTCCAGTACCCGCGGCTCTCGATGGCGGCGAGTGCGTGTTTCAGCGTGTCTTCGTGCTTCGTGAACAGTGCATGGGTCATGGCGGCAGCCTGATGGACGTTGAGAGGGGTTGGATCGATTAATTAACCGACCGGTTGGTCGGAGAATGGTAGCATCAAACTATTCGCATGTGCGAGGCGTTTCTCATTTCATTGATCGAGGAGAAATAGATGGCTTACGAGAACATCCTGGTGGAGACCCGGGGGCGTGTCGGGCTGGTTACGCTGAACCGTCCGAAGGCCTTGAATGCGCTGAACGATGCACTGATGGATGAGCTGGGTGCCGCGCTGAAGGCGTTCGATGCGGACGATGGCATCGGCGCGATCGTCGTGACCGGGAGCGAGAAGGCGTTCGCGGCCGGCGCGGACATCGGCATGATGGCGACCTACTCCTATATGGATGTCTACCGCGGCGACTACATCACGCGCAACTGGGAGACGGTCCGCGAGATCCGCAAGCCGATCATTGCCGCGGTTTCGGGCTTTGCGCTGGGCGGTGGCTGTGAACTGGCCATGATGTGCGACATCGTCTTCGCGGCAGACACGGCCAAGTTCGGCCAGCCGGAAATCAAGCTGGGCGTCATGCCGGGTGCGGGCGGCACGCAGCGCCTGCCGCGCGCGGTGTCGAAAGCGAAGGCGATGGATATGTGCCTGACGGCCCGGTTCATGGATGCTGCCGAAGCGGAGCGCGCGGGGCTCGTCTCGCGCGTGCTGCCGGCCGCCACGCTGCTCGACGAGGCGCTTGCCGCCGCGGCGACGATCGCCGAGTTTTCGCTGCCGGCAGTCATGATGGTCAAGGAGTCGGTGAACCGCGCGTACGAGACGACGCTGGCCGAAGGCGTCCACTTCGAGCGTCGGCTGTTCCATTCGCTGTTCGCGACCGAAGACCAGAAGGAAGGGATGGCGGCATTCGTCGAAAAACGGAAGCCGGTGTTCAAGCACCGCTGATCGGGCTGCCTGGGTAGTTGGCCGGGGGCAGGGCCGGTATCTGTCGCCGGCGTTACGCGCCCGTTGAGCCCCGAGCCCCCGTGCGCGATAGCGCACGGGGGCTTTTTCAAAATATTTTCACAAAGGGGCTTGCGTGGTTGGGGGCGGGTGCTTAGAATCACGCCTCTTTCGCGCTAACGGAAACGCGGCGCGGAAGAGGGAAGCAGGGTCGGTGGTGTGCGGCAGTCTGGCGCGCGCAACTGGCCTGGAAGTTGAGCCCCGCAGTCGCAACGCTGATGTTAAAAAGTTGTTGACGAGCTGCGAAACACGGTTCATAATCTCGCTTCTCTGCTGCTGAAAACGCAGCGCTGCCGGGAAACACGAAGTTCCTCGCAGA
>NZ_JAIZRY010000019.1:0-156034 GCF_020420125.1 Burkholderia sp. AU30280
GCTCCGGCCGCCGCCGCGCCGCGCAAGCCCGCGGCGAAGCGCGCGAAGTCGACCGGTGCGAGCGGTGCGGCCGGTTCGGCCGCGGCGCGCGCGGCGGCCGCTTCGTCGCCCGAAACCCGTCCGCCGAAGCGCTCGACGTGACGCGGCGCAGGTAGCAGGCAGGTCGACCATGCGGCTCGCGCTCGTTCTGATGGGAGGCGGCGCACGTGCCGCCTATCAGGTCGGCGTGCTGAAGGCGCTGGCCGAGATCGCGCGCGAAGCCGATCCGCAGCGGCAGACGCTGCCGTTCGCGGTCGTGTGCGGCTCGTCGGCCGGCGCGATCAACGCGACGTCGATCGCGAGCCACGCAGACGACTTTTCCCACGGCGTGCGGCGCCTGCTCGAATTCTGGGAGCCGTTGCGCGCCGACTACGTGTATCGCACCGACTGGCTCGGCATCGCGGCCGCCGGCGCGCGCTGGCTCGCGACGATGACCTTCGGCTGGGCGGCCCGCCGTTCGCCGCGCGGGTTGCTCGACAACGCGCCGCTCGCGCACCTGCTGCAGCGCGAGCTGAGTTTCCACCGAATCGAGCAGATGCTCGAAGCGCGCCTGCTGCACGCGCTCGCGGTGACGGCGCTCAGCTATTCGAGCGGGCGGCACCTCACGTTCTACCAGGCGGCGGAGCCGATCCAGGCGTGGCGCCGCGCGCAACGCACCGCACGGCTCGTCGACCTGTCGGCGTCGCACCTGCTCGCGTCGTCGGCGATTCCATTCGTGTTCCCGGCCGTGCCGCTCGTGCTCGACGGGCAGATCGAATACTTCGGCGACGGGTCGATCCGGCAGATCGCGCCGCTGTCGCCGGCAATCCATTTCGGCGCGGACCGGATCGTCGTGGTCGGTGCGGCCGACCCGCGGCCCGAGATTCCGGCCGCGAACGGCGCCGGGCTGGTACGCGGCTACCCGACGCTCGCGCAGATCGGCCAGCAGGTGCTCGCGAGCGTGTTCCTCGACTCGATCGGCTCGGACATCGAGCGCATCGAGCACATCAACCGGATGATCGAGCACCTGCCGCACCAGGTCGAGGTGGGCAGCGGCTGGCGGCACGTCGATGTGCTCGCGATCGCGCCGTCCGAGCGCATCGAGCTGATCGCCGCGAAGCACCTGAAGCAGATGCCGGCGACGATGCGCGGGCTGCTCGGCGCAATCGGCGGCAGCCAGCCGGCCGGCGCGTCGTTCGCGAGCTACCTGCTGTTCGAGGAGGCGTTCACGCGCGAACTGATCGAGCTCGGCTACCGTGACGGGCGCGCGCAGCGCGACACGTTGGCCGGCTGGATCGCGCGGGCGGACGGCGGCAGCGTGCCGGCCGCCGGCATACCGCCGGAAGACGGCCTCGCGACCGGCGAAATACGGGTCTGATGCGCCGAAATGGTGCGTGGTTGCGTTTTCGCGACGGCCAGCCGCGACCGATCGCCGCACCGCGAATGGCGGAGCGCGACCGGCCAGGCGTCTCGGAACCGTCATGGACGCGTGCTATCATGGCCGCCGCCGTATACACCATATCGAACAGCCCGCCGATCCGGCATCCGCACGGGGAACCCTTCGGGGCACCCGCCTGGGGCAGGGGACGGGCGCGTCACGAGCCGGCCAGCGCCGGCCCCCACTCAGGCAAGTGCGCAGCCGGTTCCGTTCGCGCGGAGCGTGGCTGCGGCATGCCGCAACGGCGGCGCGGCCGCCCGGCTGCCGGACGAGCAATCGGCGTCCGGCCGGTCGGTTTCACGCGTAAAATTACAGTCTTGGCCGCAAAAAGCGCGCTCGGCGCGCCGCTGCGGCAACAGTCACGTTTAGAGAAGTCGCATTGCGCAGAACAGGGGTGGGACCATCATGAACACCATGCTTTATCCGGAACTTTACCGATCGCTCGAAGCTGTCCGCTGGGACATGGAGAAGGACATTCCGTGGGACAAGTTCGACGCTTCGCTGCTCACCGACGAGCAGGCGAAGACGATCAAGATGAACGCGATCACCGAATGGTCGGCGCTGCCCGCGACGGAAATGTTCCTGCGCGACAACCAGCACGACAGCGACTTTTCCGCGTTCATGAGCGTGTGGTTCTTCGAGGAGCAGAAGCATTCGCTCGTACTGATGGAATACCTGCGCCGTTTCCGGCCGGAGATGGTGCCGACCGAAGAGGAACTGCACGCGGTGCGCTTCGAATTCGATCCGGCGCCGCCGCTCGAGACGCTGATGCTGCACTTCTGCGGCGAGATCCGCTTGAACCACTGGTACCGTTGCGCGGCCGACTGGCATACCGAGCCGGTCATCAAGCACATCTACGAAACGATCTCGCGCGATGAAGCGCGCCATGGCGGCGCGTACCTGCGCTACATGAAGAAGGCGCTGAACAACTGCGGCGACGTTGCGCGTGCCGCGTTCGCAAAGATCGGCGTGCTGATGGCGTCGGCGCGCCGCACCGAGAAGCCGCTGCACCCGACCAACCTGCACGTGAACCAGGCGCTGTTCCCGCGCGACACCGTGCAGTCGCGCCTGCCCGATCCGGAATGGCTCGAGCGCTGGCTCGACGAGCAGATCCGGTTCGACGGCGAGTGGGAAAAGAAGGTTGTCGAGCGGATCCTGCACAACCTGTCGATCCTGTTCGAGCGCACGTTCGCGACCGCGCAGGAACTGAACCGCTATCGCAAGGAAGTGACCAGCCGCCTGCAGGCCGAAAGCGGCCCGTCGTCGGCCGCGCAGCCGGCCTGAGGCCGGTTGGCGCCGCGGCAGCCGGCGTGAATCGCGCCGGCCGCGTTGCGCGATGCCGTACCCGTTGCATGAAGCCCGCCCGGTCAGTCCGGCGGGCTTTTTATCTGGCGCCGCCGCCGCGCGCGCCGTTGTTCATTCCGTCCAGCCTCCATCATGTCCGCCACCTTCGAACGCAAGCTGATCACCCGTGATGCCCTCGTCGCCCTGCGTGCGTCACTGCCGTCCCCCGTCGTGTTCACCAACGGCGTATTCGACATCCTGCATCGCGGCCACGTCACGTATCTTGCCGACGCCAAAGCGCTCGGCGCATGCCTGATCGTCGGTGTGAACAGCGACGCGTCGGTACGCATGCTCGGCAAGGGCGACGACCGGCCGATCAATCGCGAGGAAGACCGCGCGGCGCTGCTCGCGGCGCTGGAAAGCGTCGACTGGGTCGTGACGTTCGAGGAAAAGACGCCGGTGTCGCTGATCGAGGCCGTCCGGCCGGACATTCTCGTGAAGGGGGGCGACTACGACATGGATGCGTTGCCGGAATCGGCGCTGGTGCGCGGCTGGGGCGGCCGCGCGCTGGCGATTCCGTTCGAGCACGATCGCTCGACCACCGCGTTGCTGAAGAAGGTGCGCGCGCAACAGTCCTGAGCGCAGTCCGGCGCAGTCCGGCGCCGTCAGGGCGCGGACGCCGCGAGCGGCTCGGCCGTGACGGCTGGCGGCGTGATCGGGCCGCCGACGACGGGCTGATCGGTTGCCTGCGCGAGCGGCGTCACGCGCAGCGCATCGGGCCGCACCTGCCGCGCCAGCACGCCCGGTTCGCGCGGGCCGGCCGCCGGCAGCGGCCCGAACACGCCGCGCGCCGCCACGAACGCAAGCATGTTGGCGAGAAAGAGAACAGCGATCAGCCAGCGCAGCATCGTCGACACTCCTCGTCGTCATTGACGTGGTTCACGTCATTCAATCGGGCCGGCCGCATCGCCGGCTATTTCACGCCTTCCGGTGACCGTGCGTGCGGGCTGCCGTCGTGGCGCCGCCCGTTCTTCACCGTCATCTTGACGCAGGCCCGCATGGGCTCGCGTCGCCGTGCGCCGGCGCGATGCCGGCGCCTTTCCGTCACGCCTGCGCCGCCGGTGCGGCCGCCGCTTCCGCGGCGATCAGCGCGAGCCCGGACAGGATCAGTGCATCGTGCCGGGTATGCGGGACCGTCAGCGCACGCGCGACGTCGTCCGCCGCGCCGCCTGCCAGCACGAGCCGCACCGGCGCCTGCCAGGCATCCGCGAGATCGCGCCACGCGCGTTCGATCAGCCCGGCCTGCGCGTACAGGCAGCCGGCCGACAGCGAGCGCGGCGTATCGACCTGGAACGGTTCTGCTTGTGCACCTGCAAGCAGGCCGCTTGCGATATCGGTGGTCAGCGTCGGCAACTGCGCGGTGTGCGTGCCGAGCGCGCGCATCATCAGTGCCCACCCCGGCGCAATCAGACCGCCCGTGAAGCGGCCGTCCGCGCGCAGTGCCTCGAGCGTCGTCGCGGTGCCGAACGTCGCGATCAGCAGATGCTCGCCCGGAAAGGCCGCGTGCGCGCCGATCAGGCCGGCCCAGCGGTCGCTGCCGAGCTGGTCGGGCGTCGTATAGCCGTTCGTCACGCCGCATTGCGCGGGGCGCGAGCGTATCGTCGTGCGCGGCAGGCTTGGCCAGCGGGCGTCGAGCAGCGCGTCGATCCGGGCGGCGACGTCGGCGCCCGCGACGTTCGAGATCCATGCGCCGCGCGGACGCGGCAGGTTCGACCAGTCGGGATCGGCGCCGCCGTCGCGTGCGTGGCCGAACGCGCCGGTCTGGACAAGCGTGCGCTGCGCATCGGCGAGCGCCCACTTGATCCGGCTGTTGCCGGCGTCGATCAGCAGGTGCGGCTCGCTCATTGCGCTTCGCGCAGCGACACGTCGCCGGCCGCGATCGCCTGCACGCCGTTCGGCGTGTCGAGCAGCAACTGGCCGGTCTCATCGATACCCGTTGCGATGCCGCGTGCGCGTTCGACGCCCTGTTCGAGCAGGACGACTTCGCGGCCGGCGTACGCGTGCAATGCATGCCAGCGCGGCAGGAACGGCGCGAGCCCGTCGGTGCCGAACTGCGCGAGCGCGGGCGTGAGCGCGTTCAGTGACGCGGCGAGCGTATCGGTGAGGTTGGCCGATGCGCACGCGATCGACAGCGCGGCCGGCGGCAGCCCGATCGCGAGGGTCGCTTCGCGAGCACGCAGCGCGTCGACTTGCGCGGCAACGGCCTCCGCGCCGCGCACGTTGATGCCGAAGCCGATCACGACGGCGGTCGCGTCGGCGGTGGTCCAGACGGTTTCGATCAGGATCCCGGCGAGCTTGCCGACGATGCGCGGCGCGCCGTCGTCGGTGGTCGTCAGCAGCAGGTCGTTCGGCCATTTGAGCGCGACGCGCGAGCGGGCGTCGAGCGGCAGCGCGGCCAGCCCTTCGGCGAGCGCGACGCCGATCGCGATACTGAGGCCGCCGAGCGTGTCGACGGGGCGCGGCACGATGCAGCCGACCGAGCAGAGCAGCGCATTGCCGGGCTGTGCGAACCACGGGCGGCCCTGCCGGCCGCGGCCGGCCGTCTGCTCGAACGCGACACGAACGAGCGGCGCGGGCAACGCGTTCGCGCTGCGCGGCAGCGCCTTGAGCCGCGTCGCGACGTCGGCGTTGGTCGAGCCGGTGGCGGCGACGATGTCGAGCGGCCACGCACGCGGCGCGGCGTCCAGGTGCGCCTCGAGCCGGTTGCGCGCGATGTGTGCGTCGCCGGAATCGGGCGTGTCGGAAGAGGTGGGGGCGTTCATGGTGGCTATTGTAGCGACAGGGGGCGGGGGGCGCGTCGGGAAGCGGGGAGGCGTTTGTCGGGGCGCTTGCCTGGATCGTCGCGACGCATTGGCCCGAATTTCGTTGCCGCCAAGCGAAGATGTCGCGTGTTCAAGCGGAAGTGCATCGTCAAGCCAAATGAAGTCCGGCCCGGTTCTTGTCGGGTGATGGGAAAAGCATGGTCGATTCATATAAATTGATTAGGATTTCGAATTCGTCTGATTGATTCCCTTGTACTGATTGGGCATTTTTGGATGCCAACCATTGACGACGGGGAATCCAGATGAGCAACGGGCAAGAGTCGCCGGCATCTTCTTTTACGGTTATCTGTCGGTTTGCTGCGAAAAGCGGCCGGCGTATCCGGGCTGGCGATAAGACAGTCATCGAATCGGGAACGGTTCGTCTTTATACGGATACGAAGCGTTCGGGCGCGACGTTTCGAGGCGAGTCGGCATGATTCGTCATTTCCTCGCCAAAGGCGACCGGGGCGGTAACGCCGTGATCACGGAAGGGCTGGAGTTCGTCACGTGTTCCAATCCACCCCCGCGCGTACAGATCGCCACGCTCTACATGAAAACCTACTGTACGGCTTGCAAACGGGAAGGGTTCATCGCGCCGGAAGGTCCGCGTTTGCCTGGTACGGGGCCCAATGGGCAGCAGTGGGCATTGAGCGGAGATATCAATGCATGTGGTTGCCATCCGCCTCCTGTCTTCTATGCCGAACGCGGTATGCGTATGGTTATCGGCAACGAGTATCTGGCCGCGCAGAAGGGGCAAGGTAGCGGCAATTTTCAATCGACGGCCGATGATGCGGGATACGACGAGCAGTATGTATTGAGAAGTGAACGGACCGGAAGTCCCTTGGCACGTGTGCCATATCGAATACATACCAGTTCAGGGAAGCTCTTCAGCGGCGTGACTGATTGTGCGGGATGCACCCAACGCGTTGCCACAAGCCGTGCAGAGAACTTGAGAATCGAAATAGTCGAGAACAACGATGCCTCATAACGACTACGAGTACGTGACTGTTGATGACACAGCCGTGACGAACACCAAACGAAACTCACGAGTGGATCTGTTTTTGACGGTCGACGGGCCGCCGATTTGCGAAAATATGACCGATGCTGAGTTTCGAAAGAAAGTCTTGGTTTTACGTGACGACGCGGTAAAAATAGTCGCGCAGCGACTTCATGAATTGAGCGCCTGGAAAGCGCACGCACGGGCACGAGTCAGGGAGTGGTTCGGGAGTGACGACGAGTCCACTCGAGCCGTGCTGAGCGAAGGATTGGCAGCCTTGATGATCGTTATGCAAGGGCTGACGGCAAGAAATTTCGTCCGGTCCGATCCCGAATTAGATAGGGCTTTGGGGTGTACACCGAACACCAAAAATCTAGCTGGTGAAGTCGCGCACGTTTGTGGCCCGGATACCGCAACGCATATGATATCTATCACGCCCAAGTTTTGTGATCTGCCGGACACAAGTGCTGGTACGTTTGCCTCGATGCAACTCACCATTGTTCACGAGTGTGTGCATTTTATGGACACGTTCGGCGCGCTCGATTACAAGAACACCTATGGACAATTTCTCAGAAGACGCCTGGCAAAAGAAGAGCCGGCAATGGCGATCAAGAATGCGGACAATCTTGCTTGGTATATCTTGTGCGTTGATTAGTCTTTCGGCGTTGTGCGCTCCGAGTTCGACGTTTGCCTGTAGTTTTGCTTTGCAATATGAGAGCAAGCTCGAGCGCGATGTTGTGTCCATTTCAAATGCCGACCGGATCGCGCTCGCCAGTTTGTTGATTACGGTTCGAAGTAGCGTCGCAAACAATGGTCCTGTCGTGATCTACGGCTATTCGGACGAGCGCGAACGCAACGCGATTGTAGCCGCTCTCAGTCGAGCAAATGCTGTTAAGGCGTATCTACTCGATCTCGGTGTTTCAAAGGACCGAATTCATGTCGAATCGAAAATCTGGAGACGGAATTCAGCTGTTCCTGCCGGTAAGCGCAATCAGATAGAGGTCGAATTTATTCCTGCGTGCTCGCCGGGCGGCTGCGAGAATCCGTGCGGTATCACGTTGCCGGTACAGGAATAATGATGGCGAAACGCGCACGTGAGACACCCCTCGTGGAGCGCCTGCTTCTTTGCGAAAGGGGCGGCGGAAATGGCGGCGGTGCCGACGGCGGCTCGAAGCCAAGGCAGGCGATCGGACATGGATGCAGATCTCTCAGGTTTTATTGTGAGGTCGCAAGTTAAGGCATCGCCGATCGACCGAATGGTGGTTTGGCGCTCGGCGCGCTCGCTCGTGTCCCGCGACCGATTCCGCCTTGGGCGATCGATGCGCGGGGTGTCGGGCCGCCCCTGTCCCGACGGCTCGCGCCAGCACGCGCGCGAGCCGAGGAACCATCACATCACGGCGCGACAACCGGATGCTTCAGCGCATGCGCGGTCTCGATCCACTGCGCGTGGAATTCGTCCGCGTCGGGCTTGAGCCCGAGTTCGCCGTTGCGATAGGCCATCGCGAGCGTCTGTACGGCTTCCGGCAGCTCGTGCTCGGCGGCGCGGCGATACAGCGCCAGCGCGCGCGCCTCGTCGCGCGGCACGCCGCTGCCTTCGCGGTACGCGTTCGCGAGCATGAAGTCCGCGGCCGGAATGTCCGCGCGCGACGCGATCTCGAACCAGTGCGCGGCCTGTACCGGATCGGCGACGATGCCGTAGCCGCTCCGATAGATCAGCCCGAGGTAATACGCGGCGGCCGGGTCGCCCTGCGCGGCCGCTTCGCCGAGCAGCGTACGGGCGCGTGCGTAGTCCTTCGGCATGTCGCCGCTGCCGAGCAGCAACGCCTTGCCGAGCGCGAGCTGCGCACGCCGGGCGGCCGGCGCGTCGGCCTGGCTGTCTGCCGTCGCGGCCGTTTCCAGCCAGCCGCGCCCCTCGTCGCGCAGCCCCGGTTCGCGGGCATCGACGAGCGCGATGCCGAGCGCCGCCTGCGCGGCGCCCGAGCCGCGGCGCGCGAGCGTGCGTAATTGCGCGAGCGCATGCGGCTCGGTGGCCTGTGTGACCATCGCCTGCCACTCGTCGAGCTGCGCGGCGCTCGGCGCGGGGCCGGCGCCGCGCAGGCCAGTCGTCGCGACGACGGCCGCGACGGTCATGGCCGCCGCCGCGAGCAGCGCGGCCGGCGGGAGTTTCGCGCGCAGCAGGCGCCGCGCGGCGGCGGCGAAGCCGGTTTCGGCCGGCCGCATCGTCCGGATCGGTTGCATCGCGTGTCTCATTGCGTGAGGTCGATTTCGTAGGTGGCGAGGTTCTTGCCGGAGCCGTCGTCGGCCGCGACCTGCGTGATGCCGGTCAGGCCGGCCGCCGCCGCGTCGCCGAGGCGGTTCGGCGCGGACGCGAACTGCACGTGCGCGACCGAGCTCGCGAGCTTCGTGAAGCGCCAGCTGCGCTGCGCGCCGTCGGCCGCGCGCGTGATCGCGCCGCGCTTCTTGATGAATGCGATCAGCACGTCGCGGTTCGCATCGGGCGACGCGAAGATCGTCTTGCTGCCGTCGAGGCCCGGGAAGTTGCCGCCGCCGCTCGCGCGATAGTTGTTGGTCGCGACGATGAACTGCGCGTTCGGGTCGATCGGCGCGCCCTTGTACGTCAGGTTCCTGATCCGGTTGCCGACCGGCTGCGTGACGTCGATCTCATACGCGAGATCGGCCGACGTGAACATGTCGAAGTTGTAGCCGGGGAACGTGCTGACGAGCGGCTGCACGGTCGCCTTGGTCGGATCGATCCGGTTGAAGCGCTTCGCGGCCGTTTCGAGCCAGTTCTTCACGTCGGCGCCGCTCACCTTCACCGCGTACACGGTGTTCGGGTACAGGTACAGGTCGGCCGCGTTGTTGATCGCGAGCGCGCCCGGCGCGACGTCGGTGTAGTCGGTGCCGCCGCCGAAGCCGCTCTTGAACGGCGCGCTGACCGACAGCACCGGCAGCGACGCGTATTGCGGCAGGTTCGCCTGCACGTAGGTCTTCACGTAGTCGGCTTGCGCCTCGTTGACGATCTGGATCGCACCCGGGTCGCCTACATCGGCGAAGTACGAGTTCATCCGGTAGTCGGTCGAGCCGATCGGCGTCTTCACGTAGTCGATCGTCGCCTGGTGCTCGGCGGCAATCGCGGCGGACACGGACGGATCGGCCGCGACATAGCTCTTGTCGGCATTCTGGATCGGTCGCGCCTCGACGGTCGTCTGCGACTTGTCGACGCTCCACGTCTTGCCGTCGAACTTCAGGCCGAGCTTGATCACGCCGAGGTGCTTGCCCCAGTAGTTGGCCATCACGGTCGGCACGCCGTTGACGGTGCCCTTGACCTTGTCGACGCCTGGCAGGTTGAACTGCGACACGGTGCTGTTCGCGTCCGGGAACACCTGGTGCGAGTGGCCGATCAGCATCGCGTCGATGCCGGTCACCTTCGACAGCCACCAGCTGCCGTTCTCCATCGTCGGCGAATACGCGGAATTGTCGAGGCCGCCGTGCGAGATCGCGACGACGAGATCGGCGCCCTTCGCGCGCATCTCCGGAATGTACTTTTCGGCGGCTTCCTTCAGGCCGGTCGTGTAGACCTTGCCGTCGAGCCAGCGCTTGTCCCAGTTCATGATCGCCGGCGGCGTGAAGCCGATGATGCCGATCTTCACGGGCGCGCTGATCGTCTTGCCGTCCGGCGTCGTCGCGGTCACGGTGCGGGTCAGGATCGTGTACGGCGTGAACAGCGGCGCGTTGGTCTTCGCGCTGATCACGTTCGCGAGCACCTGCGGGAAGTTCGGGCCCGCGCACTTCTTCTGCTGGGCCGGCGCCGGCAGGCCGTCGACCTCGAACGTGTTGCCGGTCACCTGCGACAGGTACGGCAGCCCGTAGTTGAATTCGTGGTTGCCGATCCCGCCGCCGTCGAATTTCGCGGCGTTCATCACCTTGTAGATCGCGAGCGTCTGGTCGCAGCCGATCGGCTTCACGAGCGCCTGGTAGTCCGACAGCGCGGTGCCCTGGATCGTGTCGCCGTTGTCGAGCAACAGCGTGTTCGGATACTGCGCGCGCGCCTGCGCGATCAGCGTCGACACGCGCTCGAAGCCGAGCGAGTTGTCGGCGGCGAGCTTGAAATAGTCGTACGACAGCACGTTGGTGTGCAGGTCGGTCGTCTCCAGCAGCGCGAGCGTGGCCGTCGTGCCGACGGGCGCCTGGGCCGCCGGCGGCGTCACCGGCGGCGAGGTGACGTCGTCGCCGCCGCACGCGGCGAGGGTGAAGGCGAGGCTGGCGAGCGCGGCGATGGCCGGCATGCGACGGCGGGAAAGCGGGGGGAGACGCATCGGTTGTCCTGTTCGGTGTTCTGTTTTATGGAGTGCGCGGTACGCAACGCATGGCGGCGCGGGGCGCCGACGGCCTGATGTGCGGCGCGTGAGAGTATCGAAAGGAAACGTGACGGAAGAATGAAAGGTGATGAAGCCGGCAACGGGCAGGGGGCGTCGGCTTCCACGCGCACCCCGGGGCGGGTGTCCCGGGCCGGACGCCCCAGCCAGGCGTTCCCACGGAAATCCTCACGTCGCGTCGCCGGGCGGTTCGCTACAATGGCCGCTGTCACCATTTTGCAAACAACCTGCCCTTGGACTTCGAGACTCCTCCCGGCCTGTCGGTCGACGCCGGCGGCCAGGGCCAGACGGTGCGCCTGACCGGCCAGTGGACCGCGCTCGCGCTTGCACGCAATCGCGGCGTGGTCGCGCGCCGCGTCGCGAGCATCGCGTCCGGGCGCGTGAGCGAATGGGATCTGTCCGGCATCGAGCGGCTCGACCACGTCGGTGGCCAGGCGCTGTGGCGCGTGTGGGGGCGCAAGCTGCCGGCCGGCGTCGCGCTGAGCGACAACCAGCGCACGATCTTCGAGCGCATCGAGCGGCTCGACAGCCAGCGCGAGGCACCCGAGCGCATCGTGCGCGTCGATCCCGTCACGCGGCTCGGCCAGGCAATCTTCACGTTCGGCGAACACCTGCAGGGCGGCATCGCGATGTTCGGCCTCGTGATCCTCGACGCGCTGTCGGTGCTGCGCCGCCCGCGGACGATGCCGTGGAAGGAAACGTCGGCGAACATCTACAGCGCGGGCACGCAGGCGCTGCCGATCACGGCGCTCGTCGCGTTCCTGATCGGCATCGTGCTCAGCTACCTGTCCGCGCAGCAGTTGCAGATGTTCGGCGCGAACCGCTACATCGTGAACATTCTCGGGCTGTCGGTGATCCGCGAGCTCGGCCCCGTGCTGTCGGCGATCCTCGTCGCGGGCCGCTCGGGCTCGGCGATCACCGCGCAGATCGGCGTGATGCGCGTGACCGAGGAGCTCGACGCGATGCGCGTGATGGGCATCCCGCACGGGCTGCGGCTGGTCCTGCCGCGCGTGCTCGCGCTCGGCGTCGCGATGCCGCTGCTCGTGATGTGGACCAACATCATCGCGCTGACGGGCGGCGCGCTCGCCGCGAAGCTCGTGCTCGGCATCGACGTCAACTATTTCGTGCGCTCGCTGCCGGGCGTCGTGCCGATCGCGAACCTGTACATCGGGGTCGGCAAGGGCGTCGTGTTCGGCATGCTGATCGCGCTGGTCGCCTGCCATTTCGGCTTCCGGATCAAGGCGAACTCGCAGAGCCTCGGCGAAGGCACGACCACGTCGGTCGTGTCGTCGATCACGGTCGTGATCCTCGCCGACGCGGTGTTCGCGATCCTGTTCCAGAACGTGGGGCTCGGATGAACGTGTCGAACGAAACGGACACCCACGCCGCGGCCATCGGAGCCGGGTCGATCGGCGCGCCGCCGGCCGCGGCGGCGGATACCGCCGACCTCGTGATCGAGGTGCGCAACCTGACCAAGCGCTACGGGCGCAACATCATCCACCAGAAGCTCGACTTCGACGTGCGGCGCGGCGAGATCGTGTCGATCGTCGGCGGCTCGGGCTCCGGCAAGACGACGCTCGTGCGGCAGATCCTCGGCCTCGAGCGGCCGACCTCGGGCACGATCAAGGTGTTCGGCGAGGATACGGCGACGATCGACGACGCGAGCGCGCGGATGATGCGCACGCGCTCCGGGATGCTGTTCCAGCAGGGCGCGCTGTTCTCGTCGATGACGGTGTTCGACAACGTCGCGCAGCCGCTGCGCGAGCTCGGCCGCGTGCCGCCGGACTTGCTGCACGACATCGTGATGCTGAAGCTCGAGATGGTCGGGCTGCCGTGCAAGCACGCGTCGAAGATGCCGGCCGCGCTGTCGGGCGGGATGGTCAAGCGGGTCGGCATCGCGCGCGCGATCGCGCTCGAGCCCGAGCTGCTGTTTCTCGACGAGCCGACGGCCGGCCTCGATCCGCAGGCGTCGGACGAATTCGTCGAGCTGATCGCGACGCTGCACCGCACGCTCGGGCTGACCGTCGTGATGGTGACGCACGATCTCGACACGATGGTCGCGCTGTCGACGCGCGTCGCGGTGCTGGCCGATCGCAAGGTGCTCGTCGCCGCGCCGGTCGAAGAGGTCGCGAACGTCGACCATCCGTTCATCCACGAATATTTCCTGGGGCTGCGCGGGCGCCGCGCATTGCAGGCGCTGCCGCCCGAGCGGCGCGCGAAGCTGCCGAAGGCGGCCCTCGAACCGGCGCTGTCGAGCGTCGAGCTGTAGGCACGAAGGAATCCGCGAATGGAAAACAAATCACATGCGTTCTGGGCCGGCCTGTTCACGATCGCGCTGACGCTCGCGATCGCGGGCACCGTGTTCTGGTTCAACGTCGACCGCACCGTGCGCGTGCCGTACGACCTGCTCGCGCGCACCAACGTGACGGGGCTGTTCCCGGATGCGGCCGTGCGCTTTCGCGGCCTCGACGTCGGCAAGGTGCAGTCGATCGGCTTCGATCGCGCGCACCCGGGGCAGATCCGGATCCGCATCCTCGTCGACCACGACGCGCCGATCACGCAGTCGACCTACGGCAGCCTCGGCTTCCAGGGCGTGACGGGCATTGCGTTCGTGCAGCTCGAGGACACGGGCCGCGATCTGGCGCCGCTGCCGTCGTCGACGAAGGCGATCGCGCAGATCCCGATGCGCCCGAGCCTGTTCGACCAGATCCAGGAGCGCGGCGATGTGCTGCTGCGGCAGCTCGAACTGGCTGCGAAGAGCGCGAACGCACTGATGTCGCCCGAGATGCGCGAGCAGCTGCGCGCGACCGCTGAAAGCCTGCAGCACGCGGCCGATGGCGCCACCACGCTGACGAAGCAGCTCGGCCCGGCGGTGACCGCGCTGCCGGAAACGATGCACGAGGTGAACCGCGCGATGGCGTCGGCGAACACGCTGCTGCAGCCGAACGGGCCGCTCGTGTCGAACCTGAACAAGGCCGGCACGGCCGCGGAGCAGATCGGCGTCGCGCTGAACGGTCTCAACGCACGCGTGCAGTACGACACGCTGCCGCGTTTCAATGCGCTGGCCGGCAGTGTCGGCGACGCATCGCGGCAATTGAAGGACGTGGCCGGTGAACTTGGCCGCAATCCGCGCAGTCTGTTGTTCGGTTCGCCCGGCGCGGCGCCGGGGCCCGGCGAGCCGGGCTTCGTCTGGCCGGGTGCGACGGCCGGGCAGTGATACCCATCGAAACCGGAAACATCATGCAGGAACACGCCATGCCACGAATCCTTGACCGCGCGCTGCGTCCCGCCGCGGCCGCGCTTGCCGTGCTGACGCTCTCGCTCGCGGCCGGCTGCGCCGGCAACAGCGCGGTGCTGTCGAATGTCCGCTACGACCTCGGGCCGGCCACGTCGGTCGTGACCGCAGGCCCGGGCCCCGCGCTGAAGGTGCTCGACGTTGCCGCGCCCGACGCGCTCGACTCCGACAAATTCGCGTACCGCCTCGCGTACGTGGACGCGCAGCACGTGGCCGTCTATCGCGACAGCCGCTGGACCGCGCCGCCCGCGCAACTGCTCACGCAGCGGCTGCGCGGCGCGCTGTCGTCGCGTGGCACGGTGCTCGAAGGGTCCGACGGCGTGCGCGCACCGACGCTGAAGGTCGACCTGAACGAATTCGAACAGGTGTTCGACGGCCAGTCGCAGAGCCACGGCGCCGTCACCGCGCGCGCGACGCTGATGCTGGACGGCAAGGTGCTCGGCCAGCGCACGTTCGTTGCACGCGCGCCGTCGAGCACGCCGGACGCGGCGGGCGGCGCCCGCGCGCTCGCGACGGCGAGCGACCAGCTCGTGTCGCAGATCGCCGCGTGGGTCGGCATGCAGGCGTACGCGGGCACGCCGTGACACGTGCCGCGCAGCCGCGATGAGCGCGACCGGTACGCCTCGCGCCTCGCCGTTCGCGCGCCAGGCCTTTGCCGCTTACGCGGCCCTCATCGTCTACGCGTCGCTGTATCCGTTCGAAGGCTGGGTGTCGCTCGGCATCGGGCCGTTCGACTACCTGTTCGCGCCGATGCAGCGCTATGTGACCGCATTCGACGTGGTCACGAACGTGCTCGGCTACATGCCGTTCGGCGCGCTCGCCGTGCTCGCGCTGCACCCGCGCCGGCGCGGCGTGGCCGCGACGCTGATCGCGGCCGGGCTCGGCGTGCTGTTGTCCGGCTCGATGGAAGCGTTGCAAACCTACCTGCCGACGCGCGTCGCGTCGAATCTCGATCTCGCGGCCAACGCGCTCGGCGCGCTGCTGGGCGCGGCGCTCGTCGCGCCGGCCACCGGTGCGCTGCTCGATCGCGGCGCGTTGCGCCGGTTGCGCTTCGCGTGGTTCGAGGACGACGGCGCGACACCGCTGCTGCTCGCCGGGCTGTGGCCGTTCGCGATCCTGTTTCCGTCGCCGTTCCTGTTCGGCATCGGCGACTGGCCGGCCGCGCTGTGGGAGCGGGCCGACGCGTCGATGCAGGACGCGCTGCTTGCGTGGTTGCCGGCCGCGTGGCGCGTGGGCGAATGGCCGGAGCGCGTCGACGGCTGGCTGTCCGACTCGGGGTGGGAGGCCGCGCTGGGCGGGTTGATGCTGTTCGCCGCGCTGACGATCGCGTCGCTCGCGATGCGGCCGCGCGCGCCGCGCATCCGGCTCCTGATCGCGCTCGTCGCCGCGACGCTCGTGCTGAAGGCGGCCGCGACGTTCATGCAGTCGGCCACCGGCCTCGTCGTCGTGTGGGCGACGCCCGGCGCGCGGTTGGGGATCGAGCTCGGTTTCGCGGCCGCGCTCGTCGCGCTGCGCGTGCCGGCGACCTGGCGCGCGATGCTCGCGGCGCTCGCGCTGCTGGCCGGCGTGACGCTCGTGAACCTGCTGCCGGTCAACCCGTTCTTCGACTTCACGCTGTCGGGCTGGCGGCAGGGGCGCTACCTGCACTTCAACAGCCTCGCGCGCTGGCTCGCGTGGATCTGGCCCTACGCGGCGCTGATCTGGCTCGGCCAGCGCGTCGAGCATGCGTGGCTGCCGGCCGCATCGCGGCGGTGACGCGGCTGCGGTAACGCGGCCGCATCGTTATCGCGGGCAGCGCCGTGCGCCGCTCGCTATAATCGTCCGCATCCTCCGTTGCCCCGCGCAGCGGCAACCGCTCCTCTTTCCGCACGGCCTCGCGCCGGGCCGCTCGTCACCATCATGGATTCCTACTACCAGCACCACGTCTTCTTCTGCCTGAACCAGCGCGAACCGGGCGCCGAACGCCCGAGCTGCGCGCAATGCGACGCGCAGACCATGCAGGAATACGCGAAAAAGCGCGTGAAGGAGCTCGGCCTTGCGGGGCCCGGCAAGGTTCGCATCAACAAGGCCGGCTGCCTCGACCGCTGCGAGGAAGGGCCCGTGATGGTCGTGTACCCGGAAGGCACGTGGTACACCTACGTCGACCAGGCCGACATCGACGAGATCGTCGAATCGCACCTGCGCGACGGCAAGGTCGTCGACCGCCTGAAGATCTGAGCGGGTCGGCCGAATGAACGTTCATACGCAGAAGTCGCTGATCGCGGGGCCGGTCGGGCAGATCGAAATCGCGGTCGACCTCCCCGACGCGGTGCGCGAAGGCGGCGCCGCGCCGCGCGGCATCGCACTGGTCGCGCATCCGCATCCGCTGTTCGGCGGCACGATGGACAACAAGGTCGCGCAGACGCTCGCGCGCACGCTCGTGCAGCTGAACTACGTCGTGTTCCGGTCGAACTTCCGCGGCGTCGGCGCGACCGAAGGCGTGCACGACAACGGCACCGGCGAGGCCGACGACCTGCTCGCGGTGCTCGCGCACATGCGCGCGCAGCCTGCGTATGCCGACCTGCCGCTCGTGCTCGCGGGCTTCTCGTTCGGCACGTTCGTGCTGTCGCACGTCGCGAAGCGGCTGCGCGACGCGGGCGAGACGATCGAGCGGATGGTGTTCGTCGGCACGGCCGCGAGCCGCTGGCAGGTGGCCGACGTGCCGGAGAACACGCTCGTGATCCACGGCGAAACCGACGACACGGTGCCGATCGCCTTCGTGTACGACTGGGCGCGGCCGCAGGAACTGCCGGTCGTCGTGATCCCCGGCGCCGAGCATTTCCTGCATCGCAAGCTGCATGTGCTGAAGCGCATCATCGTCGACGCATGGCGCTAGTCGGTGCGCGGGTGCCGGCGTAACAGCGGTAGCCCGCGTCGCATCTCGCACCGGATCTCCGGCACGCGCCGGACGCGCGTTCCCGCCGCGCGACATCGCGCCGCAGCGCGCGGCGCAACCCGACTTCCCCCTCGCCTGCGCACGCCTTTCGCACAGCTTCGCGTGCGATGACGTGCAGCTTGCCGTCACCCTGCGCCCGATGCCGATGTGCGGCCGATGTGCGGCCGTCCGGCGCCAGGTTCGCGAAAACGCCCTGCGCGGCCACGTATAATGGCCGCAATCCGCGTCGCCCGCGGCCCGGCTGGGCTCATGCGGCGCTCGTTTCGCCGCCTGTCCGCCCGCTCGCGACGGCCGCGAACCGAACGCGTCCGCACGAGTCCAACCGGCGCGTTTCGCGTCGCCCGACGATCTCGGGCGAGTGCCCGAAACGCCCGCCGCCTTGCCGTTCAACCCTGCGCGTTTCGCACCGCACTTTCTGCCATCAGCCTGAATCGATCATGCGTCTGTCTCCCCAAGGCCTCAAGTCCCTCGCTTCTTCCATCGCCTTTGGCACCGCCGCGCGCAACGTCGCGCTCGGCGTGATGCTGCCCGTTGCGCTCGCGTCGACGATCGTCGTCGCCGAGGCGAAGCCGGCCGCCAAGGCCCGGGCCGCGCATGCAGCGCCGGCCGCCACCGAGCAGTTCACCGGCGCGCCCGCGACCTACATGCCGGGCGCGGTGCCGCCGCCGGGCGTGAATGCGCGCTCGTGGGTGCTCGTCGATGCGACCAGCAACACCGTGCTCGCGTCGGGCAATGCCGATGAACGCGTCGAGCCCGCATCGCTGACGAAGCTGATGACGGCGTACCTCGTGTTCGAGGCGCTCGACAAGAAGAAGATCTCGATGGAGCAGATCGTCACGCCGAGCGAAGCCGTGCGCCGCGTCGGCCGCGACGAGTCGCGCATGTTCATCGAGGCGAACAAGCCGGTGTCCGTGCACGATCTCGTGTACGGGATGATCATCCAGTCGGGCAACGACGCCGCGATCGCACTGGCCGAACTCGTCGGCGGCAGCGAAGGGCAGTTCGTCACGATGATGAACGACGAGGCGCAGCGCCTCGGCATGAAGGGCACGCACTTCGCCGACGTGAACGGCATGCCCGACCCGAACCACTACACGACGGCCGGCGATCTCGCGAAGCTGTCCGCCCACCTGATCCGCGATTTTCCGCAGTACTACAGCATCTTCTCGGAGAAGGAATTCAAGTACAACAACATCCGCCAGGGCAACCGCAACCGCCTGCTGTGGCTCGACCCGACGGTCGACGGCCTGAAGACGGGCCATACGCAAGCGGCCGGCTACTGCCTGATCGCGTCGGCGAAGCGCGCGATTCCGGGTGTGGACGGCCAGCGTCGCCTGGTGTCGGTGATGATGGGCGAGCAGAAGGAAGGCGAGCGCACGCAGGACAGCATGAAGATGCTGAACTACGGCTACAGCGCGTTCGATTCGGTGCGCCTGTTCAAGGGCGGCCAGGCGATCTCGACGCCGCGCATCTACAAGGGCAAGGACAACACCGTGCAGGTCGGCGTGCAGGGCGACCAGTGGGCGACCGTGCCGCGCGGCCTCGGCGACAAGGTCAAGACGGAAGTCGACGTCAACGCGCCGCTGATCGCGCCGCTCGCGCAAGGCCAGCAGGTCGGCACCGTGAAGATCGTCGCCGACGGCAAGACGCTGTCGGAATTCCCGGTCGTCGCGCTGCAGGCGGTGCCGGAAGCGGGTATCTTCGGGCGTATCTGGGACTCGATCCTGCTGATGTTCAGCAAGAAGAAGTAAGCACGACGGGCCTTTGTTTCCACGACTTCATCCCCATCTGTCATCGTTATGAGCCAAGCCGAATTCGAACCGATCGTCTACCTCAGCGTGTCGTCGCAGGAGGAAATGGTGCCGCTGTCGGAAGCCCGCGTACCGGTGCTCGACCGCGGGTTCATCTTCGGCGACGGCGTGTATGAAGTCGTTCCCGTCTATGCGCACGACGGCGCGCACGTGCCGTTCCGGATCGAGCAGCATCTGGCGCGGCTCGAGCGCAGCCTGAAGAAGATCGGCATCGCGAGCCCGCACGATGCGGCGGGCTGGCGCGCGCTGATCGAGCGGGTGGTCGCGGCGAACGCCGAAGGCCTCGGCGACGGCAACGCGCTCGTCTACCTGCAGGTGACGCGCGGCGTCGCGAAGCGCGGCCACGCGTTCCCGGCGAACGCGGTGCCGACGGTGTTCATGATGACGAGCCCGCTGCGCCTGCCGTCCGCCGAAGAGCGCGCGCAGGGCGTGCGCTGCGTGACGGCCGAGGATCGCCGCTGGCTGCATTGCGACATCAAGTCGATCTCGCTGCTCGGCAACGTGCTGATGGCGCAGCATGCGGCCGAACGCGATGCGTTCGAGACGCTGCAGCTGCGCGACGGCAACCTGACGGAAGGCTCGTCGTCGAACGTGTGGATCGTGAAGAACGGCGAACTGCTCGCGCCGCCGCGCAGCAACAAGATCCTCGAGGGGATCCGCTACGCGCTGATCGAGGAACTGGCGGATGAATGCAAGATCCCATTCGTTGCACGCGAGATCAGCGAAGTGGAGTTGCGCGCAGCCGACGAAATCATGATCACGTCGGCCACGAAGGAAGTGCTGCCCGTCACGTTGCTCGACGATCTGCCCGTGCAGGGCGGCAAGCCCGGCCCCGTGTTCGCGGCGTTGTATGACGCGTACCAGCGCGCGAAGGCGCGCGAGTTTGAATAGTTTGACCTAACCCGGAGAAAATGATGAGCGAACCGACCAAAACCATCGAGGTGACCGGCGCGATCGATACCCGGAAGGAGTCGCTGCTGGAGTTCCCGTGCGATTTCCCGATCAAGATCATGGGCAAGGCGCACCCCGAGTTCAAGGACACGATCTTCAAGGTCGTGGCCGTTCACGACAACGAGATCGATGTCGAGAAGATCGAGGAGCGTGCGTCGAGCGGCGGCAATTACACGGGCCTCACGATCACCGTGCGGGCGACGAGCCAGGAACAGCTCGACAACATCTACCGCGCACTGACCGGCCATCCGATGGTCAAGGTTGTGCTCTAAGCGCCCTCCATCCTCCTTCCTGCGCGCACTCGGCGGGACGCTTTCCCGCCGCGCGCCGCGCGTCCAGCTCGTCGCACAGCCGCTTGTATTCGGCGACTTCCTCGAACAGCCAGTTCCGGAACGCCTGCACGCGCGGCGCATTCAGCAGCGGCGGCGGGCACACGAAAAAATAATGCCACGGGCTCGGCCCGTCGATGTCGAACAGGCGCACGATGCGTCCGTCGAGCAGGTCGTGCACCGCGAGCGAGCGGCGCACCAGCGCGATGCCCTGGCCGTCGATCGCGGCCAGCAGCAGGTTCGACGAATCCTGGTACAGAATCCCCCGCTTCGGCTCGGTCAGCGTCTTGAGCCCGGCCGCGTCGAACCACGGGCGCCACAGCTCGTCGTCCGAGCGCAGCAGGGTGTAGTGCACGAGATCGGCGGGCGTTTGCGGCAGCTTGCCGCCGTTCAGCGTCGGCGCACACGCCGGAAAGAACACCTCGTCGAACAGCGGCTCGACATGCAGCCCCGGATAGTTGCCCTGGCCGAAGCGGATCGCGAGATCGACGTCGTCGCGCGCGAAATCGGTGAGCGAGTTGGTCGACTGCAGTTCGACGTCGATTTCCGGATGCCGCTCGATGAACGTGCCGATGCGCGGCGTGATGAAGCGCGCGGCGAACGACGACAGCATCGACACCACGAGCCGCCGGTCGCGGTCGCTCGCGCGCACGTCGCGGGTCGCATCGGCGATCACCATCAGCGCGGTGCGGATCTGTTGTGCGTAGCGCATGCCGGCGTCGGTCAGGCACAGCCGCTTGCCGTTGCGCGTGAAAAGCTGCACGCCGAGCTCTTCCTCGAGCGCGCGCACCTGGTGGCTGACCGCGCCGTGCGTGACGAACAGCTCGTCGGCGGCGCGGGAGAAATTCTCGTGACGGGCGGCGGCTTCGAACGCGCGAATCGCGTTCAGCGCGGGCAGCTGGCGGAGGTCCATTTGCTAATTTTCCTCACATCGACGTGAAAATTGGTCGTTTTGTCGGACGCCTTGAAGTGACTACGATTGTAGCCATCGAAGCACTTATTGGCGGAGTCGATCATGCAAGAAATTTCTTCAAGCGTCACATTCGAAATCCCCGCGGGCGAAACCGTGCCGATGAAGGTGCAACGCAGCACGCGGCTGGTGGTGCAGCGCGGGCCGGTGTGGGCGACGCGCAGCAACGACGTCAACGACTACTTCCTGGTTGACGGTGAAACGCTGAAGCTGCGCCGCGGCGAGCGGCTGTGGCTGAGCGCGGAAGGTCGGGAGGGCACGTGCGTGGCATTCTCGGTGTCGCGGCCGCCGCGGGAAGTCGCGCTCGGCGGGCTGGCAAGGCTGCGCGAACGCGTGAGCGCGCTGCTCCATGACGGATGGCGCACCGTCTGACCATCATTTCCTTCGACGGATAACGGTGATCCGTCCCCTCTCCCGGGCCGGCGAGACCCACGGGTTTTCGGTAAACTACCGCCCATGTCCGTTTCACCGGTTTCCATCGTGTCCACGCCTGTTGCCGTTTCCGCATCGCCCGCCGGGTCCCCGGATCAGCCGGCCCCGCCGGTCACCGTGCGCTGGCGGGGCGTCGAGACCTACGAGGCGAGTTTCGACGCAATGCGCGCGTTCACTGACACGCGCACGGCCGAGACCGGCGACGAGATCTGGCTGGTCGAGCACCCGCCCGTCTACACGCTCGGCCAGGCCGGCGACCCGGCCCACCTGCTGGTGGCCGACAGCGGCGTGCCGCTCGTGAAGGTCGACCGCGGCGGGCAAATCACTTACCACGGCCCCGGCCAGATCGTCGCCTACCTGCTGCTGGACCTGCGCCGGCGCAAGCTGATGGTGCGCACGCTGGTGACGAAGATCGAGGAGGCCGTGATCGAAACCCTCGCGGCGTATAATCTCGCTTCGGTCCGCAAGGCGGGCGCGCCCGGGATCTACGTGGCATCCGGCGTGCACGAGGGCGCGAAAATCGCGGCCCTCGGCCTGAAGATCCGTAACGGCTGCAGCTATCACGGGCTGAGCCTGAACGTGAAGATGGATCTGCGCCCGTTTCTTGCGATCAACCCGTGCGGCTATGCCGGACTGGAAACCGTCGACATGGCGAGCCTCGAGGTTGCCGCCGACTGGAACGACGTCGCCCACACGCTGGTGCGCCGTCTGATCGCCAACCTCGACGGCGCATCCGCGGCCGCCGACAAGCCGCAGGCACTGGAACAATCGAATGACTGACGTTACCGCTTCTCCCGCACCGGCCGATTCGGCCGCGACCGCTGCCTACGATCCGACCGCCAAGCAGAAGGCGCAGGCGAAGACGGCGCGCATCCCGATCAAGGTCATTCCGATCGAGAAGCTGAAGAAGCCCGAGTGGATCCGCGTGAAGGCGGCCACCGGCAGCTCGCGTTTCAACGAGATCAAGACGATCCTGCGCGAGCACAACCTGCATACGGTGTGCGAGGAAGCGAGCTGCCCGAACATCGGCGAATGCTTCGGCAAGGGCACCGCGACGTTCATGATCATGGGCGACAAGTGCACGCGCCGCTGCCCGTTCTGCGACGTCGGCCATGGCCGCCCCGATCCGCTGGATCCGGACGAGCCGAAGAACCTCGCGCGCACGATCGGCGCGCTGAAGCTCAAGTACGTGGTGATCACGAGCGTCGACCGCGACGACCTGCGCGACGGTGGCGCCGGCCACTTCGTCGAGTGCATTCGCGAAGTGCGCGAGCAGTCGCCGGAAACGCGCATCGAGATCCTGACGCCGGACTTCCGCGGCCGTCTCGACCGCGCGATCTCGATCCTGAACGCCGCGCCGCCGGACGTGATGAACCACAACCTCGAAACGGTGCCGCGCCTGTACAAGGAAGCGCGCCCGGGTTCGGACTACGCGCACTCGCTGAAGCTCCTGAAGGACTTCAAGGCGCTGCATCCGGACGTCGCGACGAAGTCGGGCCTGATGGTCGGCCTCGGCGAAACCGAAGAGGAAATCCTGCAGGTGATGCGCGACCTGCGCGCGCACGACGTCGACATGCTGACGATCGGCCAGTACCTGCAGCCGTCCGAGCACCACCTGCCGGTGCGTGCGTACGTGCATCCGGATACGTTCAAGATGTACGAGGAAGAGGCGTACAAGATGGGCTTCACGCACGCGGCGGTCGGCGCGATGGTGCGGTCGAGCTATCACGCCGATCTGCAGGCGCACGGAGCCGGGGTGGTCTGAGCCCCGCGTTCCTGCGGCAGTCACGCAGTCGAAAAAGCCCGCAGCGATGCGGGCTTTTTTGCTGGTGCGGCCGCCATTCCTGCGGTCGCACGGCAATCGTCACCCGACCGGACGCGCAATCCGGTCGAGCATGGAAAGCAAAGCTGAAACGGCATCGATAGCTTCGCACGATAAGTTCGCTCCCGCCGTGCGCAAAGCTCCTATAGTCGGCTCTCCCGCAGCAATGCCCGCATTCCGAAGGAGAGCCGCATGTCCCGCTTCAGCTTCATCCGTCGCGCCGTCGTCGCACTGACCGCCTTTGCCGCGCTCGGCGCGGCGCACGCCGAATCGCGCGAAGTCGTGATCGCGTACCAGGACATGGTCGTGCCGTGGCGCTACGCGCAGGCGAGCGGTGAAGTCGAAAAGGCAACCGGCTACAAGGTCAGGTTCCGCAAGCTCGACAGCGGCGCCGACGTGATCCGCGCGCTCGCGTCGGGCTCCGTGCAGCTCGGCGAAGCCGGCTCGAGCCCGATCGCGGCCGGCCTGTCGCAGGGGCTCGACATCTCGCTGTTCTGGGTGCTCGACAATATCAACGACGCCGAGGCGCTCGTCGCGCGCAACGGTTCCGGCGTCACGAGTATCGCGGCGCTGAAGGGCAGGAAGATCGGTGTGCCGTTCGTGTCGACATCGCATTTCCACACGCTCGTCGCGCTGCAGGCCGCGGGCGTCAATCCGAACGACGTGAAGATCGTCAACCTGCGCCCGCCCGAAGTCGCGGCGGCCTGGGCGCGCGGCGACATCGACGCGACCTACATCTGGGATCCGGTGCTCGCGAAGGTCAAGCAGTCGGGCACCGTGCTGACCACGTCGGGGCAAGTGGCGAAAGAAAGCGGCAAGGCGACCTTCGACGGCTTCGTCGTGAGCCGCAAGTTCGCGCGCGAGAACCCCGAGTTCGTCACGCGTTTCGTGAAGGTGCTGGCCGCCGCCGATGCCGACTATCGCGCGCATGCGGCGGCGTGGAAGGTCGGCTCGCCGCAGGTCGCGGCGGTGGCTAAGGTATCGGGCGCGAACGCGCAGGACGTGCCGGCCAGCCTCGCGCTCTACGCATTCCCGACGGCGGCCGAGCAGGCGTCGCCGACGTGGCTCGGCGGCGGCGCGCAATCGGGCGCCGCGAAATCGCTCGCGGCCACCGCCACGTTCCTCAAATCGCAAGGCACGATCCAGACGGTGCTCACCGACTACTCGGCCGGCGTCGATCCGCAGTTCGTGCAGAAGGCCGCGCGCTGAGCGCGGCGAATATCGCGGAGTCCTGAGCATGAGTACGCTGGAAGTCCGTCAGGTTTCGGTTGCCTATCCGGGCGAGCGCGGCAGGCCGACGACGCAGGCGCTCGCACGCGTCGACCTGCGCATCGAGGCCGGTGAATTCGTCGTCGCGCTTGGCGCGTCCGGGTGCGGGAAGACGACGCTGCTGAACTGCATGGCCGGCTTCGTCGCACCGACCACCGGCGACGTGCGCGTCGACGGCGTGCCGGTCACGGGCCCCGGTGCCGATCGCGGCGTCGTGTTCCAGAAGTACGCGCTGCTGCCGTGGCTTAACGTGCTCGACAACGTCGCGCTCGGGCTGCGCTTCGCGCGCGTGTCGAAGGCCGAACGCGAAGCGCGGGCGCGGGAAATGCTCGCGCTCGTCGGGCTCGACGGTCATGCGCATGCGCGGGTGTACGAGCTGTCGGGCGGGATGCAGCAGCGGGTCGGCATCGCGCGCGCGCTCGCGAGCGACCCGCGCGTACTGCTGATGGACGAGCCGATGGGCGCGCTCGACGCGCTGACGCGCGGCACGATGCAGGCGCTCGTACTCGACGTGTGGGCGCGCACCGGCAAGACGGTGTTCTTCATCACGCACGATGTCGAGGAGGCGCTGTTCCTCGCGACGCGTCTCGTCGTGATGACGCCCGGCCCCGGCCGGATCGCGGAAACTTTCGAACTGCCGTTCGCGCGCCGCTACGTCGAATCGCGCGATGCGCGTGCGGTGAAGTCTTCACCGGATTTCATCGCGTGGCGCGAGCGGCTGATCGCGTACCTGCATCGCGACGAAGCGGCCGAGGTGGCCGCGTGATGCACGAACTCGCGCGACAGGGCGCGTCGGTCGGACGCGGTCGGATCAGCACTTTGCACAGGCAGGACAGCATGAGCACGCAGGATTCGTGGACGGCCGACGCGACGGCCGCAGGTGTCGAGCAGGGCGATCGCACGCGGACTCGGGCGGCGCAACGTCGTGCACCGTCGTCGCGGCGCTACCGGTTGCCGGGGGAAGGGAAGACGGCCGGGTTGAGCGCGGCGACGGTCGCGGCGCTGGCCGTGCTGTGGTGGGTCGCCACGCATCGCCAGTGGTTGCCGCCGCTGTTCCTGCCCGCACCGGAAGCCGTGTGGACGGCATTCGTCGATGCATGGCATGGCCGCATCCAGGGCGGCTTGCCGTTGCCCGAGCACCTGCTGTGGAGTGCGGCGCGCGTGTTCGGCGCGTTCGGGCTCGCGACCGCGATCGGCGTGCCGGCCGGCATCCTGATGGGCGTGAGCCGCGTTGCGCGCGGCGTGCTCGATCCGCTGCTGGAGTTCTACCGGCCGTTGCCGCCGCTCGCATACCTGCCGCTCGTCGTGATCTGGTTCGGCATCGACGAAACGGCGAAGCTCGTCGTGATCTTCCTCGCGTGCTTCGCGCCGATCGCGATGGCCGCACGTGCCGGCGTGCGTGCGGCGACGGTCGAGCAGATCAACGCCGCGTATTCGCTCGGCGGCAGCTTCGCGCAGATCGTGCGGCACGTGGTGCTGCCGGCCGCGCTGCCGGAGATCCTCACCGGGCTGCGGATCGCGATCGGCTTCGGCTGGACGACGCTGGTGGCGGCCGAGATGGTCGCCGCGACCGCCGGGCTCGGGCAGATGGTGCTCAACGCATCGAGCTTCCTGCGCACGGATATCGTCGTGATGGGCATCCTGATCATCGGCGCGATCGCGTGGCTGTTCGATCTCGCGATGCGGTGGGTCGAGCGGCGGGTGGTGCCGTGGAAGGGGCGGGGGTGAGCGAGGTTTGTTGCGACGTGTCGAGCGTCCTCGCATCAGGTTGCGGTGCCGCGTCGATAGAGGCTGAGGGCAACTGCTAGCCCGGCCAGCATGCCGGCGCAGCCGCGATTGAGCCATTTCAGGGCTTTGTCGGACATGACCTTCATCGCGTGATAGCCACTTGCCGCGTAAGCGCCCATCAACAGGACATCGATCGTGGCCGTCAGAATCGCGAGCGTCGCGTACTGGGCCGCGACGTTCGATTGGGGCTGGATGAACTGCGGCAGGAATGCCGAAAAGAACAGCAAGCCCTTCGGATTTGATAGTGCGACAAGCAGCGAGCGCTTGAATGCGGAGCGGCCGTCGCGTGCTCCGTCTGCTCGCACGGTGTCGGCCAACGGCAGGGATGTAGGGGCACGCCAGAGCGCCCAGGCGAGGTAGAGCAGGTACGCGGCGCCCGCCCACTTCAGCATGACGAATAGGTGTTCCGACGCTTGCATGAGTGCGCCGAGCCCACATCCCACCGCGCCGATCAGAATTAGGTCGGACAGCGCCGCTCCGGCGATGCCGTAAGCGGCGATGCGCATGCCGCGTGTGGCACCGTTGTTCAGCGCCAGCAGCATCGTCGGGCCGGGCGTGACCGTGACGGCGGATACGGTGATGACATACAGCACGAGTGTCGTCGAATTCATGTCGCGGCTCCTCGAGGGCAGAGGGTGCCAGTCTACGCGAGATCGAGGTGCCCGCCTGCCGGTGTCATTCCCCCATCGCCACCCCTTCCCGCCGCGGATCGGCCCCACCGAACCACACCGTCTGCCCCTGCACGTTCAGCCGCTGGATCCCTTGCAGCCCCGAGTTCATCTCGACGACCTGCACGTCGTGCCCGCGGCCCTTCAGCCCGTCGGCGAGCGCGTCCGACACGCGGCCGCGTTCGAGCTGCGTCGGCCCGTTCATCGACCCGAAGTTCGGCAGCGCGATCGCCTGCTGCATCGTCATCCCCCAGTCGAGCACGCCGACCAGCGTCTTCGCGACGTGGTTGATGATCGCGGGGCCGCCGGCCGAGCCGACGACCATCGTCACCTGCTTCGTCTTCTTGTCGAACACGAGCTCCGGCGACATCGCCGAGCGCGGCCGCTTGCCGGGCTGCACGCGATTCGCGACCGGCCGGCCGTTGTCGTTCGACACGAACGAGAAATCGGTGAGCTGGTTGTTCAGCATGAAGCCGCGCACCATCAGCCGCGAACCGAACGCGTCCTCGATGCTGGTCGTCATCGACAGCGCCTGGCCATAGCGGTCGACGATCGCGATGTCGGACGTGGACGGCAACTCGGGGCTGCGGTCGTCGGCCATCGCGAGCGTCGCGCCCTGCGGCGTGCCGGCCTGCGCGACGCCCATGCTGCTGTCGCCGATCAGGTGCGCGCGCTGCGCGAGATAGGTCTTGTCGGTGAGGCTCGCCCAGTTGCCGCCCGGCAGCGGCACGAAATCGGGATCGGCGACGTAGCGCGCGCGGTCCGCATACGCGAGGCGCCCGGCTTCGCTGAACAGGTGCGCGGCGAACGGCGTCGGCTCGTAGCCGACATCGTTGCGCACCGGCTTCTGCGCGCCGATCTGCTGCCAGTCGGGCATCGCCTCGAGAATGCCGAGCATCTGCGCGATCGCGAGGCCGCCCGACGAAGGCGGCGGCATCCCGCACACGACCGAGCGACGGTAGTCGGTGCACAGCGGCGCGCGCACCTTCGCCTTGTAGTGTGCGAGATCCTGCAGCGACAGCAGGCCCGGGTTGGTCGGGTGCCTGCGCACCTTGGTGACGATGTCGCGCGCGATCGCGCCGGTGTAGAACGCGTTCGCGCCGCGCTCGGCGACCTGGCGCAGCACGGTTGCGAGCGCCGGGTTCTTCAGCACCGTGCCGGCCGCCTTCGGCGTGCCGTCCGGGTTGTAGAAGTACGCGCGCGCGGCCGGGTCGTTCTTCAGGTACTTGTCGTTGGCGATCAGCGTCGCCAGCCGCGGGCTGATCGTGAAGCCGTGCTCGGCGAGCCGGATCGCCGGCTGGAACAGCCGTCGCCACGGCAGCTTGCCGTGCGCGCGGTGCGCGGCGTCGAGCATGCGCAGCACGCCCGGCGTGCCGACCGAGCGCCCGCCGACGACACCTTCGTAGAAGCGCATCGGCTGGCCGGTCGGCCCGTAGAACAGGCGATCGGTCGCGGCGGCCGGCGCGGTTTCGCGGCCGTCGTAGGCCTGCGTCGCCTTGCCGTCGAAGTACAGCAGGAACGCGCCACCGCCGATCCCCGACGATTGCGGCTCGACGAGCGCGAGCACCATCTGCGTCGTGATCGCCGCGTCGATCGCGGTGCCGCCGGCCTTCAGCATGTCGTAGCCGGCCTGCGTCGCGAGCGGGTTCGCGGCCGCGATCATGAAGTGCTGCGAGGTCCAGCCCGGCTTGTCGGTCCAGCCGGACGACAGCTCGGGCGCATGAAAACCGGGCAGCGGCACGGCGGCGCCCGATGCGGCGGCGACGGGCACCACCGCGCCCGACGACGGCGTGGACGGGGACGTGCAGCCGGTGTTGAACGCGACGAGCGCGACGGCGGCGAGCAGCGTCCAGGAGCGCGAATGCGGACGAATCCGGTCGAACATTGAACCCTCGGCAGCAGTGAATTCGAAGGAGGCGACGGTGCGGGCGCAACGCGGCTGCCCGCCCCGGGCGCGCTATTGTCGCCGCGCGGCCGGCGGCTTGTCACCCGACAGGAAACCCTGACGCATCGCGCCGGGCCCGCCCCGGCCGGTCTTTCCGGCCTGTTCGAGGATGAACTCTATGAACGTCGACGTCGCACGCGTGTGGTGCCGGTTCGGCATGTAGAGCATGTACATATGCGTGCCGAAGATGCTGAGCCGGTACGCGTCGAGCGACGTGACGACCGTGCCGCGCCGGATGTCGTCCTGCACCACGTAGTCGGGCACGATGCCGACGCCGATCCCGCCGAGAATCGCCTGCCGCAGGAACAGGAAGTTCTCCGAAATCAGCGTGGGCTCGAGCAGCACCTCATGGCGCTCGTCGCCGAGATACGCGGCGATCCTGAGCTGCCGGCCCATCACCGTCGCGGTGACGACGGGGGCGGCCGACAACGCGCCGAGGCTTGACGGCATGCCGTGCTCGGCCGCGAATGCGGCCGACGCGCACGCGACGTAACGTACCGCGCCCATGTCGCGCGCCACGAGGTTCTGCGGCGGCTCCGGCATCACGCGCACCGCGATGTCGATTTCGTCGCGCATCAGGTCTTCCACGCGGTTCTCGAACACGACGTCGAGCACGATCCCGGGATGCAGCCGCTTGAACGCGAGCAGCCAGTCGGACATCACCATCTGCCCGTAGCCGCTCGGCACCGACAGCCGCACGCGGCCCTGCAGGTCCTGGCCGAGCGTCGTCACCGATTCCTGCGCGGCGAGCAGTTCGTTGCGGATGCGCCGGCCGTGCTCGTACAGCTTCAGCCCGATTTCGGTCGGCTCGATGCGCCGCGTCGTGCGCCGCACGAGCTGCTGGCCGATCGAGCGCTCGAGCTGGTTCAGCCGGTAGCTGACATTCGCGCGGCTCATCTTGAGCCGCTGCGCGGCCTTGCTGAGATTGCCGGCGTCGAGGATCTCGACGAGCAGCGTCAGCGCGTTCAGGTCCATGCGTGTGCTCCTGATCCGTCCCGTTTAACGGTCGGAAAGCATTCAATGTCAAGTCAGACTTGACAGCTTGTAAAGGCGTGCGGGAATTGTCAATGAATCTAGATCAATCGAGAATCGGGTCATGCCCGGCGTCAGGCCGGATCTTGTCCCGCTTCGTGCGGGACCGGGGCTGGTGCCCCGGCGCCGCTCGCGTGGCCGCGAGCCACGAACCGGCGTCGACGCACCGGCCGCCGCGTCAAGGAGACACGATGAACTCACCCGCTTCCCCCACCAGCCCTGCCGGCATCGTCACGCGCGAGCGGCGCGACAAGGTGCTCGTCGTCACGATCGACCACCCGCCCGTCAACGCGTTGTCGGCCGATGTGCGGCGCGGCCTCGCCGACGCGCTCGACGCCGCGCAGGCCGACGACGCGATCCGCGCGGTGCTGATCGTCGGCGCCGGCCGCAACTTCATCGCGGGCGCCGACATCCGCGAGTTCGGCAAGCCGCCGGTGCCGCCGTCGCTGCCCGACGTATGCGAGCGGATCGAGTCCGGCGCGAAGCCGGTCGTGGTCGCGCTGCACGGCGCGACGCTCGGCGGCGGCCTCGAGGTCGCGCTCGCCGCGCATTACCGGCTCGCGGTGCCCGGCGCGAAGCTCGGGCTGCCCGAAGTCACGCTCGGCCTGCTGCCCGGCGCGGGCGGCACGCAGCGCGCGCCGCGCCTGATCGGCGCGAAGGCCGCGCTCGACCTGATGCTGACGGGCCGTCATGCAAGCGCCGAAGAAGCGCTCGCGCTGGGCCTGGTCGACCGTCTCGCGCACAGCGACGACACGCTCGCCGAAGGCCTTGCCTACGCGCAGGAACTCGTGTCGCTCGGCGCGCCGGTGCGCCGCACGCGCGATGCGCAGGGGCTCGCCGACCGCGCGTCCGCGCAGGCCGCGATCGATGCGGCGCGCGCCGAGCTGCCGAAGAAATCGCGCGGCCTGTTCTCGCCCGCGAAGATCGTCGACGCGGTCGAGGCCGCGCTCACGCAGTCGTTCGACGCGGGGATGAAGCTCGAGCGCACCCTGTTCCTGCAGTGCATCGACAGCCCGCAGCGCGCGGGCCTCGTGCATGCGTTCTTCGCGGAGCGTGAAGCGGCGAAGGCGCCCGAGGCGCGGCGCGCGAGCGCGCGGCCGGTCGAGCGGATCGGCGTGGTAGGCGGCGGCACGATGGGCGCTGGCATCGCGGTCGCGGCGCTCGATGCCGGGCTGCCGGTGACGATGATCGAACGCGACGAAGCATCGCTCGCGCGTGGCCGCGCGCACGTCGAGAAGGTGTACGACGGCCTCGTCGCAAAAGGCCGGATGACGCCGGCCGCGCACGCCGCGCGGCTCGCGCGCTTCAAGGGCAGCACGTCGTACGATGCGCTCGCGCAGGCCGACGTCGTGATCGAGGCCGTGTTCGAGGACATGGCCGTGAAGCAGGCCGTGTTCGCCGAACTCGCGCGGGTGTGCAAGCCGGGCGCGGTGCTCGCCACCAACACGTCGTATCTCGACATCGACGCGCTGGCCGCGAGCATCGACCGGCCGGCCGACGTGATCGGCCTGCATTTCTTCTCGCCGGCCAACGTGATGAAGCTGCTCGAGATCGTCGTGCCGGCGCGCGTGAGCGCGGACGTCGTCGCGACCGCGTTCGCGCTCGCGAAGCAGTTGAAGAAGACGCCGGTGCGCGCGGGCGTGTGCGACGGCTTCATCGGCAACCGGATCCTCGCCGTCTATCGCACGGCGGCCGACTACCTGATGGAAGACGGCGCGTCGCCGTACCAGATCGATCGCGCGGTGCGCGAATTCGGCTTCCCGATGGGGCCGTTCCAGGTCGTCGATCTCGCGGGCGGAGACATCGGCTGGGCGACCCGCAAGCGCCGCGCGGCGACGCGCGACCCGCGGGCGCGCTACGTGGAGATTTCCGACCGGCTGTGCGAGCGCGGCTGGTTCGGCCAGAAGACGGCGCGCGGCTACTACCTGTATCCGGACGGTGCGCGCGTCGGCACGCCGGACCCGGAAGTCGAGGCGATCGTCGCGCAAGAGCGCGCGAAGAAGGGCGTCACGCCGCGCAAGTTCACCGACGACGAGATCCTGCGCCGCTACCTCGCCGCGATGATCAACGAAGGCGCGAACGTCGTGCACGAGAAGATCGCGCTGCGCCCGCTCGATGTCGATGCGGTGTTCCTGTACGGCTACGGCTTCCCGCGCCATCGCGGCGGCCCGATGCATTACGCGGACACGGTCGGCCTCGCGAACGTGCTCGCCGATATCCGCGCGTTCGCGAAGGAGGATCCGCTGTTCTGGAAGCCGTCGCCGCTGCTCGTCGATCTCGTCGCGCGCGGCGCGGATTTCGCGAGCCTGAACCGCATCGACTGAACGCCCACCGCATTCGCCACGGACCGAAGATGGACCTCAATTTCACTCCCGAAGAGGAAGCCTTCCGCACGCAAGTGCAGCGCTTCCTGCAAGCCGAACTGCCCGCGCGCATCGCGCGCAAGGTGAAGGGCGGCCTGCATCTCACGCGCGACGACATGCGCGAATGGCATGCCATCCTCAACGCGCGCGGCTGGCTCGCGAGCCACTGGCCGAGCGAATACGGCGGCCCCGGCTGGAGCGTCGCGCAGAAGTTCCTGTTCGACAACGAATGCGCGCTCGCGGGTGCGCCGCGCATCGTGCCGTTCGGCGTGAACATGCTCGGCCCCGTGCTGATCAAGTACGGCAACGAAGCGCAGAAGCGCCACTGGCTGCCGCGCATCCTCGACGGCACCGACTGGTGGTGCCAGGGCTACTCGGAGCCGGGCGCCGGGTCCGATCTCGCGGCGGTGAAGACGAGTGCGGTGCGCGGCGTGGACGCGCAGGGCGAGCACTACGTCGTGAACGGCCAGAAGACGTGGACCACGCTCGGCCACTACGCGAACATGATCTTCTGCCTCGTGCGCACCGCGACCGACGTGCGCAAGCAGGAAGGCATCAGCTTCCTGCTGATCGACATGAACACGCCGGGCGTCGAGGTTCGCCCGATCGTCACGCTCGACGGCGAGCACGAGGTGAACGAGGTGTTCTTCACCGACGTGCGCGTGCCGGCGGCCAACCTCGTCGGTGAAGAGAACCGCGGCTGGACCTACGCAAAATACCTGCTCACGTACGAGCGCACCAACATCGCCGGCATCGGTTTCTCGACGGCCGCGCTCGACCGGTTGCGCGCGGTCGCCGCGAAGGTCACGAAGAACGGCCGGCCACTCGCGGACGATCCGTTCTTCGCGGCGCGCGTCGCACGGGTCGAGATCGAACTCGAGAACATGCGCACGACCAACCTGCGCGTGCTGGCCGCGGTCGCGGGCGGCGGCGCGCCCGGCGCGGAAAGCTCGATGCTGAAGATCCGCGGCACGCAGATCCGCCAGGAGATCACCGCGCTGATGCGGCGCGCGATGGGGCCGTATGCGCAGCCGTTCTTCGAGGAAGCACTCGATGCCGATTACGACGGCGAGCCGGTCGGACCGGACGAAGCCGCGAGCGCCGCGCAGCAGTATTTCAACAACCGGAAGCTGTCGATCTTCGGCGGCTCGAACGAGATCCAGAAGAACATCATCGCGAAGATGATGCTCGGGCTGTAACGAGGGACGCGACGATGGATTTCCAGCACACAGAAGACCGCCGGATGCTGGCGGATACGTTGAACCGCTTCATCGCCGAACAGTACGCGTTCCCGGTGCGCGATCGCATCGCGCAGTCGGCCGAGGGTTTCGATCGCGCGATGTGGCGGCGCTTTGCCGAACTCGGCACCGTCGGCGCGCTGTTTTCCGAAGCCGACGGCGGGTTCGGCGGCGCGGGCTTCGACATCGCCGTGGTGTTCGAATGCCTCGGGCGCGGGCTCGTCGTCGAGCCGTTCCTCGGCGCGCTGCTCGCGGGCCGCGCGTTGTCGCTCGCCGGCGGCGCCGCGCATCGCGACCGGCTCGCCGCGCTGATCGACGGCAGCGCGAGCGCCGCGTTCGCGCACGACGAGCCGGGCTCGCACTACGAATTGACGACCGTGCGCACGCGCGCCGAACGCTCGGGCGACGGCTGGGTGCTGACGGGCGCGAAGGGCGTCGTCGACCAGGCCGCGCAGGCGGCGTTCTTCGTCGTCAGCGCGCGCGTGTCAGGTCATGATGACGACGCGGCCGGCATCGGCCTGTTCGTCGTGCCGGCCGATGCGCCGGGCGTATCGCTGCGCGACTACCGGAAGATCGACGGAGGCCGCGCGGCCGAAGTGCGCTTCGAACGCGTCGCGCTGCCGGCCGATGCCGCGCTCGGCGCGCACGACGGCGAAGCCGGCGCCGAGCTGCTCGAACGCGTGCTCGGCTACGGGTTGCTCGCGCTGTCGGCGGAAGCGCTCGGCGCGATGGACGTCGCGAAGGCGTACACGCTCGACTACCTGCGCACCCGCAAGCAGTTCGGCATGCCGATCGGCAGCTTCCAGGCGTTGCAGCACCGGATGGCCGACCTGCTGCTCGAAGTCGAGCAGGCGCGCTCGGCCGTGATCAACGCGGCCGCGCAGCTCGATGCGCCGCGCGTGGTGCGTGAACGCGCGCTCGCGGCGGCGAAAACCAGCATCGGCCGGATCGGCACGCTCGTCGCGGAAGAGAGCATCCAGCTGCACGGCGGGATCGGGATGACGTGGGAGCTGCCGCTGTCGCACTACGCGAAGCGCCTCGTGATGATCGATCACCAGCTCGGCGACGAGGATCACCATCTCGCGCGCTACATCGCGCTGTCGAAACAGTAAAGGCGCACCACGCGAATGGAGGAGACAAGGATGACGAACGAATCGCGCGCATTGCCGCTGGCCGGCGTGAAGGTGCTCGATTTCTCGCGCGTGCTGGCGGGCCCGTGGTGTGCGATGGTGCTCGCCGATTTCGGCGCGGAAGTAATCAAGGTCGAGCATCCGGCGCGCGGCGACGACACGCGCGACTGGGGCCTGAGGATCGGCGACACGGAGACGACCTACTTCAACAGCGTGAACCGCAGCAAGCGCTCGATCTGTCTCGACCTGCAGACCGGCGAAGGGCGGCGGCTCGCGCGCGAGCTGGCCGCGCAGGCCGACGTGGTGCTCCACAACTTCAAGTTCGGCGGCGCGGAAAAGCTCGGGCTCGGCTACGACGCGCTGGCCGAGCTGAATCCGCGCTTGGTGCATTGCGCGATCTCCGGCTACGACCGCTCGGGCGCCGAGGCCGCGCGGCCCGGCTACGACCTCGTCGTGCAGGGCGAGGCCGGGCTGATGGCGCTGAACGGCGAGGCCGGCCAGCCGCCGCTGAAGTTCGGCGTCGCGGCGGTCGACCTGTTCACCGGCATGTATTCGGCGCAGGCGATCCTCGCCGCGCTGTACGAGCGCCATGCGACGGGGCGCGGGCGGCGCATCGAGATGGCGCTGTTCGACTGTGGGCTGATGATCACCGCGTACTACGGGCTCGACGCGCTGCTGATGGGCGAGGACCCGCCGCGCTACGGCAACGCGCATCCGTCGATCGTGCCGTACGGCGTATTCGATGCGGCCGACGGCCCGCTCGTGATCACGGTCGGCAACAACACGCAGTTCGCGCGCTTCTGCGATGCGATCGAACGGCCCGACCTCGCGGCCGACGCGAGATACAAGACCAATCTCGGCCGCTCGGAAAACCGTGCGGACCTGCTGCCCGAGATTCGCGGCGAACTCGCACGCCGGTCGCGCGCGACGTTGCTCGCGGCGCTCGCCGATGCGGGCATTCCGTGCGGCGAAGTGCTCGGGCTGCACGAAGCGCTGAAGTCGGAGCGCGCGACGAGCGCGGGGCTCGTCACGCGGCAGCCGCACCCGGTCGCGGGCGGCGTCGACGTGCTTGCGCCGCCGTATCGGTTCGACGGCGCGCGATTGCCGGTGCGCGGTGCGCCGCCGGTGCTCGGTGCCGATACGGAGGCGGTGCTCGGCGGCTGGCTCGGCATGCCGGCCGACGAGGTTGCGCGGCTGCGTGCGGGGCGCGTGGTCTGACGCGCGCATCGTCCCTTTCACCGGATTGCCTTTCTCCGCCGCGGCGCGGGCGGATCGGTTGACGCGCCGGCCATCCACAACACCTCCCTCGCGACACGACGAGGGCATTCGGCGGGACCGGCGCGGGCGCTGAAGGGCCGGCGCCGGGCGACCGCCAAGCATGGGACAGGAGACAGACACCATGGAGCTTTCCGTCATCGAATCGGTCACGGCGCGCCGCGACTACCAGCAGCTCGTGCGTGCGCGGCGCCGCTTCAGCTTCACGCTGACGGCGCTGATGATCGCCACGTACTACGGCTTCATCCTGCTCGTCGCGCTCGCGCCGCACGTGCTCGCCGCGCCGCTGTACCGCGGCGCGACGACGACGGTCGGGATCGCCACGGGCGTCGCGATCATCCTGGTCGCGATCGGCCTGACCGCGTGCTACGTGCTGCGAGCGAACCGTGCGTTCGACCGCCGCGTCGACGCGATCCTGCAGCGTCCTTGACGGAGGCCGACATGCGACATACTTCGATCGCGCCCGGCGCGCTTGCTGTTCCCTTGGGGCTCGTTTCTTGCGCCGCGCGTGCCGTATCGGTCGCGGGCCCGATGCCCGACAAGGTCGAGCTGAACCCGGTCGCGATCGGGATGTTCTTCGCGTTCGTGTTCGCGACGCTCGCGCTCACGCGCTGGGCCGCGCGCCGCACGCGCTCGACGCGCGACTTCTACACGGCCGGCGGCGGCATCACCGGGCTGCAGAACGGGCTCGCGATCGCGGGCGACTACATGTCGGCCGCGTCGTTCCTCGGGCTGTCGGGGATGGTGTTCATGTTCGGCTTCGACGGGCTCATCTACTCGATCGGCTTTCTGGTCGGCTGGCCGTTCGTGATGTTCCTGATCGCCGAGCCGCTGCGCAACCTCGGCAAGTTCACGTTCGTCGACGTCGTCGCGTACCGCTTCGCGCAGCGGCCGATCCGGCTGCTGACGTCCGCGAATTCGCTCACGATCGTCGTGCTGTACCTCGTCGTGCAGATGGTCGGCGCGGGCAAGCTGATCCAGCTGCTGTTCGGGCTGTCGTACGGCACGGCCGAGCTGATCGTCGGCGTGCTGATGGTCGTGTACGTGTTCTTCGGCGGGATGACCGCGACCACCTGGGTGCAGGTGATCAAGGCCGTACTGCTGCTGTGCGGCGCGACGCTGCTCGTCGTGCTCGCGCTCGGCGAATTCGGCTTCAGCATCGACGAGATGTTCCGCCGCGCGGTGGCCGTGCATCCGGGGGCGCTGTCGATCATGGGCCCCGGCAAGCTGATTCGCGATCCGGCCAACGCGCTGTCGCTCGGCATCGCGCTGATGTTCGGCACGGCCGGCTTCCCGCACATCCTGATGCGCTTCTTCACGGTGCCGAACGCGAAGGAAGCCCGCAAGTCGGTGCTGTACGCAACCGGCTTCATCGGCTACTTCTACCTGCTGACCTTCGTGATCGGCTTCTCGGCGATCGTGCTGCTCGCGCAGCATCCGGAGTTCTTCAAGCTCGGCGCGAACGGCACGTTCAACCTCACGCACGACCTGCTCGGCGGCTCGAACATGGTCGCGGTGAAGCTCGCGCAGGCGGTCGGCGGGAACTGGTTCTACGGCTTCATCGCGGCCGTCACGTTCGCGACGATCCTCGCGGTGGTCGCGGGCCTGACGCTCGCCGGCGCGACGACGATCTCGCACGACCTCTATGCGCAGATGTGGGCGCGCGGCAAGCCCGACGAACGCGTCGAGATGCGCATCTCGCGCGCGGCGACGATCGCGCTGTCGGCGGTCGCGATCGGGCTGTCGATCCTGTTCGAGCATGTGAACGTCGCGTTCATGGTCGGCCTCGTCGCGGCGGTGGCCGCGAGCGCGAATTTCCCGGTGCTCGCGATGTCGATCTTCTGGCGCGGGATGACCACGCGCGGCGCGGTGCTCGGCGGCGGCCTGGGCCTCGGGTCGGCGGTCACGCTCACGGTGCTGTCGAAGTCGGTGTGGGTCGACGTGCTGCATCACGCGCACGCGCCGGTGTTCCTCGACAATCCGGCGCTCGTGTCGGTGCCGCTCGCGTTCATCGGGATCGTCGCCGGCTCGCTCGCGGATCGCGGCGAGCGCGCCCGGCGCGAGCGCGAGGCCTTCGCGCAGCAGGAGTTCTACGCGCAGACGGGTGTGCTGGCCGGCCGCGCCGTGCAGCACTGATTGATCCGACGGATGAGCGCATCCGTCCGGATCGCCGGACGGATATTTTCCGGAAATCCGGAATACCGGATTTCCTTGCCTGCCGCATTATGAGAAATACAATGAAAACAATGGCTTGACGGGTTACGAAAGCCTGGCATCGACCTTGCGTTATAAATCGCACGGCCATCCCCCGGCCGGACTATTAAACCAAGCGTTGCATGAGACCCGGTAAGCGCCGAAGCGCCGGCCTGGGTCCACAGGAGACAATCGATGACCACTGCCTTCCTCCCCCTCCGGATGTCGTGAGGCATCGCTTGTTGCGGCACGGCAGCCGCGCGGGCGAATGACTCCCCTGGCATTCGCCTGCGCGCGTGACGCCGTTTCCATCGGCTCATCTACTTCTGCAGGAACCATCGTGAAGAAGAAACCCTTCTACAAAGTGCTCTATGTGCAGGTGATCTTCGCCATCATCGTCGGCGTGATCCTCGGTCACTACTACCCGGCGCTCGCCACCGACATGAAGCCGCTCGGCGACGGCTTCATCAAGCTGATCAAGATGGTGATCGGCCCGATCATCTTCTGTACGGTCGTGACCGGCATCGCCGGCATGGAGGACATGAAGAAGGTAGGCCGCGTCGGCGGCAAGGCGCTGCTGTACTTCGAGGTCGTGTCGACCTTCGCGCTGGTGCTCGGCCTCGCGGCCACGCACATCCTGCGTCCGGGCGTCGGCTTCAACATCGATCCGGCGACGCTCGACGGCAAGGCCGTTGCGTCGTACGCGGCGAAGGCGCACGGGCAGTCGACGGTCGACTTCCTGATGCACATCATCCCGAACACGATGGTCGATGCGTTCGCACAGGGCGAGATCCTGCAGATCCTGCTGATCGCACTGCTGTTCGGCAGCGTGCTCGCCCACCTCGGCGAGCGCGGCCGCGTCGTGACCGACTTCATCGACGGGCTCACGCGCGTGCTGTTCGGCATCGTGCACATCGTCACGAAGCTGGCGCCGATCGGCGCGTTCGGCGCGATGGCGTTCACGATCGGCAAGTACGGCGTCGGCTCGCTGGTGCCGCTGCTCAAGCTGATCGGCACGTTCTACCTGACGTCGGTCGTGTTCGTGCTCGTCGTGCTCGGTACGATCGCGCGCGTCACGGGCTTCTCGATCATCCGCTTCGTGTCCTACATCAAGGAAGAGCTGCTGATCGTGCTCGGCACGAGCTCGTCGGAAGCCGCGCTGCCGCAACTGATGGAAAAGCTCGAGAAGGCCGGCTGCTCGCGCTCGGTCGTCGGCCTCGTCGTGCCGACCGGCTATTCGTTCAACCTCGACGGCACCAACATCTACATGACGATGGCCGTGCTGTTCATCGCGCAGGCGACCAACATCGAACTGACGTGGATGCAGCAGCTCACGCTGCTGGCCGTCGCGATGCTGACGTCGAAGGGCGCGAGCGGCGTCACGGGCGCGGGCTTCATCACGCTTGCCGCGACGCTGGCCGTCGTGCCGACGATCCCGCTGTCGGGCATGGTGCTGATCCTCGGCATCGACCGCTTCATGAGCGAATGCCGCGCGCTGACCAACATCGTCGGCAACGGCGTGGCGACGGTCGTCGTGTCGGCCTGGGAGAAGGAGCTCGACCGCAACAAGCTGCGCCAGGCGCTGAAGGGCGGCGGCGAGGTCGCGGCGACCGAGACGGCCGGCGTCTGACGCCATGAACGAGCAGGCGGCGGCGCCGCTCGCCGGCGGCGCGGCCCGCGGCAGCCGGGGCGAAGAGGCGGAAGCCTATGACACAATAGGCGATCCGCATCGTCAGGAAGCCTCGACCGTGACGCGCCGCCTGCTCATTCTCGTCGTGCTTGCCGCCGCGCTCGCCGCGGCGTGCACGCTGACGTGGACGATGACCTGGCGGCGCGGCGTTGCCGAGCTGCAGCGCAACGCCGCGGTGCGCGTCGACCGCACCACCAACGCGCTCAAGAGCACGCTCGACCGCTACGAATCGCTGCCCTATCTGCTCGGCAGCCATCCGTACGTGCAGGACCTGCTCGCCGCGCCAAAGCGCGCCGACTACACCGCGCGCGTCAATCGCTATCTCGAAGACCTCAACGAACACGCGCATGCGACCGTCACCTACGTGATCGGCGCGGACGGCCTGTGTGTCGCCGCCAGCAACTGGCGCGCGCCCGACAGCTTCGTCGGGATCGAATACCGTTTCCGCCCGTATTTCCTCGATGCGATGAAAGGCCAGGTCGGCCGCTTCTTCGGGATCGGTACGATCTCGCGCGATCCCGGCTACTACATCTCGCAGCCCGTGTGGCGCGACGGCAAGATCGCGGGCGTCGTCGTCGTGAAGCTCAACCTCGAATGGTTCCAGGGCGCCGATGCGTCCGAGCCGCTCGTCGTCGCGGACGACCATGGCGTCGTGTTCCTGTCGTCGGTGCCCGCGTGGAAGTACCACACGCTGCGGCCGCTCACGGGCCCCGTCGCCGCGTCGATCTACGAGACGCGCCAGTACGCGCAGCAACCCGTCACGCCGCTGCCGTTGCGCATCGAGCAGGTGCTCGGCCCCGATGCGGAGATCGTGCGCCTCGGCCCCGGCCTGCGCGCGCCGCGCTTCCTCGCGAGCAAGCGCAGGATCGGCGAGCCCGACTGGCTGCTCGTCACGCTCGCGCCGATCGCGCCGGTCGACGCCGATGCGCGCAACGCGACGATCGTCACGGGCTTCGGCTTCGTGTCGGTCGCGCTGCTCGCGTTCTACTGGCGGATGCGCCGCGCGCGCGTGCGCGAAATGATCCGCGGCCGCGCGCTGCTGCAGCAGGCGTACGCGGAGCTGAACCGGCGCGTCGAGGAGCGCACGGCCGACCTGTCGGAGGCGAACGAGCAATTGCAGAAGGAAGTCGGCGACCGGATTCGCGCGGAGCAGGAGTTGCGCGCCGCGCACGACGAGCTGATCCAGGCGAGCAAGCTCGCCGCGCTCGGCCAGATGGCGGCCGGCATCACGCATGAACTGAACCAGCCGCTCGCGGCGCTGCGCAGCTTCTCGGACAACACGCGCGTGCTGCTCGATCGCGGCGAGCAGGCGGCCGCGCGGGAAAACCTCGAGGCGATCGCCGCGCTCACCGAGCGGATGGGCAAGATCACGAACCAGTTGAAGCTGTTCGTCGGCCGCGCGAAGCCGCGCAACGAGCAGGCGCTCGTCGTGCGCGCGCTGCGCAGCGTGCTGTCGCTGCTCGACGAGCGGCTGCGCGGCGTCGCGCTCACGCTGACGCTGCAGGACGCGACCGTGTCGCCCGCGCACGATGCGCCGCTCGACCTGGCGCGCGACTATCCCGAGCTCGTCGCCCGTTGCGAGGACCTGCGCCTCGAACAGGTGCTGATCAACCTGCTCGGCAACGCGCTCGATGCGGTCGCCGGGGTTGCGGCGCCGGCGATCGAGGTGACGATCGCGGTGTCGGCGGCGACGCTCGCCGTCGAGGTGCGCGACAACGGCTGCGGCATCGCGCCCGACCTGCTGCCGCGCCTGTTCGAGCCGTTCTTCACGACCAAGGAAATGGGGCGCGGGCTCGGGCTTGGCCTCGCGATCTCGTCGTCGATCGCGAGCGACGCGGGCGGGGCGCTGACCGCGCGCAACGCGCCGTCGGGCGGCGCGCTGTTCGTCTTGACGCTGCGGCGCGCCCGCACGCATCATCCCGACTCCGTGTCCGAGCCGGCGGGCTCGCGCTAGGCGCGCCACGCCGCCCGCCCGATCGGCGCACGATCGGTATCAACGACGCCGCGCGCGCTGCCGCCGCGCGGCCCGTCAGGAGCAAGTGAGTACGATGGCCAACCGGCTGCAAGTGATCTATATCGAAGACGACGCGCTCGTTCGCCGGGCAAGTGTGCAGAGCCTTCAGCTGGCGGGGTTCGACGTCGCCGGCTTCGAGTCGGCCGAAGCGGCCGAGAAGGCGATCGTCGCGGATACCGCCGGCGCGATCGTCAGCGACATCCGGCTGCCCGGCGCGAGCGGGCTCGACGTGCTCGCGCAGTGCCGCGAGCGCGTGCCCGACGTGCCCGTGATCCTCGTCACGGGGCACGGCGACATTTCGATGGCCGTGCAGGCCATGCGAGACGGCGCGTACGACTTCATCGAAAAACCGTTCGCGGCCGAGCGCCTGATCGAGACGGTGCGCCGCGCGCTCGAGCGCCGCGAGCTCGTGCTCGAGAACCACGCGCTGCGGCGCGAGCTGGCCGGGCAGAACGTCGTCGCGCCGCGCATCATCGGCCGCAGCCCCGCGATCGAGCAGGTGCGCAAGCTGATCGCGAACGTCGCGCCGACCGATGCGTCGGTGCTGATCAACGGCGACACCGGCGCCGGCAAGGAGTTGATCGCGCGCAGCCTGCACGAGCTGTCGCCGCGCCGCGACAAGCCGTTCATCGCGGTGAATTGCGGCGCGCTGCCCGAGCCGATGTTCGAGTCGGAGATGTTCGGCTACGAGCCCGGCGCGTTCACCGGCGCCGCGAAGCGCCGCGTCGGCAAGCTCGAATATGCGTCGGGCGGCACGCTGTTCCTCGACGAAATCGAAAGCATGCCGCTCGCGCTGCAGGTGAAGCTGCTGCGCGTGCTGCAGGACGGCGTGCTGGAGCGGCTCGGCTCGAACCAGCCGATCCGCGTGAACTGCCGCGTCGTCGCGGCAGCGAAGGGCGACATGGGCGAGCTCGTCGCGGCCGGCACGTTCCGGCGCGACCTGCTGTACCGCCTCAACGTCGTGACGATCGCGCTGCCGCCGCTTGCCGAGCGCCGCGAGGACATCGTGCCGCTGTTCGAGCACTTCATGCTCGATGCGGCCGTGCGTTACGCGCGGCCCGCGCCGGTGCTGACCGACCGGCAGCGCGCGAGCCTGATGCAGCGCGACTGGCCCGGCAACGTGCGCGAGCTGCGCAACGCGGCCGACCGCTTCGTGCTCGGCGTGGCCGACATGCCGCAGGAGACGGGCGTGGGCGGCGACGAAGCGGACAACGAGCAGACGCTGAAGGAGCGCATCGAGCAATTCGAGCGCGCGGTGATCGCCGAGGCGCTTAACCAGACGGGCGGCGCGGTCGCCGCGACGGCCGACCGGCTGCATGTCGGCAAGGCGACGCTGTACGAGAAGATGAAGCGCTACGGCCTGTCGGCGAAAGGCGAAACCGAGCGCTGAAAAGCCAACGGACCGCGGAACCGGGTTGCCCGGTCGTGCGGTCCGTCGTGCGGGGAAGGGCGCGGTGCGCGGCCCTTCGATCCGGATCGGGCGGCGCTCAGGCCGCGTTGCTGTCGAGTGCCTTCTTGAGCAGCGCGTCGAGTTCCGCGAACTGCGGTGTGCCGACGTAGCGCTTCAGGATCTTGCCGTCCTTGTCGACGACGAAGGTGGTCGGCGTGAGCTGCACGTTGCCGAACTGTTTCGCGACGCTGCCGTCGTCGAGCGCGACCTTGAACGGCAGCTGACGCGTCTGGGCGTAGTTCGCGACGTACATCGGCGGATCGTAGTTCATCGCGACCGCGACGAATTCCAGCCCCTGACCCTTGAAGCGGTTGTAGGTGTCGACCATCTGCGGCATTTCCTGCATGCAGGTTGCGCAGCTCGTCGCCCAGAAGTTCACGAGATAGACCTTGCCTTTCAGGTCGCCTGCAGTCGAAACCTTCTGGCCCGACAGCAGCGTGAACGTGGCGTCCGGCACGGTGGACTTGCCGTTGAACGCGAAGAAGCCGGCGACGGCGATCGCCGCGACGACGACGGCGGCGACGAGGTAGCGGACGGGGCCGGCGCTGCGCCGGACGGGAGGCGTGGTGTTCATCTGGTGCTCTCGGAGTCGGTCGATGACGCGGATCGATGCAAAGGACATCGAAATTCGGCGCCCATTTTAGCGCGAATGCGGCTTGCGCACCGGCGGCGGCCACGCATCCCGGATTTCAGGTTCGGCGGATAATGCCCGTTTTTTCCTGCCCGATCGACGCCATGCCGAAGGAAGTCACCGTTTCGTTGCGCCCCCTTTTTCGTCCGCTGCGACACTTCGCCGCGCTCGCGTGCGCGAGCGTCGCGCTGGCCGCGTGCTCGCCGTCGTACGACTGGCGCACGCTGCACAACGACGCCGGCTACACGATCGACCTGCCGGCGAAGCCGACCGTCGAGGAACAGCCGGTGGCGATCGACGGCGCGTCGATGCCGATGCGGATGCAGGCCGCGCACGTTGACGGCGCGGTGTTCGCGGTCGGCACGCTGACGCTGCCGGACGACCGAGACGACACGCGCCGCGCGGCGCTCGACTTCCTGCGCGCCGGGCTGTCCCGCAACCTCGAAGGCGCGCCGCAGACGGCTTCGGTGCCCGTGCCGCTCGCGGCCGGCGGCGCGGTAAATGGGCTCGAGCTGCGCATCGCGGGCGCGGCCGCCGGCGGCGATCGCACGCACAAGACGATCGTCGCGCGGCTCGCCGCGCGCGGCCGGCACGCGTACCAGGCCGTCGTGATTGCCGACGGGCCGCTTGCGCAGGAGCAGCTCGACCAGTTTTTCGGGTCGTTCAAACTCGATTGACGGTGGCCGGAGAGGGCGCTGGGACACTCTGTGACAACTGAAAGTTCATTCGCAGCTTTCGACGCTAGTCGCCGGATTTTGCGGGGTTTTTCCGGCTATCCACAGCGCATGTGGATAACTTTGTTGAAAAGTTGCCCGGATTTCCCGCCAAGCCGCGCGGGACGGCCTTCCGGCCCGTTTGGTCGCTCGCTCGCGATTTGAGAAAAATCAATCAAAACAACGAGATGCGGATTCCGTGCTGCAAAGGCTTCGCCGAACCCTGATCCGGGGCCGGATGCGTGGAATTGTGTATAAGTCAAGTCTTGACAGCCGGATTTTGTCCTCCGAGGGCGTTCAGAGTGCCGTCAGCGCGCGCCGGTAGCGGATGGCTTCGGCGATCTGCGCGGCCGTCGGCAGCGGGTCGCCGGCCAGGTCGGCGATCGTCCGCGCGACCTTCAGCACGCGGTAATACGCGCGCGCCGACCAGCCGAAGCGCTCGCCGGCCTCGCGCAGCAGGCGTTCGCCTTCGTCGGTCGGCCGGCACAGGTCGTCCGTCTCGCGGCCGCTCAGCATGTGATTCGTCTTGCCCTGCCGGTCGAGTTGCAGCGCACGCGCCCGCGCGACCCGCGCGGCCACCGCCGCACTCGGCTCGCCGGGTGCCGACGCGCGCGTCGCCAGCTCGGCCGGCGACAGCGCGGGCAGGTCGATCTGGATGTCGATGCGGTCGACGAGCGGCCCCGACAGCTTGCGCAGGTAGCGCGCGGCGACGTCCGGCGAGCAGCGGCAGCGTCCGGATGGATCGCCGTGCCAGCCGCATGGGCACGGATTCATCGCGGCGATCAACTGGCACGCAGCGGGAAAGTCGGCTTGCTGGGCCGCGCGTGAAATCGTGATGCGGCCGGCCTCCAGCGGCTCGCGCAGCATCTCGAGCACGTGCCGGTCGAATTCCGGGAGTTCGTCGAGGAACAGCACGCCGAGGTGCGCGAGCGTGATCTCGCCCGGTTGCGGCGGGTTGCGGCCGCCGACCAGCGCGGCGGCGCTCGACGAGTGATGCGGTGCGCGGAACGGCCGCCGGCGCCACTGCGCGGGCGAGAAGCCGAGGCGGCTCGCGGAGAGGAGCGCCGCCGACGTCAGTGCCTCGTCATCGGTCAGTGGCGGCAGGAGGCCCGGCAGCCGGGCGGCTAGCATCGACTTGCCCGCCCCCGGCGGCCCGATCATCAGCATGTGATGGCCGCCCGCCGCCGCGACTTCCAGCGCGCGGCGCGCGCCGCGCTGGCCGACCACGTCGGCGAGATCGGGGGCGGCCGGCATCGGCAGGCCGTCGAGGCACGGTGCCGCGACCGGGGCGAGCCGCCCGTCGGGCGCGCCGGTGAGGTGCGCGCACAGCGAGGGCAGGTCCGGCGCACCGAACACGGTGACGCCCGGCACGAGCGCAGCCTCGGCGGCACTGGCGAGCGGCAGGTACAGCTCGGGGGCGTTCGGCGTGGTGGCGGAGCCCGGCTCCGGGCTGGCTCCCCGGCCATCGTTGCCTGAACCGGAAAGCGAGCCGGAACCCAGACCGGAAGCCGCGCCACTTTCCGCGGACTGCCAATCCCGCGCCACGCCGCACGCCATCGCGAACGCGCCGCGCATCGGCCGCAGCGCGCCCGTCAGCGACAGTTCACCCGCGAATTCGCGGCCGGCCAGCGCGTCGGCCGGGATCTGGCCGTTCGCGGCGAGGATGCCGAGCGCGATCGGCAGGTCGAACCGCCCCGACTCCTTCGGCAGGTCGGCCGGCGCGAGGTTGACGGTGATGCGGCGCACGGGGAAGTCGAAGCCGCAGTTCTGTAGCGCGGCACGGACGCGCTCGCGGCTTTCGCGGACTTCGAGATCGGGCAGGCCGACGATCGAGAACGACGGCAACCCGTTGGCGAGATGGACTTCGACGGTGACGTCCGGCGCACGGCCGGAGGCGGGCGCGCGACTGCGCACCACGGCGAGCGACATGGCGAGGCTCCTTTAACAAGGCGGACGGACGACGGCCGTTCGAGGCCGCATGCCGCGGGAATCGGAGGAATCGGTGCGCGCTTGCCGGCGTGGCGCGGGGAAAGAACGAGGCACTGCGGAACGACGAACTGCGAAGAGCGATGAACAGCGAAGAGCAGGGGTGCTGCGGAGAACGACGGACGACGAAGAGCGATACGGTGACTTCAGTGCTTCAGTGCTTCAGTGCTTCGGGCGGCGGGCGCGAACCGCACGCGGCGGCTCGCGCCCGGACCTTGCGGCCGGGTCGGGCGTCAGGCTTGCGGCGCGGCGAGCTTCTGCTCGAGTTCCGCGACGCGTTTCTCGAGTTCCTCGAGGCGCACGCGGGTGCGGGCGAGCACTTGCGCCTGCGTGTCGAATTCCTCGCGCGTGACGAGATCGAGTTTCGAGAAGCCTTGCGACAGCATGGCCTTCACGTTGCGCTCGACGTCCTTGGCCGGCGAGTTTTTCAGCAGGTCGCTGACGCGCGACTGCAGATCGTTGAAAACGTCGCTGGGTTGCTTCATGTGATTCCCCTTCCTTGCACAAAAAATGTGCATCTTCAGTTGCGTACGTGCCCATGATGCACGCATGACCGGAAATGGTGCGCACTGAGCGCGAATTCCGGGCATGGCGCCCGCATGGGTGAATGGCCCGGCAATCCGGGACGTGCGTGCACTCTAGCAACGATCCTTTCGCCGCGCCAGCAAACCGGGCCACGTTGGCCATTCGGCCGGGCTTCCGCACCTTACATCACGTGATGCGCCCCCTTGATGAAGCCTTTTGAGACGGTGCTCGACCCGACATGGCATGCGAGTTGCTGAGAAGAGTCCGCTACAACATTCCAACCAATTCGACGGGACAACCCAGCGAGAGGACTTCATGAAACTCATTACCGCAATCATCAAGCCGTTCAAGCTCGATGAGACGCGCGAAGCGCTGTCGGCGCTTGGCGTCTCGGGCATCACGGTGACGGAGGTGAAAGGGTTCGGACGCCAGAAGGGGCACACCGAGTTGTACCGCGGCGCCGAATACGTGGTCGATTTCCTGCCGAAGATGAAGATCGAGGCGGCCGTGTCCGACGATCTCGTCGACCAGGCGGTCGAGGCGATCGAGCGGGCTGCGCGCACCGGCAAGATCGGCGACGGCAAGATCTTCGTCACGGCGATCGAACAGGTAATCCGGATTCGCACCGGGGAGACGGGCGCAGACGCGCTGTAACAGAACAGACAAGACAAGCGACAAGAGGAAACCCAAGATGCGCAAACTTCTGATGTCCCTGCTGATGGCCGGCTCGCTGATCGCGGCCGGCGTCGGCTCCGCGCTTGCCGACGACGCGGCGTCCGCCGCGGCTGCGTCCGCACCCGCCGCAATGGCTTCCGACGCCTCGGCTGCCGCCGCGCCGGCCGCTTCGACGCCGGCTGCCACCGACGCGTCCGCCACGGCCGCTGCCGCCGCACCGGCCTCGGGCGCCACCGACGCGTCGGCTGCCGCCGCCGCTTCGGCACCGGCCGCCCCCGCCGCGCCGACCGCGCCGTTCTCCGTCGATTCGTCGAAGATCAACTCGGGCGACACCGCGTGGATGCTGACCTCCACCGCGCTCGTGCTGTTCATGACGATCCCCGGCCTCGCGCTGTTCTACGCGGGCATGGTCCGCAAGAAGAACGTGCTCGCGACCGTGATGCAGAGCTTCGCGATCACCGCGCTGATCACGGTGCTGTGGACGGTGGTCGGCTACAGCCTCGCGTTCACGCCGGGCAACGGCTTCATCGGCGGCCTGTCGCGCGCGTTCCTGCACGGGATGAACTACATCCACGGCGACAAGGCGACGACGCTGACCGTCAGCCACCTCGCGCCGACGATCCCGGAATCGGTCTACTTCGTCTACCAGATGACGTTCGCGATCATCACGCCGGCCCTGATCTGCGGCGCGTTCGCCGACCGGATGAAGTTCTCGGCGATGCTCGTGTTCATGACGCTCTGGTCGCTGATCGTCTATGTGCCGATCGCGCACATGGTGTGGGAGCCGACCGGCTGGCTGTCGGCCGACGGCGTGCTCGACTTCGCGGGCGGCACGGTGGTGCACATCAACGCCGGTATCGCGGGCCTGATGTCGTGCCTGGTGCTCGGCAAGCGGGTCGGCTACGGCCGCGAATCGATGGCGCCGCACAACCTCGTGCTGACGATGATCGGCGGCTCGATGCTGTGGGTCGGCTGGTTCGGCTTCAACGCGGGTTCGGCGGTCGCGGCTGACGGCCGTGCCGGCTTCGCGATGCTGACGACGCAAGTCGCGACGGCCTGCGCGGCACTCGGCTGGATGTTTGCCGAATGGATCGCGAAGGGCAAGCCGTCGGTGCTCGGTATCGTGTCGGGTGCGGTCGCGGGTCTCGTCGCGATCACGCCGGCGGCCGGCTTCGTCGGTGTGGCGGGCGCACTCGTGATCGGCATCGCCGCCGGCGTCGTGTGCTTCTGGTCGGCGACGTGGCTCAAGTCGAAGCTCGGCTATGACGATTCGCTCGACGCGTTCGGCGTGCACGGCGTGGGCGGGATTCTCGGCGCACTGCTGACCGGCGTGTTCGCGGTCAAGGACATCGGCGGCGCCGACGGCAGCCTGCTGCTGCAGGCCAAGGGCGTGCTGATCACGCTGGTCTACAGCGGCGTGCTGAGCTTCGTGCTGCTGAAGCTGATCGACCTGACGATGGGCCTGCGCGTGTCGGAAGAAGAGGAGCGCGAAGGCCTCGACGTGATCCTGCACGGCGAGCACGTCGAATAAGTCACAAGGATGACCGGCGGGCCGCCGCGACGACGGCGCCTGCCATGAATGAGCGCAGCGACTTCGGCCCGCCCCACCCGGCGGGCTCTTTTTTCTCCTGTCATCCACTGCCGTCGCGCATGACCCTTCGCACTATCGGGTCAATAGCCGAAAACTTCCTTCAAACCCTTGCGAAGCCGGGAACAATCCCCAAATGGGCAGGGCAATTGCTCTACAATCTTCATTCTCCCGCTCGCGAGTGATTCATGGTTCCCCACCTCGTTACCGCGTTGAACGGTCCGCTGCTCGAACTCGAGCAGAAGATCCTCGACGCGACGCCTGCGATCGAACGCTGGTTCAGGCTCGAATGGCAGGAACATACCCCGCCGTTCTATTGTTCGGTGGACCTGCGCAATGCCGGCTTCAAGCTGGCGCCCGTCGACGCGAACCTGTTTCCCGGCGCGTTCAACAATCTGCCGTCCGAAGTGCTGCCGCTCGCCGTGCAGGCCGCGATGGCCGCAATCGAGAAGATCTGCCCGGACGCGAAGAACCTGCTCGTGATTCCCGAGCTGCCGACCCGCAACGCGTTCTACCTCGAAAACGTCGCACGTCTTGCGACGATCATGCGCCAGGCCGGCCTGAACGTGCGCTTCGGCTCGCTCGACCCGAGCATCACCGACATGACGCCGATCACGCTGGCCGATGGCCAGAAGATCGTGCTCGAACCGCTCGAGCGTTCGCAGCGCCGCCTCGGCCTGAAGAATTTCGACCCGTGCTCGATCCTGCTGAACAACGACTTGTCGGCCGGTATCCCGGCCGTGCTGGAAAACCTGCACGAGCAATACCTGCTGCCGCCGCTGCACGCGGGCTGGGCCGTGCGCCGCAAGTCGACGCACTTCTCGTGCTACGACGACGTCGCGAAGAAGTTCGCGAAGATGGTCGGCGTCGATCCGTGGATGGTGAATCCGTATTTCGCGCACGTGGAAGGTGTCGACTGGCAGGCGCATGAAGGCGAGCAGGCGCTCGCCGACGCGATCGACGGCGTGCTGAAGAAGATCGCGCGCAAGTACCGCGAATACGGGATCAGCGAGAAGCCGTACGTGGTCGTGAAGGCCGATGCGGGCACGGCGGGGCGCGGCGTGATGACCGTGCACGACGCGGCCGAGATCGGCCGCATGTCGAAGGCCGAGCGCGCGCAAATGGCCGAGTCGAAGGCCGGCCTCGCGGTGCGCGACGTGATCGTGCAGGAAGGTGTGTATACGTTCGAGCGCGTCGGCGACGAAGTCGCGGAGCCCGTCGTGTACATGATCGACCGCTACGTGGTCGGCGGCTTCTACCGCACGCACGCCGGCCGCGAACGCGACCAGAACCTGAACGCGCCCGGCATGCACTACGTACCGCTCGGCTTCGAGCACACGGCGCTGCCAGATGCGGGTGCGAAGCCGGGTGCCGCGCCGCCGAACCGTTTCTACATGTACGGTGTCGTCGCGCGGCTGTCGCTGATCGCGTCGTCGATCGAACTGGAAAAGACCGACCCCGAAGCCATCCAGGTGTAACGGACCTTCGCCAAGTACAGGACCTCATGGACATTCTCTTTATCGCCGACCCGCTCGAGCGCTTCAAGATCTACAAGGATTCGACCTACGCGATGATGGCCGAGGCGGCGCGGCGCGGGCATGCAGTCTATGCGTGTCAGCCGCATCAGCTCGCGTGGACGGGTTCGGGCGTCGAGGCGGACGTGCAGCGCGTGACGATCGTCGGCGACACGGCCGATCTGCACCGCCATCCGTGGTACGAGGCGGCCGCTCACGAATCTCGTGCGCTGACGTCGTTCGGTGCGGTGCTGATGCGCAAGGATCCGCCGTTCGACATGGAATACGTGACGGCCACGTGGATGCTCGAGCTCGCCGAGCGTGCGGGCGCGCACGTGTTCAACAAGCCGCAGTCGATCCGCGATCACTCGGAAAAGCTCGCGATCGGCGAGTTTCCGCAATTCGTCGCGCCGACGCTCGTCACGCGCGATGCGGCGCGCCTGCGTGCCTTCCACGCCGAGCATGGCGACGTGATCGTCAAGCCGCTCGACGGGATGGGCGGGATGGGCGTGTTCCGCGTGAAGGCCGACGGGATGAATCTCGGCGCGATCATCGAGATGCTCGGCCACGACGGCACGCGCTCGCTGATGATCCAGAAGTTCATTCCGGAGATCAAGGCGGGCGACAAGCGCATCCTGCTGATCGCGGGCGAGCCGGTGCCGTATTCGCTCGCCCGGATTCCGCAGGGCAGCGAGGTGCGCGGCAATCTCGCGGCGGGCGGGCTCGGTGTCGCGCAGCCGCTGACCGCGCGCGATCGCGAGATCGCCGAAACGCTCGGGCCCGTGCTCGCGGCACGCGGGCTGCTGCTGGTCGGCCTCGATGCGATCGGCGACTGGCTGACCGAGGTGAACGTCACGAGTCCGACGTGCTTCCGCGAGATCATGGAGCAGACGGGCTTCGACGTCGCCGCGATGTTCATCGACGCGCTGGAGCGTGCGGCCGCGTAGGCCGTCTCCCGCGCAACCCCGGCGGCGGCCGCGCAGGTCCCCCGTCGCCGGAGCGGTTCGACCGGCCTGCTACAATGCCCGCTTGCCCGGTGCCGCGATCGCGCACCAAAGGCCCGGCGGTCGGGCCGAAACTGTTGCAAGGCTGAACATGGAACGTTTCCCACACTCGCTACGCTCATTGCCCCGCCGCGGGGTGTCGGCCCGCCAGGGGCGGCCGGGAGCGATCTGACATGGCCGGGATCCTGATCATCGCGCACGCCCCGCTCGCCACCGCGCTGCGGGACTGTATCGCGCACATCTATGGCGGCGTGCCCGCCCGCATCGGCTGTATCGACGTGACGGCGGACAGCGATCCGGCCCAGGTGATGGCGTTCGCGCACGCGGAACTCGCACGGCTCAAGGAAGAGAACGGCGTGGTCGTGCTGACCGACATGTACGGCGCGACGCCTGCGAACATCGCGGGCCAGCTCGCCAAGATCGACAACGTGCGCGTGCTCGCGGGCGTGAACCTGCCGATGCTCGTGCGGGCCGTCTGCTACCGCACCGTGCCGCTCGACAAGCTGGTCGACAAGGCGCTGTCCGGCGGCGCGAAGGGCGTCCACGAGGTGTCGGCCGGTACGCCGCCGCCGCCGACCGAAACCGGCTGCGGCCAGTGCGCGCCGATTCCGCCCGAACCGCAGCCGCGCACCGAATCGCACTGATTTCCCGTTTTCCGTTTTAGACAGCCCCGCCGACGCGCCCCGCCGGCGGCCCCGACCGATCCGACCGAGAATCATGCTTCAACAAGAAACCACCATCGTCAACAAATTGGGGCTCCATGCGCGTGCATCGGCCAAGCTTACGCAACTGGCCGGCAACTTCCAGTCGGAAGTTTGGATGACACGCAACGGGCGCAAGATCAATGCGAAGAGCATCATGGGCGTGATGATGCTGGCGGCGGGTATCGGCAGCACCGTGACGATCGAGACCGAAGGGCCGGACGAGCGGGAAGCGATGGACGCGCTGCTGAAGCTGATCGCCGACAAGTTCGGCGAAGGCCAGTGACCGCCGCGCGGGATCGTTGCCGTTTCCAGTCAGAATGCCGCGGATTCCGCGGCATTTTTTTCGTCGGAAGCATTGATGCGGAATGCGCAATGCTGCGGTGCATGCAGTCAGCGGGGAGTCGCGGAATTTATAATCGCTAACCGGGGTCATAAGCGCATCGCAGCAGTGTGCCGCGGCTTTACTTGTACAGAGGAGGTGCGCGTGTCCTTCACGCTGCATGGCATTCCCGTCTCACGTGGTATCGCGATCGGACGAGCGTACCTGATCGCGCCGGCGGCGCTCGACGTCGCCCATTACCTGATCGACGCAAACCAGATCGATGCGGAGGTCGAGCGCTTCCGCACGGCGCTCGATGTCGTGCATCACGAACTCGAAGCGCTGCGCGCCGACCTGACCGACGACACCCCGAGCGAAGTCGGCGCATTCATCGACGTGCACACGATGATCCTGAGCGACGAGATGCTCGTGCAGGAAACCATCGACCTGATCCGCACGCGCCGCTACAACGTCGAGTGGGCGCTGACCGAGCAGCTCGAGCTGCTCACGCGCCACTTCGACGACATCGAGGACGAATACCTGCGCGAGCGCAAGGCCGACATCGAGCAGGTGGTCGAGCGCGTGCTGAAGGCGCTCGCCGGTGCGCCGTCCGCGTCGCAGGCACTGGACCGCGCGGCCAAGAACGGCACGAACGAGATGATCGTCGTCGCGCACGACATCGCGCCGGCCGACATGATGCAGTTCAAGTCGCAGTCGTTCCAGGCGTTCGTCACCGACCTCGGCGGGCGCACGTCGCACACGGCGATCGTCGCGCGCAGCCTCGGCATTCCGGCGGCGGTCGGCGTGCAGCATGCGAGCGCATTGATCCGCCAGGACGACCTGATCATCGTCGACGGCGACCAGGGCATCGTGATCGTCGATCCGGCGCCGATCGTCCTCGAGGAATATTCGTACCGGCAGTCCGAGAAGCTGCTGGAGCAACGCAAGCTGCAGCGTCTGAAGTTCTCGCCGACGCAAACGTTGTGCGGCACCAAGATCGATCTGTACGCGAACATCGAGCTGCCCGACGACGCGAAGGCGGCCGTCGAGGCCGGCGCGGTCGGCGTCGGGCTGTTCCGTTCCGAATTCCTGTTCATGCATCAGAAGGAGATGCCGGAAGAGGAGGAGCAGTTCGCCGCGTACAAGCGGGCCGTCGAGTGGATGAAGGGCATGCCGGTGACGATCCGCACGATCGACGTCGGCGCGGACAAGCCGCTCGAGGCGCTCGACGAAGGCTACGAGACGGCGCCGAACCCTGCGCTCGGCCTGCGTGCGATCCGCTGGAGCCTGTCAGAGCCGCAGATGTTCCTCACTCAGCTGCGCGCGATCCTGCGCGCGTCCGCGTTCGGCCAGGTGAAGATCCTGATCCCGATGCTCGCGCACGCGCAGGAGATCGATCAGACGCTCGACCTGATCCGCGAGGCGAAGCGCCAGCTCGACGACGCGGGGCTTGCATACGATCCGAATGTGCGGATCGGCGCGATGATCGAGATTCCGGCCGCGGCGATCGCGCTGCCGCTGTTCCTGAAGCGGTTCGATTTCCTGTCGATCGGCACGAACGACCTGATCCAGTACACGCTTGCGATCGACCGCGCGGACAACGCGGTCGCGCACCTGTACGACCCGCTGCATCCGGCCGTGCTGCACCTGATCTCCTATACGCTGCGCGAAGCGAAGCGCGCGGGCGTGTCGGTGTCGGTATGCGGGGAGATGGCCGGCGATCCGGCGCTCACGCGCCTGTTGCTCGGGATGGGGCTCACCGAGTTCTCGATGCACCCGAGCCAGTTGCTCGTCGTGAAGCAGGAGATCCTGCGTGCGCACCTGAAGGCGCTCGAAAAGCCGACGGCCGACGTGCTCGCCGCGTTCGAGCCCGAGGAAGTACAGGCCGCGTTGCAGCGCCTGTCAGTCGCGGAGCCGCGTGCGGACGCGGCTGCTTGACGCACTGGCGTCGCCGCTCAAACCTTGGCGAAGTGTCACCACGCATGCGCCGGCAGGCGCATGCCCGTCGCGCGTCAGTGCCGGCCCCCGCACACGGGGCAGTCGGCCTGGCGCGCGATTTTCATCGTCGTCCATTCCATCCGCAGCGAATCGAGCATCATCAGCCGCCCGTTGAGCGTCTTGCCGATTTCGCCGATCACGCGCAGCGCCTCGGCGGCCTGCATCGCGCCGATGATCCCGACCGTCGGCGCGAACACGCCCATCGTCGCGCATGCGACTTCCTCGAACGGCTGGTCTTCCGGGAACACGCACGCATAGCAGGGCGCGGCCGGGTCGCGGAAATCGAACGTGCTGATCTGGCCGTCGAAGCGCAGCGCGGCGCCGGATACGAGTGGCACGCCGTGCGCGACGCACGCGCGGTTGATCGCGTGCCGCGTCGCGAAGTTGTCGGTGCAGTCGAGCACGACGGTCGCGCGCGGCACGTGCGCGTCGAGCCACGCGTCGTCGACGCGCTCCGCGACCGCGTGCACCTTCACCTCGGGGTTCAACCGCGCGAGCGCGTCGCGCCCCGATTCGACCTTGTGGCGGCCGACCGACGCCGTCGCGTGCAGGATCTGCCGCTGCAGGTTCGTGAGGTCGACCGTGTCGGCGTCGACGAGCGTGATCGTGCCGACGCCCGATGCGGCGAGGTACATCGCGGCCGGTGAGCCGAGGCCACCCGCGCCGATGACGATCGCATGCGCATCGAGAAAGCGCTGCTGCGCCTCGATGCCGATTTCGTCGACGAGGATGTGACGGGAGTAGCGAAGGAGTTGATCGTCGTTCATGGGAAGTCGTGGGCGAGGCGGCGGTCGTGTCGTTATTTTAGGCGCGCATGAAAAACGGGCCATCGCGGTCTTCCCGCGATGGCCCGTCGGATGCCGGCCGGCGCTTACTGCGGTGCCGACGCGGCCTTCGGTGCGGCTGCCGGCTTCGCGCCTGCGCCCGATGCCTTCGAGGCCGTCGCAGCCTTGCCGGCCGGGCTCTTCGTCGTGCTCTCGGCGAGCAGCGACTTCGATTCCTGGACCGGCTTGCCTTCGAGCTTGTTGAGCGCCTGCTGCATCATGAAGTCGTCGGCGCTGCCGAACTCGATCGGCTTGCGATCGCGATCCTTCTGGCGCTGCTCCGGCGTCTTCTTGTCGTTCTGCTCTTCGAGAATGCGCAGCTGATCCATCCGGCGCTGCTCGCGGTCTTCCTGTTCCTTCTTCTCGTTCGGATCCTGCGTGTTCGCAAGGTGGTTCGAGTAGTCGACCTCGCGCGTCACGAGCACGTCGTCCGGATCGCCGTCCGCGTACTGATCGACCGGCACGTCCGGCGTGATGCCCTTGTTCTGGATCGAACGGCCGCTCGGCGTGTAGTAATAAGCGGTGGTCAGGCGCAGCGCGGTGTCGGCCGTCATCGGGCGAACCGTCTGCACCGAACCCTTGCCGAACGTCGTCTTGCCCATGATTTGCGCGCGCTTCGAATCCTGCAGCGCGCCGGCGACGATTTCCGACGCGGACGCGGAATAGGCGTTCGTCAGCACGATCATCGGCACGGTCTTGAAGACCGGCGGCAGGTTCTTCAGCGGATCGCCGTCGAAGGACGGCAGGCGATAGTTGTCGTACGTATCGCGGTAGACCTGCTTCGAATCGGCGATCTGGCCGTTGGTCGACACGACGACGGAGTCGGGCGGCAGGAACGCGCCGGCCACGCCGACCGCGCTCTGCAGCAGGCCGCCGCCGTTGTTGCGCAGGTCGAGGACGAGGCCCTTCAGGTTCGGCTGCTGGCGTGCGATGTCTTGCAGCTTCGCGGCGAGATCGGGCGTCGTGCGCTCCTGGAAGCTCGTGATGCGGACATACGCATAGCCCGGATCGAGGATCTTCATCTTCACGCTCTGGACCTTGATGATCGCGCGCGTGACCGTGACCGGGAACGTGCGGTCGTCGCTCTTGCGGAAGATCGTCAGCGTGACCTTGGTGCCCGGCTCGCCGCGCATCTGCTTCACGGCCTTGTCGAGCGTCATGCCGCGCACCGGCTTGTCGTTGATGCGGGTGATCAGGTCGCCCGGACGGATGCCGGCGCGGAACGCGGGCGTATCTTCGATCGGCGAGATCACCTTGACGAGGCCGTCTTCCTGCGAGATCTCGATGCCGAGACCCGCGAAGCGGCCCTTCGTCTGTTCCTGCAACTCGTCATAGTCGGTCTTGTCGAGGAACGACGAGTGCGGGTCGAGGCTCGACACCATGCCCTTGATCGCGGCCGTCAGCAGCTTCTTGTCGTCGACCGGTTCGACGTACTCGCGCTTGATCTGTCCGAAGACTTCCGCGAACAGGCGGAGCTGGTCGAGGGGAAGCGGCGCCGTGGCGGTCTGCTCGGCCGATGCGGAAACCTGCAGCGTGGCGAACACGCCCGTGGCGAGGCCCGCGGCAATCAGGCCGATGTTCTTCAATTTCATTCGCATAGAGATCTGGTGCGGTCGGGAAGCGCGTGGCGGTAGCGGGGATGTAGCGGACAAGTATAACTGTTCGTCCGATGACTCAGTGGAACGGCGCGAAAAGCGTCGAAAAGGGCCCGGAGCCGGCCCGGCGGCGCGCTGCGGGTTCGAAAGCGGATTCGACAGCGCCGGCGCCGCGAAGGTTCGCGCGGTGTGCCGGACAAGGGGCGGCGCTCGGGCCGGGCGAACCGCACCGGACGCAGCCCGCCCGGCTCACCCGGCTCACCCGGCCGACGGGCGTCAGCCCGCCTTGCCCTGCTTAGCGACGGCGGCTTGCGCCTGCGCGATCGCGTCCTGGTCGCCGAGGTAATAGTGCTTGATCGGCTTCAGGTTTTCGTCGAGTTCGTACACGAGCGGCACGCCGTTCGGGATGTTCAGGCCGACGATGTCGCTGTCCGAGATGCCGTCGAGGTACTTGATGAGCGCGCGCAGCGAGTTGCCGTGCGCGGCGATCAGCACCTGCTTGCCGGCGCGGACCGCCGGGGCGATCGACTCGTTCCACAGCGGCAGCACGCGCGCGACCGTGTCCTTCAGGCACTCGGTGAGCGGCAGCTGCTCGCGCGGCACCTTCGCGTAGCGCGGGTCGTTGAACGGCGCGCGTTCGTCGGTCGGCTCGAGCGCGGGCGGCGGCGTGTCGTAGCTGCGGCGCCACACGAGGACCTGGTCGTCGCCGAACTTCGCGGCCGTTTCGGCCTTGTTCAGGCCCGACAGTGCGCCGTAGTGGCGTTCGTTCAGGCGCCACGAGTGGACGACCGGCAGGTACATGAGGTCCATCCGGTCCTGCACGTGCCACAGCGTGCGGATCGCGCGCTTGAGCACCGACGTGTACGCGATGTCGAACGTGTAGCCGGCCTCCTTGAGCAATTCGCCGGCCTGGTAGGCCTCGTTGCGACCCTGCTCGGTCAGGTCGACGTCGACCCAGCCGGTGAAGCGGTTTTCCTTGTTCCACGTCGATTCGCCGTGGCGGATGAGAACGAGTTTGTACATGGATCTTGCGGTCGGTAGTGAAGGAAGCTGTGGCGCGTCGCGCAGGACCCGACCCGGGCCCGCCATCGCGCAAGACGGTTATTTTATAATGGCGGGATTGTCCTCATCCGATTTCTCTTTTTCCGGCGGAATTCCGTGACGTTCTTTACCGATTACACCAACCTGGCCCTTATCGCGATCCTGGTGGTATCCGGCGGCCTGCTGGCCTGGCCCGCGCTGCGCCGCGGCCGCGGCGGCCTGTCGGCCGCAGAGGCGACGCAACTCATCAACCGCCGCAACGCGGTCGTGATCGACGTGCGCGCCGCGTCCGATTTCGCTGCCGGCCACCTGCCGTCCGCACGTCAGGTCGCGGCGGGCGAGATCGGCACGAAGATCGCGCAGGTCGCGAAGAACAAGAGCACGCCGGTGTTGCTCGTCTGCCAGAACGGCCAGCAGTCGCAGAAGGCGGCGCGCGAGGTCGAGGCGGCGGGCTACGCCGAGGTGCACGTGCTCGAGGGCGGCGTGGCCGCCTGGCAGCAGGCCGGGATGCCGGTCGTCAAACAAGGAGTGGCGAAGTGAACAAGGTTTTGATGTACAGCACGCAGGTGTGTCCGTATTGCATCCAGGCCGAGCGCCTGCTGAAGCTGCGCGGTGTCGAGCAGATCGAGAAGGTGCTGATCGACCGCGATCCCGCGCGCCGCGACGAAATGATGACGCGCACGGGGCGCCGCACGGTGCCGCAGATCTATATCGGCGACACGCACGTCGGCGGTTACGACGATCTGTCGAAGCTTGACCGCGAAGGCGGGCTCGTCCCGCTTCTGCAAGCGGCCTGATTAGGGCAGAATGGCCGCCGGCCGCGCCGCGGCTTGGCGCGCAGGATTCATCCGTGGCGGCCGGCGAGAAGCCGGGCCGCCCCGTCACCACTTTTAGGGAAACACCATGTCCGACGTCGAAAACCAACCGTTCTTCAACATCCAGCGCGTCTACCTGAAGGATATGTCGCTCGAGCAGCCGAATTCGCCGGCGATCTTCCTCGAGCAGGACATGCCGTCGGTTGAAGTCGAAGTCGACGTGAAGGCCGACCGCCTCGCGGAAAGCGTGTTCGAAGTCGTGGTGTCGGGCACCGTCACCGCGAAGGTGAAGGACAAGGTCGCGTTCCTGATCGAAGCGAAGCAGGCCGGCATTTTCGACATCCGCAACATTCCGGACGAACAGCTCGACCCGCTCGTCGGCATCGCATGCCCGACGATCCTGTTCCCGTACCTGCGTTCGAACATCGCCGATGCGATCACGCGCGCGGGCTTCCCGCCGATCCACCTGGCGGAAATCAACTTCCAGGCGCTGTACGAACAGCGCCTCGCGCAGCTTCAGCAGCAGGCCGGCGCCGCAGCAGGCGCGCCGAACGGCACGACGCTGAACTGACGTTTCACTCGGAGGACCGGTGCTGGGTATGAAAGTAGCCGTTCTCGGCGCCGGTGCGTGGGGCACCGCGCTCGCGGGCCATCTGGCCGCGCGGCACGACACGCTTCTGTGGGCGCGCGACGCCGCGCTCATCGCCGGGCTGCAGGCCCGGCACGAAAATTCCCGCTATCTGGACGGCATCGCGCTGCCTGACGCACTGCGCTACGGCGCCGATCTCGGCGCCGCGCTCGCGCATGGCGCCGCGGACGACGCACTGTGCGTGATCGCCGCACCCGTGGCCGGGCTGCGCACGCTGTGTCACGCGATGCGCGATGCAGGCTGCGTGCCCGCGCACATCGTCTGGGTTTGCAAGGGCTTCGAGGCCGACACGCATCTGCTGCCGCATCAGGTGATCGCGGCCGAGCTGCCCGAACAGCACAGCAACGGCGTGCTGTCGGGGCCGAGCTTCGCCCGGGAAGTCGGGCAGTCGCTGCCCGTCGCGCTGACGGTGGCGAGCACGTCCGCCGAATGCCGCGAGCGCACGCTCGCCGCGTTCCATCACGGCGCGATGCGGATCTATACGGGCGACGATGTGGTCGGCGTCGAGGTCGGCGGCGCGGTGAAGAACGTGCTCGCGATCGCGACCGGCATCGCCGACGGCCTCGGTCTCGGGCTGAACGCGCGCGCCGCGCTGATTACGCGCGGCCTCGCCGAAATGTCGCGCCTCGGTGTCGCGCTCGGCGGCCGGGCGGAAACCTTCACGGGCCTCACGGGCCTCGGCGACCTGATCCTCACCGCAACGGGCGACCTGTCGCGCAACCGCACGGTCGGCCTGAAGCTGGCGGCCGGCCGCACGCTGAACGACATCCTCGGCGCGCTTGGCCACGTGGCCGAAGGCGTGCGCTGCGCGCAGGCCGTGCTGGCGATCGCGCGCGCGCAGTCGATCGAAATGCCGATCACCGAAGCCGTGTGCGGCGTGCTGTTCGACGGCATCGCGCCGCGCGACGCCGTCAGCGGCCTGCTGCGGCGCGACGCGCGCGCCGAGTAACGCAGCCCGCCGCCGTCTGGCGCCGTGTTCGCTTCGGGCGCGCGGCGTCAAAGCGCGCTACGCTTGAACAGTCTCCGGCGCTCCGGGAGGTTGTCATGCTGCGGATCCATTCCACCACGCTCGATGCGCAGGTCGTCGACATCACGACGCTCGATGTCGACGCGATCGTCAACGCCGCGAACGGTTCGCTGCTCGGCGGCGGTGGCGTCGATGGCGCGATCCACCGCGCGGCCGGCCCCGGCCTGCTTGCCGAATGCCGCACGCTCGGCGGCTGCGAGACGGGCGACGCCAAGCTCACGCGCGGCCACGGGTTGCCGGCGCGCTACGTGATCCATGCGGTCGGGCCGGTGTGGCACGGCGGCGGGAGCGGCGAGGCCGACCTGCTCGCGTCGTGCTACCGACGCGCGATCGAGCTGGCCGAGGAGGTCGCGGCGGCGTCGATCGCGTTCCCGGCGATCAGTTGCGGCATCTATCGCTATCCGGCTGAAGAAGCCGTCGAGATTGCGGTCGGCACAGTCGCCGAAATGCTGCCGCAGGCGCCGAACCTCGCACGCGTGGTGTTCGCGTGCTTTTCTCCCGACATCTACGACCTCTATCGCGCACGACTCGCACGGACGTGACGCGTCCCGCGGAGCGGGATGCGCCGCGCAAGCGTCATGCGCCGCCTTCGAAGCCGGCCTGGCGCCACGCCTCGAACACGACCACCGCGACCGTGTTCGACAGGTTCAGGCTGCGGTTGTCCGGCCGCATCGGCAGGCGCACGCGCTGTTCGTTCGGGAAGCGCTCGAGCAGTTCGGCGGGCAGGCCGCGCGTTTCCGAGCCGAACACGAACCAGTCGCCGGGCAGGAACGCATGATCGTGGAAGCGGCCCGAGCCGCGGGTCGTGAACGCGAACATCCGCGCGGGGTCGGGCGTTTCCGCCGCGACGAACGCATCCCAGTCGCGGTGCACGCGCATCTGCGCATACTCGTGATAGTCGAGGCCCGCGCGGCGCATCCGCGCGTCGTCGAGCGGGAAGCCGAGCGGCTCGATCAGGTGCAGGCGCGCACCCGTGTTGGCACACAGGCGGATCACGTTGCCGGTGTTCGGCGGAATTTCGGGGGCGACGAGGACGACGTTGAACATGTTTCGGTCTGGCTGGGCCGGCCGGGGCGGCGCAATCTGCGCGTTCCCGGCCGGCCGGTTCGTGGCGGCCGCCGCCGTGTTCGGGCGGCTGGCCTCTCTATCTAATTAATCCCTGGCGGTGCGCAGCGCAACCAGATTCGTCACGCGCGCGGCGCCCGCCGCTTTCAGCGCGTGCGCGGCCGCCGCGAGCGTCGCGCCCGACGTCATCACGTCGTCGACGACCGCGACGTGGCGCCCGGCGACGCCGCCCGCCACCGCGAATGCGGCCATCACGTTGTCGCGCCGTGCGTGCCGGTCGAGCCGCGACTGCGGCGCGGTGTCGGCGACCCGCGCGAGCAGCGCCGCATCCGCGCGCACGCCGAGCCGCCGCGCGAGCGGGCGCGCAATGACCCAGGCCTGGTTGTAGCCACGCGCGACGAGCCGCCGGTGCGACAGCGGCACGGGCGCCACCAGGTCGAAGCCGCCGGCGCCGGGCGTATCGTCGATCAACTGGGCGAGGCGTGCCGCGAATTCGGCGCCGAGCGCGAGTTGCCGGTGAAACTTCAGGCCGCGCGCGAGTCCGTCGAGCGGCGCACGGTAATCCGCCAGCGCGAGCGTTGCATCGAACGGCGGCGGCGCCGCACGGCACGCGTCGCACCGGTATGCGGCCGCGCGGCCGGCGCGAGCGCCGCGGGGCGAGGCCGAACGCGGTGGCCCGATGCCCAGCGGCAGCGCACAGACGTCGCAGCGCAGCCGCGCTTCGTTCCAGTACGCGGCGTCGCAAGCGCCGCACATCACGGCGTGTGACAAATTGCCGCATAGTGCGCAGCGATTCGGCAGCGCGACCGCGGCGACGCGCGCGCCCAGCGCGCGGACCTGCGACAAAGCGACGCGCATCGTGCGTCGGGCGGAACGGCGGATCATCGCAACACTCCTGACACCCCGCCTCAATGAAGCCCGCGGGGCGAGCGAGTATACTTCGGGCTCTTCGCCAGTGTGCCCGACATGTCCCCAGCTTCGACTTCAACCGGCCGTCCGGCCAATGACGCAAGGCGCCTTCGGCGGATCTTCGACCGCCGTGCCGCCACGTTCGATGCGGTCGCGTTCCTGCCGCGCGAGATCGCGCAGCGCATGAACGAGCGCCTCGAATACATCAAGGTGAGCCCCGCAGCCGTGCTGGACGCGGGCTGTGGCCCGGGCGACGATCTGCCGGCGCTGCGCGCACGCTTTCCCGAGGCGCCCGTGTTCGGCGTCGACCTGTCCGGTGCGATGCTCGCGCGAGCCGGTCAGCGCGAGGTCGAGCAGACGAGCTGGCGCCGCTGGCTGCCGGCCTCGCTCGGCCGCGCACTGGGCCAGCGCGGCCCGCGCGTCGCGCAGGCCGACTTCGCCGCGCTGCCGTTCCCCGGCGGCGCGTTCGACCTGATCTGGTCGAATCTCGCCCTCCACTGGCATTCGCGCCCGGACGCGGTGCTGCCCGAATGGCAGCGCGTGCTGCGCGTGAACGGGCTGCTGATGTTCAGCACGCTCGGCCCCGATACCCTGCGCGAACTGCGCGCGGCCTGCGCGGACGCCGAAGCGGCGCTCGGCATCGCGTCGCCCGCCGCGCGCGTGATCGATTTCGTCGACATGCACGACCTCGGCGACATGCTCGTCGAGAGCGGCTTCGAGATTCCCGTGATGGATCAGGAGGTGCTGACCGTCACCTACAAATCCCCCGACTCCCTGCTGGCCGACGTGCGCCGCTGGGGCGCCTATCCGTTCGAGCGCGAGGCGCCGCAACGCGCGACGCGGCGCTTTCGCGCGGCGCTCGGCGACGCGCTGGAGGCCCGCCGGCGCGCGGACGGCACGATTCCGCTCACGTTCGAAGTGATCTACGGCCACGCATGGAAGGCCGTACCGCGCACGACCGCCGAAGGGCACGGGATCGTGCGCATCGAGGACATCGGAAAGGGGCGTCCGAAGAATCGGTAAAGCGGTAAAGAGGGGTTTTGTTATGTCTGAAATTAGCGGCGCAAAGCGGGGTCGAATTGGCGCCTGAAATGGCCGGAAAGCTTGTCGCGCTTGGCTCGCGGGCCGATAGTCGCTTGCTTGTGGATGCCATTGAACCCGCCTATAATGCGTCAGCTTGTCGTCCCGGGGTCCCCGCAATACGGAACGACGAGTCCGATGCAGGCATGCATCGCATGCCATTCGCGTGAGGCGGCGATGGAAGCAGCGAGGGTTTTGGCGGAGACGACGAACGGCGAGCCGGTCCTCGAAGACTGGCTCATGAAACGCAACTGTTCGGCGTCGCCGCGTCAGTTCGTGCTGTTTTACGTGTCGCTCGCGGGCTTCTCGCTGCTGATCGCGACATTGCTGATGTGGCGGGGAGCTTGGCTCGTCATGCCCTTTACCGGAATCGAGTTGCTGGCTGTGGGTGTCGCATTTGCGATCTATGCTCGCCATGCGGTCGATTACGAACGCATCAGGCTGTATCCGCACCGGCTCGTGATCGAGCGGATGGATGCGGAGCGGCTCACGCAGATCGAATTCAACCCGCGCTGGGTGCGGGTCGAGCCGGGTGCGACGCCACGCGACCCGATTCGGCTGGTATCGCGCGGGCAGACCGTCGTAATCGGGCAGCATCTCGCGCAGTACAAGCGTGCGCAGTTCGCCGACGAACTGCGCGTGTCGCTCAGGCGCTGCGGCTGACGAGGCGCGGGCACCGGCGGATAGGGCCGGCGGCTTGCGACGGGGGAGGGTTTGAATGGAAATTTTGGGTAAGGATGCTATGAAAACAATCAAGCGAGCCCTCACGGGCGTGCTGGCATGCAGCGGATTGCTCTTTGCCGGTGCCGCCCTGGCGGTCGGTGATAGCCCGGGCGGCCCCCGCGTCAACGAGATCAACTTTCAGCCGCCGGTCACGAAAATCGCCGAGGAGCTCTACGATCTCCACACGATGATGCTCATCCTGTGTACGGTGATCTTCGTCGGCGTGTTCGGCGTGATGTTCTATTCGATCTTCGCGCACCGCAAATCCAAGGGCCACAAGGCCGCCAATTTCCATGAAAGCACGACCGTCGAGATCATCTGGACGATCGTGCCGTTCGTCATCGTCGTGCTGATGGCGCTGCCGGCGACGAAGGCCGTCGTCGCGATGAAGGACACGACGAACGCCGATCTCACGATCAAGGTCACCGGCTACCAGTGGAAGTGGGGCTACGACTACGTGAAGGGCCCGGGCGAGGGCATCGGCTTCCTGTCGACGCTCAGCACCCCGCGTGACGAAGTGATGGGCAAGAAGCCGATCACCGACACCTATCTGCAGGAAGTCGACAACCCGCTCGTCGTGCCGGTCAACAAGAAGATCCGCATCATCACGACCGCGAACGACGTCGTCCACTCGTGGTACGTGCCCGCGTTCGGCGTGAAGCAGGATGCGATCCCCGGCTTCGTGCGCGACACGTGGTTCAAGGCCGACAAGGTCGGTACGTTCCGCGGTTTCTGTACCGAGCTGTGCGGCAAGGAACACGCGTACATGCCGGTCGTCGTCGAAGTCCTGTCGGATGACGACTACGCGAAGTGGGTCACCGCGCAGAAGGCCAAGCTGGCCAGCGCCGCGGTCGATCCGAACAAGGTCTACACGATGGCTGAACTCGTCGCGCATGGCGAGGAAGTCTACAAGGCGAACTGCGCGGCCTGCCACCAGGTGAACGGCAAGGGCCTCGGCGCGTTCCCGGCCATGGACGGCAGCCCGATCGCGAACGGCCCGATCGCCGGCCACGTCGAGCGCGTGCTGCACGGCAAGGGCGCGATGCCGTCGTGGGCGTCGCTGTCGGATCTCGACATCGCCTCGGTCATCACGTACGAACGCAATTCGTGGGGCAACCACAAGAACGACCTGCTGCAGCCGAAGCAAGTGGCCGACGCGCGTAACGGCAAGATGCCGGAAGACGCGGCGGGCGCAGCGGCAGCCGCACCGGCGGAAGCCGCTTCGGCGCCGGCGCAGGCTGCGTCGGGCGCAGAGCAGCCGGCGGCAGCGGCATCGGCCGCACTGTCGACGATCTACTTCGAGACGGGCAAGAGCGTGCTGCCGGCCGACGCGAAGGCGGCGATCGCCGCCGCGGCCGACTATGCGAAGGCACATCCGGACGCGAAGCTCGCGTTGTCGGGCTTTACCGACAAGACGGGCTCGGCCGACGCGAACGCCGAGCTGGCGAAGCATCGCGCGCAAGCCGTGCGCGACGCGCTGAAGGCAGCAGGCGTGGCGGAAGACCACATTATTCTCAAAAAGCCGGAAACGATCTCGGGCGGGGCGGACGCGAAGGAAGCCCGGCGTGTCGAGATCGGTCCGGCGGCTTGACGTGTCGCTGAGTTAGTCGACGTATTCGCATTAGGAGATTCTCATGTCTAGCATCGGGCACGACGTAGCCGCGGACCACGCGCACGACGACCACGCGCACGAAATGCCGCACGGCTGGCGGCGTTGGCTGTTCGCGACCAACCACAAGGACATCGGTACGCTGTACCTGTTGTTCTCGTTCATCATGTTCCTGTCGGGCGGCGTGATGGCGCTCGCCATCCGGGCCGAGCTGTTCGAACCGGGCCTGCAGATCATGCGTCCGGAGTTCTTCAACGAACTCACGACGATGCACGGCCTGATCATGGTGTTCGGCGCGATCATGCCGGCGTTCGTCGGTTTCGCGAACTGGATGATTCCGCTGCAGATCGGCGCGTCCGACATGGCGTTCGCGCGGATGAACAACTTCAGCTTCTGGCTGCTGCCGGTTGCGGCCGTGCTGCTGGTCGGTTCGTTCTTCGCGCCGGGTGGCGCGACGGCCGCCGGCTGGACGCTCTACGCGCCGCTGTCGACGCAGATGGGCCCGGGCATGGACTTCGCGATCTTCGCGGTCCACATCATGGGCGCATCGTCGATCATGGGCGGGATCAACATCGTCGTGACGATCCTGAACATGCGCGCACCGGGCATGACGCTGATGAAGATGCCGATGTTCGCGTGGACGTGGCTGATCACGGCGTACCTGCTGATCGCGGTGATGCCGGTTCTGGCAGGCGCGATCACGATGGTGCTGTTCGACCGCCACTTCGGCACGTCGTTCTTCAACGCGGCAGGCGGCGGCGATCCGGTGATGTACCAGCACATCTTCTGGTTCTTCGGCCACCCCGAGGTGTACATCATGATTCTGCCGGCGTTCGGGATCGTGTCGCAGGTGATCCCGGCGTTCGCACGCAAGACGCTGTTCGGCTATAGCTCGATGGTGTACGCGACGGCTTCGATTGCAATCCTGTCGTTCATGGTCTGGGCGCACCACATGTTCGCCACGGGCATGCCGGTGACCGGCCAGCTGTTCTTCATGTACGCGACGATGCTTATCGCGGTGCCGACGGGCGTGAAGGTGTTCAACTGGCTCGCGACGATGTGGCGCGGCTCGATGACGTTCGAAACCCCGATGCTGTTCGCGATCGGCTTCCTGTTCGTGTTCACGTTCGGCGGCCTGACGGGCCTGATGCTCGCGATGGCGCCGCTCGACATCCAGTATCACGGCACCTACTTCGTGGTGGCGCACTTCCACTACGTGCTGGTGGCGGGCTCATTGTTCGCGCTGTTCTCGGGCTGGTACTACTGGGCGCCGAAGTGGACGGGCTGGATGTACAACGAGACGCGCGGCAAGATCCACTTCTGGGCGTCGATGATCTTCTTCAACCTGACGTTCTTCCCGATGCACTTCGTCGGTCTCGCAGGCATGCCGCGCCGCTATGCGGACTACCCGGCGCAGTTCACGGACTTCAACCAGGTTGCGACGATCGGCGCATTCGGCTTCGGCCTCGCGCAGGTGTACTTCCTGTTCGCAGTCGCGCTGCCGGCCTACCGTGGCGGCGGCGAGCTGGAAAAGGCGTCGGACAAGCCGTGGGATGGCGCGACGGGCCTCGAGTGGACGGTGCCGAGCCCGGCTCCCTTCCACACGTTCGAGCAACCGCCGCACGTCGAGTAAGTTTCACAGTGCGCCTGGCCGCTGCCAGCCTGCCGCGCAGGCAGGCAGCGGCGGGCGCCGAATCGAGGTTTCAGCGAAGTTTCAGATGACCCGGAATCCACAACAAAGACGAACGCCCGAGCAGATTCGCGCGGGCAACAAGCGGCTCGGCCTCATCCTGCTCGTCATCGCCGCCGTTTTTTTTGTGGGTGTCGTGATCAAGCAGTGGTGGCTGTCCACTCACTGATGCAGCAACAGACGCAGTAGCGAGGAAGTTGTCGTATGTCGAAGCCGGAAGAGGGCGCCGTCGATCGCGCGTTCAATCGTTCGATGCTGGTGAAGCTCTTCGTCGTGGCCGGGCTGATGTTCGGTTTCGGCTTCGCGCTGATCCCGATGTATCGGGCGATCTGCCAGATCACCGGCATCAACAACCTGGTGCAGCGCGATGTCAGCGAGCGCGAGGCGAAGAACTCGCAGGTCGACACCAGCCGCACGGTGTCGGTCGAGTTCGATGCGAACGCGCGCGGCCCGCTCGGTTTCAAGCCGGAGCACAACAGTCTCGACGTGCATCCGGGCGAACTGACGACGATCGTGTACGACGTGACGAACGGGCAGGGCAGGCCGGTCGTTGCACAGGCGATTCCGAGCTACGCGCCGAAGCAGGCGACGGAGTTCTTCAAGAAGATCGAGTGCTTTTGCTTTACGCAGCAGACGCTGGCCGCGAACGAATCGCGCAAGATGCCGGTGGTGTTCGTGATCGATCCGAAACTGCCGAAGGACGTGAAGACGATCACGCTGTCGTACACGTTCTTCGAGCTGAATACGCCGGACACGCCGGCGCCGGCGCCGGGCAAGACCGCGGCGCAGGGCGCGGCGAAGCCGGACGCATGACGACGGAGGCGGGGCGATGACGGGGGAGAAGCGGGGCGGGTCGTTCGGCCAGGCGCTGAAGGCCGTGCTGTGGTCGTTCTTCGGGGTGCGCAAGCGGCGCGACCTGGAGGCCGATGCGACGCAGCTGAATCCGCTGCACGTGCTGATCGTCGCGTTGCTGGCGGCCGGTGTGTTCATCGGCGTGCTGATCCTGATCGTGCGTGCCGTCGTGGGCTGAAGCCCGCGGCCACGAAAGAATGCAGCGCGCGGCGCCACGGTGGCGCGTGCAGGAAGGAGCGGTGGTGGTCACGCCGCGCAAGAAATAAAGCCGGAGCGGTTTCCGGTACACAAATTGGACTGAAGTGGAGAATCAAGCATGAGCGGTCAAAACCAGACCCCGTACTATTTCGTGCCGCATCCGTCGCAGCATCCGATCAGCGCGGCCATCGGCCTGCTGGTCATGCTCGGATCGACAGCGCTGTGGATCAACGGTCACGACTGGGCGCCGTTTACGGCGCTGCTCGGCCTGCTTTGGTTGCTCTTCACGCTGTATCACTGGTTCGGCGACGCGATCGCCGAATCGGAAGGCGGTCACTACGGCAAGAACGTCGACAAGTCGTACCGCTGGAGCATGAGCTGGTTCATCTTCTCGGAAGTCATGTTCTTCGGCGCATTCTTCGGCGCGCTGTTCTATGCGCGTGAAATCGCGCTGCACCAGCTCGGCAGCCTCGACTACAAGCTGATCTGGCCGGATTTCTCCGCCGTGTGGCCGAACGAAGGCCCCGCCGCGCTCGCCGGTCACTTCAAGACGATGGGCCCGTGGCCGATCCCGACGCTGAACACCGCATTCCTGCTGTCGTCGGGCGTGACGCTGACGATCTCGCACCACGCGCTGCGTGACGATCATCGCAAGAAGGCGATCGCCTGGCTGGCCGCGACGCTCGTGTTCGGTATCTGCTTCCTGTTCCTGCAGGGCTTCGAGTATTACCACGCGTACAACGAACTGAACCTGACGCTGAACTCGGGCGTGTACGGTTCGACGTTCTTCCTGCTGACGGGCTTCCACGGCTTCCACGTGTTCCTCGGCGGCACGATGCTCGCGGTGGTGCTGGTGCGGATGATCCGCGGCCACTTCAAGCCCGATCACCACTTCGCCTTCGAAGGCGCCGCGTGGTACTGGCACTTCGTCGACGTCGTCTGGCTCGGCCTGTACGTCGTCGTCTACTGGCTGTAAATGGAACAACGGCCCGCGCAGCAATGCGCGGGCCGTTTTCATTGGGTCGGCCGGGCAGCGTGACTGCCGGCCTTCACCACCCGGGCGCCGCCGCGACTCAGTCAGGCGGCGCTTTTGCTTGGTGCCGTGGCCGTGCGGCGAAATGTCACAGCGGCTGCGGCGGCAAACGGATCAACGCCCGATCGGCAGGCCGGTCGAATGGATCCAGCCCATCCAGTTCGCGATCAGGATGAGCAGGAACAGCGACACCGACAGCCCGACGCGGGTGGCGAGCGACCAGACCATGCGTTTCGTGTGGCCGCGGTCGTGCATCATGAAGTAGAGCGCCGAGCCCATGCTGGCAATGATGAGGATGAAGGCGATGGGAACGAGTATGTGCATGACACGAACCGGACGACGGCAATTCGAAAGGAAGAGGATAATTATCGCACTTCGCTTTCGGGCAGGTGCCGGGCGGGCCGCATGATGAAGATTCGCTGGCTGCCCGCGCTGCTGATCCTCGTCGTCGTCGCGGTCACGATCCGTCTCGGTTTCTGGCAGCGCGACCGCGCGCACCAGAAGGAAGCGCTGCAGGCGAGCATCGAGCGCTACGAGCAGGCGGCGCCCGTCGACATCGGCGCGCAGCCGATGCCGCTCGCGTCGATCGAGTTCCATCGCGTGCGTGCGACGGGCCGTTTCCTGCCCGAGCAAGCCGTGTTCCTCGACAATCGGCCGTATAACGACCAGCCGGGTTTTTACGTCGTGATGCCGTTTAAACTCACGGGCGGCGGCGTCGTGCTCGTGAACCGCGGCTGGCTGCCGCGCAATATCTCCGATCGCACGGCGATCGAGCCGTTCGCGACGCCCGCGGGCGACGTCGAGATCGTGGGCATTGCGCGCGCCGACGCATCGCGGGCGTTCGAGCTCGGCGAAGGCGGATCGGCGGCGCACCAGAAAATCCGGCAGAACCTGGACGTCGCCGCGTATGCGAAGGAAACGGGGCTGCCGCTGCAGCCGTTCGTGATCCAGCAGACGAGCGATGACGGCGACAAGCTCGTGCGCGACTGGCCGGCGGCGACGACCGGCGTCGAGCGCAATTACGGTTACATGTTTCAGTGGTGGGCGATGGCGGCGGCCGCGCTCGGCTTCGGGCTGTACGCCGCGCGGCGTGCGGCGAAGAAGTCGGCCGGCGCGTGAGCGCCATGCCAGGACGCGGCGCCGGCGCCGCGGGTTCGTTTCGAGAGGTCTGATTTGTCCATGCAATCTTCCCGTCAGGGTCCGGCCGCTGCGCCGTCGCCTGCGGCCCGCAAGCGCGGCCGCTGGATGCTCGTGCTGCTGGGTCTCGTGTGCGCCGCACCGATGATCGCGTCGTACTTCACCTATTACGTGATCAAGCCGAAGGGCGGCTCGACCAACTACGGCACGCTGATCGAGCCGCAGCGCCCGATCCCCGCGGATCTGCAGGTGACCGACGAAACCGGCAAGACCGTGCCGCTGTCGTCGCTGCGCGGCGTGTGGCTGTTCGTGATGACCGACAGCAGCGCGTGCGACGAAGCGTGCGCGAAGAAGCTCTATTTCATGCGCCAGATCCGCGTCACGCAGGCGGGCGAGCGGCACCGGCTCGCGATGGTGTGGCTGCGCAGCGATGCGGGCGCGACGCCGCAGAAGGTGCTGGATGCGTACCCGGATACGCGCCGTCTCGTCGCCGACCCGGCCGCGGTGGCCGCGTGGCTGCCGGCCGACGCGGGCACGAAGGACAGCGACCACATCTACCTGGTCGATCCGAACGGCAACCTGATGATGCGCTTCCCGAAGGATCCGAACCCCAGCAAGATCAAGTCGGACGTGACGAAGCTGCTGAAGTGGTCGAGCATCGGCTAAGGCAATACGAGAGGCAATAAACCGATGGCGTATCTACTGCAACTCGGCCTGATCGGCTTCTGCATCGCGCTGCTGCCGCTGTCGTACGTGTGGGTGAAGGCCGACGACAACAAGTTTCGCAAGCTGGTGTGGATCACCACCTTCCTGACGCTCGACCTCGTGATGTTCGGCGGCTTCACGCGGCTGACCGATTCGGGGCTCGGCTGCCCGGACTGGCCCGGCTGCTACGGCACGTCGTCGCCGTTCATTGCGCACGCCGCGATCACGGCCGCGCACCAGGCGATGCCGACCGGCCCGGTCAGCATGTCGAAGGCGTGGATCGAGATGATCCACCGCTATTTCGCGATGGCGATCGGCGTGCTGATCATCGCGCAGGTCGTGATCGCGTGGGCCGCGCGGCTGCGCCGCCGCCCGCTGCACGTGTCGCCGTGGTGGCCGACGAGCCTGCTGCTGCTGATCCTCGTGCAGGGCGCGTTCGGTGCGTGGACGGTCACGATGAAGCTGCAGCCGGTGATCGTCACGATCCACCTGCTGCTCGGCCTCACGCTGCTCGGCACGCTCGGCTGGCTCGCGGCGCGGCAGACGCCGCTGCCGTCGCACGACCCCGAAGCCGGCCGCTATCGCGCGGCCGCGCTCGCGGCGCTCGTGCTGCTGGTCGTGCAGATCGCGCTCGGCGGCTGGGTGAGCACCAACTACGCGGTGCTCGCGTGCACCGACTTCCCGACCTGCAACGGCCAGTGGATCCCGCCGATGGACTTCGAGCACGGCTTCCACCTGTGGCGCGCGCTCGGGATGACGAAGGACGGCGAGGCGATCACGCAGGACGCGCTGGTCGCGATCCACTGGACGCACCGCACGTTCGCGTTCGTCGTGGTCGCGTACCTGGTCGCGTTCTCGCTGAAGATGCGTCGCTTCGAGTCGCTGCGGCGGCCCGCGAACGGCGTGCTGCTGGTCGTCCTGCTGCAGTTCGTGACGGGCCTGACCAACATCGTGCTGCAGTGGCCGCTGCCGGTCGCCGTCGCGCACAACGGCGGGGCCGCGATCCTGCTGCTGCTCGTCGTCATGTTAAACTTTCGCATCCTTTCAAGCCGCCCCGGCCGTGTCGCGCAGCCTGCGCGCGACGCCGCCCCGGCGTGACCGCCCCCATGCAAAGCACCCTCTCCCAATCGCCCGGTAGCCGGTTTTCGCAATACATGGCGCTGACGAAGCCGCGTGTCACGCAGCTCGCGGTGTTCTGCGCGGTGATCGGCATGTTCCTCGCGACGCCGGGCATGGTGCCGTGGCACGTGCTGATCGGCGGTACGGTCGGCATCTGGCTGCTGGCCGGCGCCGCGTTCGCGATCAACTGCCTCGTCGAACAGAAGATCGACGCGATGATGCGCCGCACCGCGTGGCGCCCGTCCGCGCGCGGCGAGATCACGACCCCGCAGATCCTGTTGTTCTCGGCCGTGCTCGGCAGCGTCGGCGCATGGACGCTCTATACGTTCACGAACCCGCTGACGATGTGGCTGACGATCGCCACCTTCGTCGGCTACGCGGTGATCTACACGCTGCTGCTCAAGCCGATGACGCCGCAGAACATCGTGATCGGCGGTGCATCGGGGGCGATGCCGCCGGCGCTCGGCTGGGCCGCGGTCACCGGCGCGGTGCCGGGCGACGCGTGGATCCTCGTGCTGATCATCTTCGTGTGGACGCCGCCGCATTTCTGGGTGCTCGCGCTCTATCGCCGCAAGGATTACGAGAACGCGGGGCTGCCGATGCTGCCCGTCACGCACGGCGAGAAGTTCACGCGGCTGCACATCCTGCTGTACACGGTGATCCTGTTCGCGGTCACGCTGATGCCGTTCATCTCCGGGATGAGCGGAGCCGTCTACCTGACGAGCGCGGTGCTGCTCGGCGCGGTGTTCCTCGCGTATGCGTGGAAGATCCATCGCGACTATTCGGACGCACTCGCCCGCAAGGCCTTTCGCTACTCGATCGTCTACCTGTCGCTGCTGTTTGCCGCGCTGCTCGTCGATCACTATGCACGCCCGCTGCTCGGCGTGTAACCGCACGGTTTGAACGCAATGCTCCAATCACGGTTCGGGCGCCGCGCGCGCCAAGGCTGGATGTTCGCATGCGCATTCACGGCAGCGCTGCTGCTCGCCGGATGCGACAACGCGCCGAAATTCCAGAATCTCGACATCACCGGCAACACGCAATTCGGCAGCGACTTTTCGCTGCCCGATACGACCGGCAAGGTGCGCACGCTCGCCGACTTCAAGGGCCGGGCGGTCGTGATGTTCTTCGGCTATACGCACTGCCCGGATGTGTGCCCGACGACCATGGCCGAGCTGTCCGAAGCGTTGAAGCAGCTCGGGCCGGATGCCGCGAAGCGCGTGCAGGTGCTGTTCGTGACCGTCGACCCGGAGCGTGACACGCCGGCGCTGCTCGGCCAGTACGTGCCCGCGTTCGATCCGTCGTTCATCGGCCTGCGGCCGGCCGACGAAGCGGCACTGAAGAAGGTCACGAAGGATTTCCGCGTGTACTACGCGAAGGTGCCCGGCAAGACGCCCGGCAGCTACACGATGGATCACACCGCCGCGAGCTACGTGTTCGACCGCGACGGCAAGCTGCGCCTGTTCGTGCGCGACGGCCAGGGCCCCGGCCCGTGGGTCCACGACCTGAAGCTGCTGGTCGACTGACCGGCCGCCGCCGGGCGCCCGGCCCGGCGATCACGTGACGGCCGCCACGCGCCGTCACGCTTTCCCGCTTCCCTCGTTGATTGCATGCGCCGCGCGTCGGGCGGCGTGGCGGCCTGCGCGCGCATCGCGCAGGCGTCGCGTTACGGCAGCGCCGGTACGTTGAAGCCGGATGCGGCACGCGTGATCCGGAATTCCGTCACGCGATACGTGGCGAGCCCTTCGGTGACGAACGGATCGGTCTTCAGGATCGCGTCCAGTTCGTCGCGATCGATGCGGGCCGCGAGGATCACGCCGCCTTCGCGCGGCACCTTCGGCCCGGCCGCGATGAAGATGCCCTTGTCGAACTGCGGCTGCAGGAATGCGCGATGGCGTTCGAGCGCGTCGTCGATGCGCTCGAGCGATGCGGTGTAGTGAATGTCGATGACGTACATGGATGGCCCCGGAATGGTGCCGGCTCTTCGCGTGCCGGCTGGCCGGTCTTTTTAGCACAGCGGATGCGGGCTGTCGCGCCGGTGGTCGCGGGGAGGGGCGCGGGCGGCGTGTCGATCGCCGGTGCGTGGCGCCCGTTCGTATTCAAGTTGTAAGCCTCGGTGCCGTAAATGAATGGGCAAGCGTTTGCGCGCGGCAGGCCGTTCGCGCGCAGCGTGCGCATCGACATCGACAAAGGCACGCAGATGAGCAGAATGAGTTTGAACCGCAAGCTGTGGCTCGCGCTTGCGCTGGTATGGATCGGTCTCCTGGGCGTTGGCGCATGGAGCGCGTACGAGACGCGCGCGACGATGCTCGCCGAACGCAAGGCCGGCATCGCGAATCTCGTCGATTCGGCGGCCGGCATCGTGAAGGCGTATCACGCACTCGCACAAAGCGGCACGCTGCCGGAGGCCGACGCGAAGCGCGACGCGCTCGCGAGCCTGGCCGCGATGCGCTACGGCGATTCGGGCTACGTGTTCGTGATGGACTCGAAGCCGGTCGTGCTGATGCATCCGACGCTGCCGAAGCTGGTCGGCACGCAGGTCGGCGACTATCTCGACCCGGACGGCAAGCCGCTGTTCGTCACGATCCTGAACGCCGCGAAGGAAACCGGCAGCGGCTTCGCCGAGTATCGCGGGCGCCTGCCGCACAGCGAGACCGCCGTGCCGAAGATCAGCTACGTCACGCGCTTCACGCCGTGGGACTGGAACATCTCGAGCGGCGTCTTCCTGAAGGACATCGACACCATTTACTACCGGACACTGCTCGGCCACCTCGCGGTCGTGTTCGTGATCGGCTTCGTGATCAGCGCGGCGATGCTGGTGATCATCCGCAACGTGCGCGGCAGCCTCGGCGGCGAGCCCGACGAAGCGGCCGCGCTCGCGGCGCGTATCGCGCAGGGCGACCTGACGCAGCCGGTGCCCGTGCGGGCGGGCGACCGCACGAGCATGATGGCCGCGATGCACGACATGCAGGCACGGCTGCAGGCGACGATCGGCGGGATTCGCCAGTCGGCCGGAGCGATCGCGTCGGCGAGCCGCCAGATCTCGGCCGGCAACGACGACCTGTCGCAGCGCACCGAGGAGCAGGCCGCGTCGCTGGAAGAAACCGCCGCGAGCATGGAGCAGCTGACCGCGACGGTGAAGCAGAACGCCGACAATGCGCGGCAGGCGAGCGGGCTGGCGAACAACGCATCGGAGATCGCCCGTACCGGGAGCGACGTCGTGAACCGCGTGATCGGCACGATGGGCGAGATCGACGACAGCTCGCGCAAGATCGCCGACATCATCGGCGTGATCGAGGGCATCGCATTCCAGACCAACATCCTCGCGCTGAACGCGGCGGTCGAAGCCGCGCGCGCCGGCGAGCAGGGGCGCGGCTTCGCGGTGGTCGCGGGCGAAGTGCGTTCGCTCGCGCAGCGCAGCGCGACGGCGTCGAAGGAGATCCGCGAGCTGATCGTCGACTCGGTCGAGCGCGTGCGCAACGGGTCGGCGCTGGTCGGCCAGGCCGGCACGACGATGGGCGAGATCCTGCAGGCCGTCGCACGCGTGACCGACATCATGGGCGAGATCGCGGCGGCGTCCGAGGAGCAGGCGAGCGGCATCACGCAGGTCGGGCGCGCGGTCACGCAGATGGATCAGGTGACGCAGCAGAACGCGGCGCTCGTCGAGGAGGCCGCCGCGGCCGCCGCGTCGCTGCAGGAACAGGCCGCACGGCTGCGCGACACGGTCGGCGCGTTCCGGGTCGGCGGGCAGGTGGGTGGGCCTGCACTCGGCGCCACGAAGGCAGATCAGGCGGCGGTGGCGTAACGCACAGGAGGCCGATGCGCGACCTGCATAAACGCAACTAACGGCCGAGTCGCGCAGGTGCTGCCAGCACCGCTGCGGAGCATACCCATATGAGCGGGATGTATTTCACTTCCCGCCGATCCTGTGACACCATTTGCCCCTTCCTGCGAGTCGGGGCATACCCGTATCGCGCCCTATTTCGAGTAATCCAGTAAGCAAGAAAGCGAGAAACAGATGAAGCGTCGCAGTCTCCTGAAGGTATTTTCCGCGCTGGCCACCGGTGCAGCACTGACGCTGTCGGCAGGCGCGCACGCCGAAGACAAGGTGATCAAGGTCGGCACGGTCGCCGGCCCGGATTCGGAAGTGTGGCAACTCGTGCAGAAGGTCGCGAAGGAGAAGGAAGGCCTGAACGTGAAGGTCATCGAGTTCAACGACTACGTGCAGCCGAACGCGGCGCTCGACTCGGGCGACCTCGACGCGAACAGCTTCCAGCACCAGCCCTACCTCGACAGCCAGGTGAAGCAGCGCGGCTACAAGATCGTCAGCGCGGGCCTGACCTACATCTCGCCGATCGGCGTGTACTCGAAGAAGTTCAAGGCGCTGAAGGACCTGCCGCAGGGCGCGAAGGTCGCGGTGCCGAACGATCCGTCGAACGAGAACCGCGCGCTGCTGCTGCTGCAGACGCAAGGCCTGATCAAGCTGAAGGCGGGCGCCGGCACGGGCGGCAACAACGCAACGGTGCTCGACATCGCCGACAACCCGAAGAAACTGAAGATCTCCGAACTCGACGCCGCGCAACTGCCGCGCGTGCTGTCGGACGTCGACGCGGCCGTGATCAACACTAACTACGCGCTCGCCGCGAACCTGCAGCCGACCAAGGACGCGATCGCGCTCGAAGCGCTGACGAGCCCGTACGCGAACCTGATCGCCGTGCGCGCGAAGGACAAGGATCAGCCGTGGGTGAAGAAGCTGGTCAAGGCATACCAGTCGCCGGAAGTGCGGGAATTCATCAAGAAGCAGTTCAAGGGCTCGATGGTCGCGTCGTTCTGAACGCCGCATACCGGTCGAACCGCTGAATGAAAAGGGCCTGCATCGCGTGCAGGCCCTTTTTTCGTTGGCGCGGCCGATCGACGGCCGCAGGAGGTGTCGCGTTCCGCGGCCGGCTCACATCTCGCCGCGCCGCGAGCAGATCGACATGATCTGCTGGATCGCGTAATTGTCGCGCACGCCTGGCAGCGACTGCACGACACACTCATGAAAGCGCCGTTCGCGCGGCAGCAGCATCGCGTTGTTGCGATACAGCGCGTCGCACGAGCGCTGGATCAGTTGCGCCGCCGCGCCGTTGCGGCTGTCGCGCAGCGCGCCGAGCATGCAGTCGTCGTATTGCGCATAGCCGTCGGTCAGCGCGAACGCCGCGCTCGGCAGCGCCAGCGCGAGCGCCGCGAATGCGATGGCTCGGATCCCCCGTTTCATGTGCCCTCCGAAGGCGTGGATTGGGTCGGCCGACAGCATAACGTAAAGCCGCAAGCGCGGCTGACCCGTTGCGTTGGAGCCGGCGGGAACCGCCGCCGGCCGGGCTTCGCGCGCGTTCGCGGGCGTCGGCGGGCGCTGCGATTCGGGGTGTGATGCGAAAGCGCGGAGTCAGGCGGTGGTCTGCGGAAATGGTATCCTCGTGCGTTCGCCGCTGCACGCTTTCCCGGAGCGTGCGCGGGCCGCTCGCCGACGCGTCGCACGCATGGCGGCGCCCGCCTGACGGCGGCGGGAATCCATCATCCAGAACCGACACAATACGGGGGAGACACATCCATGAAGCGTTTCAAGACTTTCGCGATCCGTTCGATCACGGCCGGCGTGGCCGCACTCGCGCTGGCAGGCGCCGCGCACGCACAGACCGTCAAGGTGCTGTCGATCGTCGATCACCCGGCGCTCGACGCGATCCGCGACGGCGTGCGCGCCGAACTGAAGGCGCAAGGGTACGGCGACGACAAGCTCAAGTGGGAATACCAGAGCGCGCAGGGCAACACGGGCACGGCCGCGCAGATTGCGCGCAAGTTCGTCGGTGACCGGCCCGACGTGATCGTCGCGATCGCGACGCCGGCCGCGCAGGCGGTGGTTGCATCGACGAAGAGCGTACCGGTCGTCTATTCGGGCGTGACCGATCCGGTCGCCGCGCAGCTCGTGAAGGGCTGGGGCCCGTCGGGTACCAACGTGACGGGCGTGTCCGACAAGCTGCCGCTCGATCGCCAGGTCGCGCTGATCAAGCGCGTCGTGCCGAATGCGAAGACGGTCGGCATGGTCTACAACCCGGGCGAGGCAAACTCGGTCGTCGTCGTGAAGGCGCTCAAGGAGATCCTCGCGAAGCAGGGGATGACGCTCAAGGAAGCGGCCGCACCGCGTACCGTCGACATCGGCCCGGCCGCGAAGAGCCTGATCGGCAAGGTCGACGTGATCTATACGAACACCGACAACAACGTCGTGTCCGCGTACGAAGCGCTCGTGAAGGTCGCGAACGAAGCGAAGATCCCGCTCGTCGCCGGCGACACCGACAGCGTGAAGCGCGGCGGCATCGCGGCGCTCGGCATCAACTACGGCGACCTCGGCCGCCAGACGGGCAAGGTCGTCGCGCGCATCCTGAAGGGCGAGAAGCCGGGCGCGATCGCGTCGGAAACGAGCAGCAACCTCGAGCTGTTCGCGAACACGGGCGCGGCCGCGAAGCAGGGCGTGACGCTGTCGCCGGATCTGCTCAAGGACGCGAAGACGGTCATCAAGTAAGCCGCGGCCCGAGCGCCGCGCTTGCGGGCCCGATCCGGGCCTGAACGACACCGCCGGACGGGCGGCTCCCACCCGGGGCCGCCCGTTCGCTTCGCCCGGCCGTACACGTCCGGCCGGGAAGCAACAGGATTTCCCCATCATGTCTCTGTTCTCGTTTCTGGGCGCGCTGGAGATCGGCCTGATCTTCAGTCTCGTCGCCCTCGGGGTGCTGATCTCGTTTCGCATCCTCAACTTCCCCGACCTCACCGTCGACGGCAGCTTTCCACTCGGCGGCGCCGTCGCCGCGACGCTGATCTCGGCCGGCCACGACCCGTTCAGTTCCACCTGCATCGCGATCGTCGCGGGCGCGGCGGCCGGCTTCGTCACCGGGTGGCTCAACGTGCGCCTGAAGATCATGGATCTGCTCGCCAGTATCCTGATGATGATCGCGCTGTATTCGGTGAACCTGCGGATCATGGGCCGGCCGAACGTGCCGCTCATCACCGAGCCGACCCTCTTCACCGTGCTGCAGCCCGACTGGATGCCCGACTACGTGCTGCGCCCGGCGCTGCTCGCGATCGTCGTCGTGGTCGCGAAGCTCGGCCTCGACTGGTTCTTCTCGTCGCAGCTCGGCCTCGCGATGCGCGCGACCGGCGCGAACCCGCGGATGGCGCGTGCGCAAGGTATCGCGACCGGCCGCGCGACGCTCGCCGGGATGGCGCTGTCGAACGCGCTCGTCGCGCTCGCAGGCGCGTTGTTCGCGCAGACGCAGGGCGGCGCGGACATCTCGATGGGGATCGGCACGATCGTGATCGGGCTGGCCGCGGTGATCATCGGCGAAACGCTGCTGCCGGCGCGCCGGCTCGTGCTGACGACGCTTGCCGTCGTGCTCGGCGCGATCGTCTACCGCTTCTTCATCGCGCTTGCGCTCAACAGCGAATTCATCGGGCTGAAGGCGCAGGACCTGAACCTCGTGACGGCCGCGCTCGTCACGATCGCGCTGGTGCTGCCGGCGACGCGCAAGAAGCTGTTCGCGCGCAAGAACGGAGGGGCCTGACATGCTGTCCGCACAAGACCTGACACTCACGTTCAATCCCGGCACGCCGATCGAGACGCGTGCGCTGCGCGGGCTGTCGCTCGAGATCCCCGACGGCCAGTTCGTCGCGGTGATCGGCTCGAACGGCGCCGGCAAGTCGACCTTCCTCAATGCGGTCAGCGGCGACCAGGCCGTCGATGCGGGACGCATCTCGATCGACGGCACGGACGTCACGCGCAAGGCCGCGTGGGATCGCGCGCACCTCGTCGCGCGCGTGTTCCAGGATCCGATGGCCGGCACCTGCGAGGCGCTGACGATCGAGGAGAACATGGCGCTCGCGATGGCGCGTGGTGCGCGGCGCGGCTTCCGGGCCGCGCTCGACCGGCCGTCGCGCGAGCTGTTCCGCGACAAGCTGCGGCTCCTGAACCTCGGCCTCGAGAACCGGCTGACCGACCGGATCGGGCTGCTGTCGGGCGGCCAGCGGCAGGCGGTGAGCCTGTTGATGGCGTCGCTGCGGCCGTCGCGGATCCTGCTGCTCGACGAGCACACCGCCGCGCTCGATCCGAAGACGGCCGCATTCGTGCTGGAACTGACCGCGCGCATCGTCGCCGAGAGCAAGCTGACGACGATGATGGTCACGCACAGCATGCGGCAGGCGCTCGACTACGGCGACCGCACGGTGATGCTGCACCAGGGGCAGGTCGTGCTCGACGTGTCGGGCGACGCGCGCAAGGGGCTCGACGTGCCGGACCTGCTGCAGATGTTCGAGAAGGTGCGTCACGAGCAGCTCGACGACGACGCGTTGCTGCTCGGCTGACGGGCGGCAGGCGGGCCGGCGCGGTGCGGGATGCCGCACCGTGCCGGTTTGCGTGAGGCGTGGCATGCCGATCCGGCCGGGCGATTCGGCGCGCGTGCGTCGCATCGGGCCGGATGGTTGTGGCGGGCGTTCGGGCGGCACGATCCGGCCACGCCCGATCCGGCGCACCGTAACATGACGGGCGCGCCGGCTTTCTCCCCGTTTTTCCTCTGACAAAAACCGGTTTCGCACCGGCGCTGTGCGATGCGAGCGCATTGCCATATACTGTATATCCATACAGTTGTGGGTGGCGTCATGCTCGCATCCTCCATTTCTCCCGAATCCCTTCATCCATCGCTCTGGCGTGGCTCGCAGCTCGCGCGCGGCGGTCCGCGCACGATCGACACGGGCTTTGCGCCGCTGTCCGCCGAGCTGCCGGGCGGCGGCTGGCCGGTCGGCGGGCTCGTCGAACTGCTGGCCGCGCAGCCGGGTTGCGGCGAGATGCGGCTGCTCGCGCCCGCGCTCGCACGCACCGTCAGCGCCCGGCGTCCGCTCGCGCTCGTCGCGCCGCCGCAATCGCCGCATGCGATCGCGCTCGCCAGTCTCGGCGTGCCGGCCGACGCGTTGTTGTGGCTGCGCGCCGGCAGCCGCACGGATGCGTTGTGGGCCGCCGAACAGGCGCTCAAGACCGGCTGTTGCGGCGCGCTGCTGCTCTGGCAGGACCCGCGGCCCGATGCGCTGCGGCGCCTGCATCTCGCGGCCGCGCGCACGGGCGACACGCTGTTCGTGATGTTGCGCCCGCTGTCCGCCGCGCGGCAGCCGTCGCCGGCCGTGCTGCGCGTCGCGCTGTATCCCGTGCCGGGCGGCGTGTCGCTCGATATCGTCAAGCGTCGCGGGCCGGCGCGCGGCGAGCCGCTCGTGCTCGACCTGCCGTCGCCCATCGTGGAGAGCCGCTATGCGCGTCTTGCTCGGCATCCATCTGCCGCGCCTGCCGCTCGACGTGTGCGCCCCGCCGCCGTCTGACGCAGCGGCCGGCGGCGCCGGCTGCGCGGTGCTCGAGCAAGGCGTCGTGCTGATCGCCGATGCAGCCGCGCGCCGGCAAGGCGTACGCGCGGGCATGAAGCGCGGCGGCGTGCTGACGCTCGCGCCCGACACGCAACTCGTCGAACGCGATCCCGCGCGCGAGGCCGATGCGCTGCGCGCGGTCGCGCTCGCATTGCTGCGCTTCTCGCCGTGCGTCGCGCTCGACGACGAGGCCACGCTGATTGTCGACGTCGGCCCGAGCCTGCGCCTGTTCGGCGGCTTGCCGTCGCTGTGCAGCCAGGTGCGTGCGACGCTCGCGGCGCTCGGTTATGCGGCGCGCCTGTCCGCCGCGCCGACCGGGCGCGGTGCGTGGCTGCTCGCGCGTGTCTCGGCCCGCGCGCGGATCCGGCGCCGGGTGGCCGCCCCTGCGTCGCTGGTTCGCGCGCTCGATGGGCTGCCGTGCGTGCTGTTGCCCGATGCGCGTCCGTATGCAGGCTGGTTCGACGGTCTCGGTTGCCGCACGCTCGCCGATCTGCGCCGCCTGCCGCGCGCGGGGCTGCAGCGCCGCTGCGGTCCCGCGCTGCTGGCGTCGCTCGATCGCGCGTACGGCGATGCGGTCGAGCCGCTGGCGTGGATGGCGGTGCCGCCCGTGTTCGACGTGCGGCTCGAATTGCCGGAGCGCGTCGAATACGCGGAAGCCGTGCTGTTCGCCGCGCGGCGGCTCGTCGTGCAGCTCTGCGGCTGGCTGGCCGCGCGGCAACTGTCGCTGGCCGCGATGACGTTCGATCTCGAGCACGAGCGCGGCCGCCAGGCCGTGCCGCCGACGCCGCTCGAACTCGCGTTCGCCGCACCCGTGCGCGACGAGGCGCATTTCATGCGGCTGCTCGGCGAGCGGCTCGCGCGCGTCGAGTTGCCGGCCGCGGTGATCGCGGTGCGCCTGAAGGCCACGCGCGTCGAATCGGTCGCGCCGCCGGCCGACGATCTTTTCCCCGAGCCGGGCGGCACGCGCGAGACGCGCGCGCGGCTGTTCGAGCTGCTGGTCGCGCGGCTCGGCGCGGAGAACGTGCTGCGCGCGGCGCCGGTTGCCGATTACCGGCCCGAGGCCGCGAACCGCTGGCTGCCGCTGGATGCGCCGGCCGGCAAGCCGGCCGCTGGCCCGCCGGCCGTGCCGCCGCGTCCCGCGTGGCTGCTGGCCGAGCCGCTGCCGTTGCTGATGCGCGGGGAGCGGCCGGTATTTCATACGCCGCTCAGGATGATGTCGTCGGTGGAGCGGATCGAGGCAGGGTGGTTCGATGGTCAGCTTGCTGCACGCGATTACTGCGTCGCGCAGGACGAGGCCGGTGCGTGCTACTGGGTATTCAAGGAACGGGCGAGGAGCGAGTCCGAGCCGCGCTGGTTCCTGCACGGCCTGTTCGGGTGAGCGGCGATGGTTGCGGAATTCAGCTGGCTGCCCGATTACGCGGAGTTGTTTTGCCGCTCGAACTTTTCGTTCCTGCATGGCGCGTCGCATGCGGAGGAACTGGTCGAGCGTGCGTCCGAACTCGGCTATCGCGGGATCGCGATCACCGACGAATGTTCGCTCGCAGGCGCGCCGCGCATGCATGTCGCCGCGAAGGCGAAAGGGCTGCCGCTCGTCATCGGTTCGTATTTCGAAGTCACGCCGGATGAAGTCGCGCCTGGCCACGATCCGGGCCCCGGCGCGTTCGGGCTCGTGTTGCTGGCGCAGAACCGCGAGGGCTACGGCAACCTGTCCGAGCTGATTTCGTGGCGGCGAATGGCGTCGCCGAAGGGCACTTACACGCTGACGTCGCGGATGCTGTCGGCACCGCCTGCCGAGTTTGCCCACTTGCGCGGCGTGCCCGACTGCTTCGCGATTCTCGTGCCCACGTATCCGGTGCGTGCCGATGTACTCGATGCGCAGGTCGCGTGGTTTCGCGCGACGTTCGGCGAACGTGCGCGGCTCGGGCTCGTGCAGTTGCAGCGCGCGCTGGACGGTGCGCAGCGCGAGGAGATTCGTGCGGCCGGCGAACGACGTGGCGTGCGCATCGTCGCGCTGGGTGACGTGACGATGCACCGGCGCTCGTGCAAGGAACTGCAGGACGTGATGACGGCAATCCGCGTCGGCATGCCGGTTTCCGAGTGCGGGTATGCGCTTGCGCCGAATGCGGAACAGCATCTGCGCTCGCGACAGCGAATCGGGCAACTGTACTCGCCGGAGGAGATCGCGCAGACGTGCGCGATTCTCGATGCTTGTCATTTCGAACTCGATTCGCTGCGCTACGAATATCCCGACGAGATCGTGCCGAAGGGGCTCACGCCGACGAGCTATCTGGAACAGGAAACCCGGGCAGGCGCGGCCGAGCGTTATCCGAACGGCATTCCGGAGAAAGTGGCGAAGCAGATCCGGTATGAACTCGACCTGATCGCGAAGCTGAGCTACGAACCGTTCTTCCTGACCGTCTACGACATCGTCAAATACGCGCGCAGCCAGAACATCCTGTGCCAGGGCCGGGGCTCGGCGGCAAACTCGGTTGTCTGCTATTGCCTCGGTATCACCGAGGTCGACCCCGATCAGAGCACGATGCTGTTCGAGCGTTTCATCAGCGAGGAGCGTGGCGAGCCGCCCGACATCGACGTCGACTTCGAGCATCAGCGCCGGGAGGAAGTGATTCAGCATATCTACAAGAAATACGGCAAGGATCGCGCGGCACTCGCGGCGGCCGTTTCGACCTATCGTCCGCGCGGCGTGCTGCGCGAAACCGGCAAGGCGCTCGGTGTCGATCCGATGCTGATCGATCGCGTCGCGAAAGGGCACCGCTGGTTCGACGGCAGCCGTGACCTGCTGCAGCAATTCGCGACGACCGGGCTCGACCCGGCGACGCCGATGATTCGCGCATGGGCCGAATTGTCGGGGCGACTGCTCAACTTTCCGCGCCACTTGTCGCAGCACTCGGGCGGTTTCGTGATCAGCCGCGGCAAGCTCACGCGGCTCGTGCCCGTCGAGAACGCCGCAATGGACGGGCGGCGCGTGATCCAGTGGGATAAAGACGATCTCGAATCGCTCAAGCTGATGAAGGTCGACGTGCTCGCGCTCGGCATGCTGTCGGCGCTGCATCGCGCGTTCGACATGCGCACCGCATGGCGCGGGCCGCCGAAACCGGGCGGCGAGCCGTTCACGCTGAAGCACATTCCACAGGATGACAAGGCGACCTACGACATGATCTGTCGTGCCGACACAGTCGGCGTGTTCCAGATCGAATCGCGCGCGCAGATGTCGATGCTGCCGCGCCTGCGCCCGAAGACTTACTACGATCTGGTGATCGAGGTGGCGATCGTGCGGCCGGGGCCGATCCAGGGCGGGGCAGTGCACCCCTATCTGAAACGGCGCCAGGGAATCGAAAAGGTCAGTTATCCGAAAGAGGAATTGAAGCCCGCGCTCGAACGTACGTACGGCGTGCCGATCTTCCAGGAGCAGGTGATGCAGATCGCGATGATCGCGGCAGGCTTCACGCCCGGCGAGGCCGACGAGCTGCGCCGCGCGATGGCCGCGTGGAAGCGCAAGGGCAATCTCGAGAAATATCACCGCAAGATCGTCGACGGGATGCGCGAGCGCGACTATCCACCCGACTTCGCCGAACAGATCTTCGAACAGATCAAGGGCTTCGGCGATTACGGATTCCCCGAAAGCCACGCGGCAAGCTTCGCGAAACTCGCGTACGCCAGCAGCTGGCTCAAATGCCACGAACCGGCGATCTTCCTCGCCGCATTGCTGAACAGCCAGCCGATGGGTTTCTACCCGCCGTCGCAACTCGTGCAGGACGCGAAGCGGCACGGCGTGCAGGTGCTGCCGATCGACGTGACGCAAAGCAACTGGGAAGCGTCGCTGGAAGCGCTGCCCGACCAGCCGCCTCCGCACGGCCAACCCGCCGTGCGGCTCGGCCTGTCTCTTGTGCGCGGTCTCGGCGAAGCCGCCGCGCGCCGCATCGAAGCGGCACGCGCAGCCGGCCCGTTCGACAGTGTCGACACCCTCGCGCGCCGCGCGCAGCTCGAATGCCGCGACCTCGAAGCGCTCGCCGCCGCGAACGCGCTTGCGACGCTCGCCGGCCATCGCCGCGACGCATTGTGGCAAGCGGTCGCAGCAGCCCCCGAGCGCGACCTGCTCGCCGCCGCGCCGATCGACGAAGTGGAGAAGCCCGCATTCGGTGCGCCGTCGGAAGCCGACGACATCCTCGCCGACTATCACACCACCGGCCTCACGCTGAACCGCCACCCCGTCGCGCTGCTGCGGCCCGAGCTGCGCGCGCGGCGGCTGTCGTCCGCGGCCGAATTGCATGACCGCCCCGACGGCCGGCTCGCGCGCGCGTGCGGGCTCGTGACTGCACGGCAGATGCCGGGCACCGCGAAAGGCGTGATGTTCATGACGCTCGAGGACGAAACCGGCTGCGTGAACCTGATCGTCCGGCCCGAACTGCTCGCGCGGCAGCGCCGCGAAACCCTCGATTCGCGGCTGCTCGCGGCGTCCGGCGTGTGGCAGGTCGTGAGCGACGTGAGGCACCTCGTCGCGCAACACTTCGAGGATCTGACGCCGCTGCTCGGCGGCCTGCGCACAGCGAGCCGCGAATTCCACTGACGCACCGTGGCGGTCGCGGCGCGCCTGCCGCCATCCGTGCATACCAGTCGGCTCAACTGGTTCTATTCAGGTCTCATATTCGCGCCCAAAACCTGGCCGAGACGCGTACTGGAACTGTCCCCTTGCATACCAATCCGGGTAAATCCCTATCCGATACTTTGTTGTAAACAAAGGGTTTGTTGGAACTAAACCGCTTGCCTGGCAAGGCTTTCGGCGATTTCTGCACCGCTAATACCAGTTCGTTGACTGGTATTATGGTGGTTATATAATGCCCTCACTTTCGACGGCCCGAGGTCGTCGTCCGACACCCGGAGGCACATGGAAACCGGCTGGTCCGAACTGGCGCCCGATCCCCTCAGCGACACGCCGCTTTATCTGCAGCTCGCCCGCAACCTGGCGAGTGCGATCCACGCCGGCGCATGGCAGGCCGGTGAGGCGCTACCGTCGGAGCGGCTGCTGTCGGTGTCGGTCGGTGTGTCGCGGATCACGGCCCGTCGCGCACTCGCGCTGCTGGTCGAGCAGGGGCTGATCAAGCGGGCGCGCGGGGCAGGCAGCTTCATCACGCCGCGCGTTGCCGATCCGCTGTCGCGTCTCGTCGGCTTCACCGCGAAGATGCGGCAGCGCGGCTTCGTGCCCGATTCGGTGTGGCTGTCGCGCACGCTGCGCGCCGCAAACCGCGACGAGATCACGCGTCTCGGCCTCGCGCCCGGCGCGACGGTGGCGCGACTCGAACGGCTGCGCCGTGCGGACGGCATCGTGATGGCCGTCGAGCACTCGACGCTGCCGGCCGCGGTGGTGCCCGATCCGCAGGTGCTCGGCGCGTCGCTGTACGAATACCTCGAAGCGCGCGGGATGACCGTCGTGCGCGCGCTGCAGCACTTTCGCGCGGCGAACGCGACCCACGCGATCGCGAAATGGATGGCGGTGAAGCCGGGTTCGGCGCTGCTGGTGATCACGCGGGTCGGCTACGGCGCCGACCAGCGCGCGATCGAAGTGAGTGAAACGTATTGCCGCGACGATTACTACGACTTCGTCGCCGAACTGAAACGCTGACGCGCGAGACTGCCCGCGCGCGACCCGCGTGAAGCAACGACACGGATTTGCAAATCACGACGCGGATGCTCGCGTCACCAGATCATCAAGAGAACGTCATGCTGACTGGAAACATCCTTACCCCCGACGGCTGGATTCACGGTTCGCTCGATAGCGAGAACGGCCGCATCACGACCCTCGACGGCAAGCCCGTCGATCCCGCGAAGAACGACGCGCCTTACATCCTGCCCGGCTTCATCGACCTGCACGTGCACGGCGGCGGCGGCGCCGACGTGATGGAAGGCGGCGACGCGATCGAGACGATCGCCCGCACGCACGCGCAATTCGGCACGACGAGCCTGCTCGCGACGACGATGACCGCGCCGCGCGACGAACTGATGAAAGTCGTCGGCAATCTCGGCAGCGTTGCACGCACCCGCACGCCGGGCGGCGCGCGCGTGCTCGGCGTGCACCTCGAAGGGCCGTACATCAACCCCGGCAAGCTCGGCGCGCAACCCGACGCGGCCGTGTCGGCCGTGCTCGACGAAGTGCTGAAGTACCTGTCGATCGCGCCGATTCGCGTCGTCACGCTCGCACCGGAAATCGCCGGCCACATCGAGATCATCGGCGAGATGGCCGCGCGCGGCGTGCGCGTGCAGCTCGGCCATTCGCTCGCGACCTACGACGACGCGGTGGCCGCGCTCAAGCACGGCGCGTGCGGCTTCACGCACCTGTTCAACGCGATGTCGCCGCTGCATCACCGCAACCCGGGCCTGGTAGGCGCGGCGCTTGCGCATGCCGAATACGCGGAAATCATCCCAGACCTGCTGCACGTCCACCCGGGCGCGATTCGTGCTGCGCTGCGCGCGATCCCGCGCCTGTACGTCGTGACCGACAGCACGTCCGCCACCGGGATGCCCGACGGCGAATACCGGCTCGGCAGCCAGCACGTGACGAAGTGCCTCGGCGGCGTGCGGCTGGCCGACGGCACGCTCGCCGGCAGCACGCTGACGATGGATCAGGCGCTGCGCAACCTCGTGTCGCTCGGCCTGCCGATCGCCGACGTGTCGAACCGGATGTCGCGCTATGCGGCCGACTACCTCGGCGTCACCGATCGCGGCCGCCTCGAGCGCGGCGCATGGGCCGACCTCGCGGTGTTCGATCGCGACCTGAACCTCACCGCGACTTACGTCGAAGGAGAATCGATTGTCGAATATGCTTAAGGAAGCGCGCGAGTCCGCCCAGGTCGTCGCCGCGCAGATCGCCGACACCACGCGCGTCGAAGCGCTCGCCGGCCAATTGCTCGATCACCCGCCGGCCGTCGCGCTGACGGTCGCGCGCGGCAGCTCGGATCACGCCGCGAACTATTTCGCGAGCCTGACGATGAGCCGCCTCGGCGTGCCGGTCGCGTCGCTGCCGATGTCGGTCGCGACGCTGCAGCAGGCGCCGCTGAAGGTGCAGGACCAGCTCGCGATCGCGTTCTCCCAGTCGGGCAAGAGCCCCGATCTCGTCAACACGATGGCCGCGCTGCGCGAAGCCGGTGCGCGCACCGTCGCCGCCGTGAACGTGTTGCCGTCGCCGCTTGCCGATGCATGCGAGCACCAGTTGCCGCTGCTCGCCGGCCCCGAACTGTCGGTGGCCGCGACCAAGAGCTATATCGCGATGCTGTCGCTGTCCGCGCAGATCGTGGCCTACTGGCAGCGCGACGCCGCGCTGATGACCGCGCTGCGCGGCCTGCCCGACGTGCTCGCGCAGGCCGGCCAGCTCGACTGGTCGCGGGCCGTTGCCGCGCTGGCGGGCGTCGAACGGATGATCGTGATCGGCCGCGGCCTGGGCCTCGCGATCGCGCAGGAAGCCGCGCTGAAGCTGAAGGAAACGTCCGGCATCCAGGCCGAGGCCTTCTCGAGCGCCGAAGTCCGTCACGGCCCGATGGAGCTGATCGACCGCGACTATCCGCTGCTCGTGTTCGCGCCGCCGGGGCCCGAGCAGGCCGGCCTGCTGCAGCTCGCCGAAGACATGCGCGCCCGCGGCGCCGCCGTGCTGCTCGCGGCGCCCGCCGGCACGCCCGGCACATCGGGCACGGTGCTGCCGCTCGCGCAGTCCGCCCATCCGGCGCTCGACCCGATCGCCGCCATTCTTTCGTTCTACGTGATGGCGGCGGATCTCGCCGTCGCGCGCGGCCGCAATCCCGATACGCCGCGCCACCTGAACAAAGTCACCGAAACGCACTGATAGCCGAGACAGCCGATGAGACGCGCCGAGGAGTCCCAGTTGAAGAGCCCCACCCCCGATCAGATCGTCCTGCTTGCCCCGTTGACGGGGCCGATCGTCGCGCTGGCCGACGTGCCCGATCCGGTGTTCTCCGGCGGGATGTTCGGCGACGGCATCGGCATCGACCCGCTCGCGGGCCAGCTCGTCGCACCGTGCGCGGGTGTCGTGTCGCATCTCGCCCGCACGGGCCATGCCGTGACGATCACGACGCCGCAAGGCGCGGAAGTGCTGCTGCACATCGGCATCGATACCGTTGAACTGAACGGGCAGGGCTTCATCGCGCACGTCGAGGCCGGCGCGCGTGTCGAGGCGGGCACGCTGCTGATCGAGTTCGACCAGGACGCGGTGGCGCGCAGCGCGCATTCGCTCGTGTCGGTGATCGCGATCGCGAACTCGGATGCGTTCGAGGTCGTCGAGCGCGCCAGCGGTTTCGCGACGGCCGGCGAGACGCCGTTGCTGGCGTTGCGCGGCAAGGGCGAAGCGGCCGCGCAGGCAGCGCAAACCAGCGCGGCGGCGGGGAACGAAGTGCGCCGCGAAATCGTGCTGGCGCAGCCGGGCGGCCTGCATGCGCGGCCGGCCGCACGTGCACGTGAAGCCGTGCGCGGGTTCGACGCGACCGTCGACGTGCTGTTCGACGGCCGCAAGGCATCGATCGCGAGCGTCGTCGGCCTGCTCGGCCTCGGCGCCGGGGAAGGCGCGACGGTCGAACTGGTCGGCCGTGGCGCGCACGCGCAGCAGGCTGTCGATGCGGTCGAGCACGAGCTGTTGCGCGAAGCGCACGGTGAAGTCGAGGAAAAACCGGCGCGGCTGAGGTCGCCCGCGCCGCAGACGGTCGCGCGCAACGTCGGCGCGCCGATCGACCCGAACACGCTCGCGGGTGTGTGCGCGGCGCCCGGTATCGCGGTCGGCACGCTGGTGCGTCTCGACGATGCGGAAATCGTGCCGCCCGAGCAGGCTGCCGGCACGCCGGCCACGGAAAGCCGTCAGCTCGACCAGGCGCTGAAGTCCGTCGATGCGGAACTCGACGAAACGGTGCGCAACGCATCGGCGCGCGGCGCGGTCGGCGAAGCGGGCATCTTCGCGGTGCACCGCGTGCTGCTCGAGGATCCGACGCTGATCGACGCGGCGCGCGACCTGATCAGCCTCGGCAAAAGCGCGGGCTTCGCATGGCGCGCGACGATCCGCACGCAGATCGACACGCTGTCGAAGCTCGACGATGCGCTGCTCGCCGAACGCGCGGCCGACCTGCGCGACATCGAGAAGCGCGTGCTGCGCGCGCTCGGTCATACGAACGGCGCCGCGCGTGCGCTGCCGGACGAGGCCGTGCTCGCGGCCGAGGAATTCACGCCGTCCGACCTGTCGTCGCTCGATCGCCAGCGCGTGACCGCGCTCGTGATGGCGCGCGGCGGCGCGACGTCGCATGCGGCGATCATCGCGCGGCAGCTCGGCATTCCGGCGCTGGTCGCGGTCGGTGATGCACTGTACGCGATTCCGGACGGCACGCAGGTCGTCGTCGATGCAAGCGCGGGCCGGCTCGAGCACGCGCCGACCGCACTCGACGTCGAGCGCGCGCGGCACGAGCGCCAGCGCCTGGACGGTGTGCGCGAGGCGAACCGGCAACTGGCGGGTGTTGCCGCCTCGACCGTCGATGGCCGTGCGATCGAGGTCGCCGCGAACATCGCGACGCTCGACGACGCGAACACCGCGATCGACAACGGCGCGGACGCGGTCGGCCTGCTGCGCACCGAACTGATGTTCATCCATCGCCAGGCCGCGCCGACGGTCGTCGAACACCAGCAGAGCTACCAGTCGATCGTCGACGCATTGCAGGGCCGCACGGCGATCATCCGCACGCTCGACGTCGGCGCCGACAAGGAGGTCGACTACCTGACGCTGCCGCCCGAACCGAACCCGGCGCTCGGCCTGCGCGGCATCCGCCTCGCGCAGGTGCGCCCCGACCTGCTCGACGATCAGTTGCAGGGCCTGCTCGCGGTGAAGCCGTTCGGCGCGGTGCGCATCCTGTTGCCGATGGTCACCGACGCGGGCGAGATCGTGCGGCTGAGAAAGCGTATCGACGAGTTCGCGCGCGCACAGGGCCGCACCGAGCCGATCGAGGTCGGCGTGATGATCGAGGTGCCGTCGGCCGCGCTGCTGGCCGACCAGCTCGCGCAGCACGCGGATTTCCTGTCGATCGGCACCAACGACCTGACGCAGTACACGCTCGCGATGGACCGCTGCCAGGCCGACCTGGCCGCGCAATCCGACGGCCTGCATCCGGCCGTGCTGCGCCTGATCGACATCGCGGTGCGCGGCGCCGCGAAGCACGGCAAGTGGGTTGGCGTGTGCGGCGCGCTCGGCGGCGATCCGCTCGCGGTGCCGATCCTGGTCGGCCTCGGCGTGACCGAACTGTCGGTCGACCCGGTGTCGGTGCCGGGCATCAAGGCGCGGGTGCGCCGTCTCGATTACCAGTTGTGCCGTCAGCGCGCGCAGGATCTGCTCGCACTCGATTCGGCGCAGGCGGTAAGGGCAGCAAGCCGCGAGGTCTGGCCGCTCGACTGAACGTCGAGGGCAGGCTCGCGACCCGTTTTACTACGAAAGCAATTAGGTCAACGACGCTTAACGACGAGACAAGGATTGGAGGACTGAATGAACGGGAATCCGTTTCTGAAAATACAGGGCCTGGGCCGGGCGCTGATGCTGCCGATCGCGGTATTGCCGGTTGCCGGCATCCTGCTGCGACTCGGTCAGCCTGACGTGTTCAACATCAAGATGATCGCCGACGCCGGCGGCGCGATCTTCGACAACCTGCCGCTGCTGTTCGCGATCGGCGTGGCGGTCGGTTTCGCGAAGGACAACAACGGCGTGGCGGCGCTCGCGGGCGCGATCGGCTACCTGATCGAAACCGCGATCATGAAGGACATCGATCCCAAGCTGAACATGGGCGTGCTGTCCGGGATCATCGCGGGTGTCGTGGCGGGCCTGCTGTACAACCGCTACAAGGACATCAAGCTGCCGGACTACCTCGCGTTCTTCGGCGGGAAACGGTTCGTGCCGATCATCACGGGGCTGGCCTGCGTGGTGCTCGGCATCGTGTTCGGGTATGTATGGCAGCCGGTCCAGCATGCGATCGACGCGGCCGGCCAGTGGCTGACGACGGCGGGCGCGATCGGTGCGTTCGTGTTCGGCTTCTTGAACCGCCTGCTGCTCGTCACGGGCCTGCACCACATCATCAACTCGCTCGCATGGTTCGTGTTCGGCAACTTCACGCCGCCCGCCGGCGGCGAGATCGTGCACGGCGACCTGCACCGCTTCTTCGCGGGCGACCCGACCGCGGGCACCTTCATGGCCGGCTTCTTCCCGATCATGATGTTCGGCCTGCCGGCCGCGTGCCTGGCGATGCTGCACGAAGCGCCGAAGGAACGCCGCGCGATGGTCGGCGGCCTGCTGTTCTCGATGGCGCTCACGTCGTTCCTGACCGGCGTGACCGAGCCGATCGAATTCAGCTTCATGTTCCTCGCACCGGTGCTGTACGTGATCCACGCGGTGCTGACGGGGCTGTCGCTCGCGATCTGCCAGATCCTCGGCGTAAAGCTCGGCTTCACGTTCTCGGCCGGCGCGATCGACTACGTGCTGAACTACGGGCTGTCGACGAAGGGCTGGATCGCGATCCCGCTCGGCATCGCGTACGGCGCTGCGTACTACGGACTGTTCCGCTTCTTCATCCGCAAGTTCAACATGGCCACGCCGGGCCGTGAGCCGGCATCGGCCGATTCGGCAGTCGAATCGTACGCATCGGGCGGCTTCGTCGCACCGGCTGCCGGCGCCGCGCCGCGCGCGCAGCGCTACATCGCCGCGCTCGGCGGGGCGGGCAACCTGTCGGTCGTCGACGCCTGCACGACGCGCCTGCGCCTGACCGTCGTCGATCCGGAGAAGGTCTCGGAGCCGGAACTGAAGTCGATCGGCGCGCGCGGCGTGCTCAAGCGCGGCGGCAACAGCGTGCAGGTGATCATCGGGCCCGAGGCCGACATCATCGCCGACGAGATGCGTGCCGCCATCGGCAGCGGCGCGGCGGGCGCGGCATCGACGGCGACGGCTGCCGCGGCGCAGCCCGTCACCGGCGCGGCCGCCGGCCCGCTCGATCCGGAGCCGACGCGCTGGCTCGCGGTGTTCGGCGGCGCGACCAACGTCGCGTCGCTCGATGCGGTCGCGACCACGCGCCTGCGTGTGGTCGTGCGCGATCCGTCGGCGGTCGATCGCGATCGTCTCGGTGCGCTCGACGTCGCGTGGGTGTCGCTCGACACGTTCCACATCGTCTGCGGCAACGCGGCGGCACGCTATGCCGAACAGCTCGGCGCGCGCCTGCCGCCGTCGGGCGGAGGGGCGGCTGCGCAGCCGGCATGACGCAATAAGGCCGGCAGGATTCGCGCTGCGGGTTCGCGCCGGTCGGCAGAAACGAAAACGGCTTGCGATGCGTCGCAAGCCGTTTTTCCTTGGTGCGAATGAAGGTGCGATGTGCCCGCCAGCATCGCGCATCGCCTGGTCGCTCAGTGGATCACGGATTCGTCAGCGTGAAGGTCGGCTTCCGGTAGCCGACGCCGGCCCGGTCGAGCTTCGGCAATTCGCGTTGCACGAGCAGCGTCGCGAAGCCGGCCCAGTCGCGCTGCAGCGCGGCGATGTCGACGTGATGCGTGTCGCCGCGCTTGAAGCGCACGCCGGCCGCATACGGCAGCTCCCAGTCGGCCCGGTGCCAGGCGCGCTCGGCCAGCGCGAGCAGCCTCGGATAGGCCATGTACTCGAGGAAGGTGTCGTTGCGCATCACCTCGCCCCACGCCTGCCCCTGCATGCCCTCGATGCGTGGCGCGGGGCCCGTGCCCGTGACCTCGAACGCGTTGCCGTCACGGTCGCCCATGACTTCGGCGTTCTGCGGCAGGTTCTCGGGCGCGAGCGAGAACACCTTGTACTCGTCCGTCGCGTGCGAGCCCCAGTAGTAGCCGCGCTCGCGCGGGTTGAGCGTGTACGGGAAGTCGAAGTACAGGTAGTCGGGCAGTGCCAGCACCGTCAGGTAGCCCTTGCCGCTCAGGTCGCGTGCGCTATCCGACGCGCCCCAGAAGATCGTGTCCCACAGCGACACCATCACGTGGCGCGTGCCGAAGTCCTGCGGCCCGTTGGCATGCTTGATGCCGTCCTGCCACGCGGCCATCGTGTCGATCCCGTTCGCGTTGACCGCCGCGCTCACCTGTTGCGCGAAACGCGTCGGCAACTCGTCGATCGACTTGATCTCGCCGCGCTGGAGCAGCGCCGTGCACGCGGGCGAACGCGCCCACGGCTTGTCCTGCGCGGCGAGATCGATGCGCCCCTTGTTCGGATCGGTGCCGTTCAGCGGCTGGAAGCCCGCGCCGAGGAAGATGTTCTTCGCCTCGTCGCCGCCGTAGTGCCAGATGTGCAGCGGCGCCTGCGCGTCGGCATGCATCGCGGCGATCTCGCGGATCACCTTCGATGCGAAATTGAGCGCGCCCGGCACGCAGGGGTTCAGGTCGCTGCGCCGGTCGTAGAACTGCACCGTCGTCAGGTTCGAGGTGTCCTGCGGATCGAGCAACCGGTATGCGTTCGCTTCCTGCTCGCGGCCGGCTGCATGCAGCCGCTTGTAACGTGCCTCCATCGTCACGACGGCCGCGCGCGCATGCGCGGGCATGTCGATCTCGGGGACGATCTCGACGAAATGCGCGGCCGCGTAGCGCACCAGCGACACGTAGTCGTCACGCGTCAGGTAGCCGCCGCCCGAGCGGTTGTCCGGGCCGGAGCCGAGCTGCGGCAGCAGGCAGCGCGTCTCGCTCGGGTCGTGGCAGCGGCGTCCCCCGATCTCGGTCAGTTCGGGCAGGCCGGGAATCTCGATGCGCCAGCCTTCGTCGTCGGACAGATGCAGGTGCAGGCGATTGAGCTTGTACGCGCTCATCTGGTCGATCAGGCGGCGCAGCGTGGCCGGGTGCTTGAAGTTGCGCGCGAGATCGACGTGCATTCCGCGATGCGTGAAGCGCGGCGCATCCTCGACCCGCATCGCCGGGATCGGGCCGCCGCCGGCGGGTGCGAGCGAGTAGAGCGTCTGCACGCCGTAGTAGAGGCCGGCGCGATCGTAGCCTTCGATCAGCACGCCGCGCGGCCCGATTGCGAGCCGATAGCCGCCCGGCGTCGCGATGTCGGCCGGCAGCCGGCGCGGCGCGACGGCGCCACGCACCGGCACGCGCGCGCCGTCGAGCCCGAGTGTCGTCGCGCGTTCGCGCAGCGCCGCGACCTGTGCGTCCGGTAGATCGGGTAGCGCGAGCTCGACGCCGCGCAGGTCGAGCGTGCCGGGCAGCGGCTGCTCGCGCTTCACGCTCGGCAGCGCGCGGCTCGCATCGGGCCGCGCGGCCACGGGCGGCGCATTGCCGGTCGAGTTGTTCTGCGCGTCGGCCGGCAGCGATTCGACGTAGCGCAGCTCGTCGTCGGTGTCGTCGTAGCGGAGCACGGCGGGCGGCGCGCCATCGACGACCACGTACGGGCGCGGAATCACGTCGCTGTAGCGCAGCAGCCAGTATTCGGCGACGAACGGCAGCTCGATGCGCTCGCCCGGTGCAAGGCGCACCGAGCCTGGCTGCGGCGTCAGCTCGTACAGGTCGCCGGTGAGCCGTCGCAGCGCGAAGCCGGGACGGTCGATCCGCAGCAGGCGGCGGATGCTGTGCAGGTAGAGCTTCCAGCCGCCGTCGGCGATCGCCTGGTGGCCGCGGTTCTGCAGGATCAGGCGGCCCGTCGCGCAGGCCGCGCCGTCGGCGCCGAGATCGGCGCACGGCACGCCGGCCGCGGCCGCGTGATTGTTGTCGACGGCGACGCGCAGCGCGAGGCCGTTCGACAGCCGCGCCGCGAGATCGGCCGGCGGCACGGGGGGCCGTACGGCGCCGGTCGCCGCGACCACGGCGCTCGACGCGGGCAGCGCGCCGAGCGCGACCGGCGACAGTGTCGCGACCAGCAGGCCGGCAAACAGGGTGGACAAGGTTCGGTTCATGCGGACTCCTGAGAAAAAAAGGGGGCGTGGCGGCGTCACGGGATGACGTCGCTGCAAGCGGGTCTTTCAACGGAGCTGCGGGGACAACAGGGTGCGCGGGCGATGCGGCTGCTCCGCGCGCAGTCGGCACGCGGGCGCGTGCGTTACGGAACGGGTGGCGGGCAGGCGTGCCGGTCGGATCGGCGCGGGCGGGTACGCGTCTTCATCGGCGGCGCGCGGCAGCGGCGGGTGCTGCCGCGGCGGCGCGCCCGATGGCAAAGGCGCGCACGCGATCCACGCGGACGAATCGACGACGAGACAGCGCGCATGCGCGCGCCACATACGGGTTTCGCATGTCTCCCCCACCAGATGGATTCGGCCTGTCTGCGGCCGTGTCCAAAGATCTTATGAAACCTTTTATTGGTATTCAAGTGGTATCAATCTGGCGCTAAATTGGCATCGGCACGCTGGGCCTGTCCGGCCGGGACGAAAAAAAACCTCGCGCGAGGCGAGGTTCCTTCGGGACGGCGGCGGCGCGATCGGCCGCATACGCGTCAGTCGCGGCGAACGCGTGCTTCCTGCGTCTTCTGCCGCGCTTCGAGCCACATCGCATTGACGATGCCGAACGACAGCGCGACGCCGATACCGAGAATCCAGCTGAAATACCACATGATCCGACTCCTTGCGAAACGGTGGGAGAGGGCGCGTGCGCGCCCCCGGCCCGGTTCAAAGCATCAATACATCGAATGCTTGTTCTCTTCGAGCACTTCGCGCGTGACCTTGCCGCGCATCACGCGATACACCCAGCTCGTGTAGAGCAGGATGAGCGGCAGGAACACGATCACCGCGAACAGCATCACCTGCAGCGTCATGTGGCTCGACGTCGAATCCCACACGGTCAGGCTGCTGCGCGGGTCGAGCGACGACGGCATGATGAACGGGAACATCGAGAAGCCGGCGGTCAGGATCACGCCGACGATCATCAGGCCCGTGCAGAAGAACGCCGTCTTTTCCTGCTTCGAGCCGGCGAGCAGCAGTGCGAACAGGCCGCCCGCGATCCCGACGACGGGCGCCGCGATCATCCACGGATACTCGCCGTAGTTCGCGAGCCACAGGCCCGAGCCGGCAGCGACGTCCTTGAGCAGCGGGTTCGCGACCGTATCGGTCGGCGCGGCGTGCGTGATGTGGAAGCCGCCGATAGTCGACGCGACCAGCACGCCGGCCAGTACGAACAGCACGACCGCGAGGAACGACGCCGCCCGCAATGCGACCGATGCGCGACGTGCGATCACGCCTTCCGTCTTCATCTTGATGAAGGCCGCGCCGTGCGCGACGAGCATCGTGAGGCTGACGAGCCCGCACAGCAGCGCGAACGGGTTCAGCAGCGCCCAGAAGCCGCCGTAGTAGGTCACGCGCAGGTCGCTGTCGAACTTGAACGGCACGCCTTGCAGCAGGTTGCCGAACGCGACGCCGAACACGAGCGCCGGCACGAAGCCGCCGACGAACAGGCCCCAGTCCCAGCCCGCGCGCCAGCGCGGGTCCGGCCGCTTGCTGCGGTAGTCGAAGCCCACCGGCCGGAAGAACAGCGCGAACAGCACGAGCAGCATCGCGAAGTAGAAGCCGGAGAACGACGCCGCGTAGACGAGCGGCCAGGCCGCGAACATCGCGCCGCCGGCCGTGATCAGCCACACCTGGTTGCCTTCCCACGTCGCGCCGACGGTGTTGACGATGATGCGGCGTTCCTCGTCGGTCTTGCCGAGGAACGGCAGCAGCGCGGTCGCGCCCATGTCGAAGCCGTCGGTGACGGCGAAACCGATCAGCAGCACGCCGACGAGCAGCCACCAGATCAGCTTGAGAGTTGCATAGTCCATAGCGATTCCTTGTTCCGTTTCAAGTGCGTGCTCACGCCGGGGCGCGCTCGCTGGCGGCCGCGATTTCGTGGTGATAACGGCCGGTATGCAGCGACGACGGGCCGAGGCGCGCGTACTTGAACATCAGTTTGATCTCGATGACGAACAGCACCGTGTAGAACGCGATGAAACCGGCGAGGCTCAGGTACAGGTCCGTGGGCGTCAGGCTCGACGCGGACAGATGCGTCGGCAGGATGCCCGCGATCGTCCAGGGCTGGCGGCCGAGCTCGGCCACGACCCAGCCGAATTCCGCGGCGAGCCACGGCAGCGGAATCGCCCACACCGCATAGCGCAGGAACCAGCGGCGGTTGTCCTGCAGCAACTGGCGGCGCGCGCAGAACCAGAACGCGGCGACGAAGGTCGCGAGGAACAGGAAACCGAGGAACACCATGATCCGGAACGAGAAGAACACGGGCGCGACCGGCGGGATCGTCTTCATGGCGGCGGCCTTGATCTGCTCGGGCGTCGCATCGACCACATTCGGCGTGAACTGCTTGAGCATCAGCCCGTAGCCGAGATACTGCTTGTGCTGGTCGAACAGTTCGCGCGTGGCCGCGCTCGCGTCGCCTTCCTTCATCTTCTGCAGCGCGCCGTACGCGATCATCCCGCTCTGGATGTGCTCCTCGCTGTGCTTCGCGAGTTCGCGCAGGCCGACCACGGGTTCGTCGACCGAGCGCGTCGCGATCAGGCCGAGCGCGTACGGAATCCTGATCGCGTAGTCGGTACGCTGCGCTTCCTGGTTCGGAAGGCCGATCAGCGTGAACGAGGCGGGCGCCGGCTGCGTTTCCCATTCGGACTCGATCGCGGCGAGCTTCATCTTCTGCACTTCGCCGGTCGTGTAGCCCGACTCGTCGCCGAGCACGATCACGCAAAGCGTCGACGCGAGGCCGAAGCCGGCCGCGACCGCGAACGAGCGCAGCGCGAAATCGGTGTCGCGCTTTTTCAGCAGGTACCACGACGAGATGCCGAGCACGAACATCGCAGCCGTCACGTAGCCGGCCGACACCGTGTGCACGAATTTCACCTGCGCGACCGGGTTGAACAGCACGTCGAACAGGTTCGTCAACTCCATGCGCATCGTCTGATAGTTGAACTCGGCGCCGACCGGGTTGTTCATCCAGCCGTTCGCGACGAGGATCCACAGCGCGGACAGGTTCGAGCCGAGCGCGACCAGGAACGTGACCATCAGGTGCTTGACCTTCGACAGGCGGTTCCAGCCGAAGAAGAACAGGCCGACGAACGTCGATTCGAGGAAGAACGCCATCAGGCCTTCGACCGCGAGCGGTACGCCGAAGATGTCGCCGACATAGTGCGAGTAGTACGACCAGTTCGTGCCGAACTGGAATTCGAGCGTGATGCCGGTGGTCACGCCCATCGCGAAGTTGATGCCGAACAGCTTGCCCCAGAACTGGGTCATGTCCTTGTAGACCTGTTTGCCGGTCATCACGTAAACAGCTTCCATGATGACGAGCAGCCAGGACAGGCCGAGCGTCAGCGGCACGAACAGGAAGTGGTAGAGCGCCGTGATGCCGAACTGCAGACGCGACAGATCGACGACTTCACTACTTATCATGGTGGTCTCCCTCGGTGGGTGCTGGCGCCGGTACCGAGAGCAGTTTCTCGGCGACGACGGCAGGCGCAAGCGCCATGTGCTCGGCCTGCGGATGATTGAAGAATGCGTATTTGAGCGACATCAGGAGGATCAGCTTGACGATCAGCACCAGGGTGATGTCGCGGGCGAGGGTGGGGCCGCGAGCCCACGCGGCGATGCGCGCGCGCCAGCCGATCGTGCCGGCCGGCCGCGGGGGAGGCGGCGCGGGCTCTTTATTGATCGAGATCAAGGCGATTATCCTGAATCGATTTACGTCGAATTTGGGGCGACTTTACGTCGGATTTATGACGGCCGTGAAGCTGTTTTAATCCTTTTGCGCCTGACATGCCAATTTTAAAAGGACGGCTTTCCGATTCCGAGTGCTGCGCTGCGGCAGACCGTCGCGAAACACGGGCCGAAACTTGAGGCAGATCAAGGTTATGCGGAAGGGGCCTGCAAACGGCCTATTGCCTGACGAATCAGGTCAATTAATCGGCGCGGAAACGAGTGATGAAGCGGGCGGAGAAGCGAATGAAAAGCAGGAGAAAAGACGGGCGAAAAAAAACCGCTGCCGGTCGGGCAGCGGTTTTTGATGAAGCGCTCTAAATCGCAGCGATTTACGCGTATTCGGCGAGGGCGGTGCGCATCTTTTTCATGGCGCTCGCTTCGATCTGGCGGATGCGTTCCGCCGACACACCGAACTCGGCGGCGAGATCGTGCAGCGTCGAGCCGCCCGAGCCGTCGTCGTCGACGTGCAGCCAGCGCGCCTCGATGATGCGGCGGCTGCGCGCGTCGAGTGCGTCGAGTGCCTGCGCGATGCCGTCCGTCTGCAGCGTGTCACGCTGACGCGCGGCGAGCACGGCGGTCGGTTCGTTGTGCGAGTCGGCTAGGTAGGCGATCGGCGCGTACGACTCCTCGCCGTCTTCGACCTGCCCTTCGAGCGCGATGTCGCCGCCCGACAGGCGCGTTTCCATTTCGGTCACGTCTTCGCGCTTGACGTTGAGCTCTTGCGCGAGGCCGTCGATTTCCTCGGGCGTCATCGCCTGCATGCTCTTCTTGTGGCTGCGCAGGTTGAAGAACAGCTTGCGCTGCGCCTTCGTCGTCGCGACTTTCACCATGCGCCAGTTACGCAGGATGTACTCGTGGATCTCGGCCTTGATCCAGTGGATCGCGTACGACACGAGACGCACGTTCTGAGCCGGATCGAAGCGCTTCACGGCCTTCATCAGGCCGATGTTGCCTTCCTGGATCAGGTCGCCGTGCGGCAGGCCGTAGCCGAGGTAGTTGCGCGCGATCGACACGACGAGCCGCAGGTGCGACAGCACGAGGCGGCGTGCCGAGTCGAGATTGTTGCCTTCACGGAATTCGGTTGCGTACTGGCGTTCCTCTTCGGCCGTCAGCAGCGGAATACGATTGACGGCCTGGATATACGCGTCGATGTTGCCGAGCTGGCCGGGCAACATCGATTGGGCTGCGAGCGCCAGCGAGCCTGCCGATTCGGCCTTGGCCGGCGTGGGGCTCAGGGTGTTCGGGAGGGTCAGGGCGTTGCTCACTAAAAAACTCCTTTGGAATCAGGGACAAACCCCCGGTCTCGAATGAGATTCCGTGGGCCATCTTAGCACTCCCGCAAGATGAGTGCTAATTCCTTAGAGCAAGCGTGGGCATCGGAGTTCCCGTTTTTCTATCAAGAAAGTCGAATCGATAGTCTATTCTGCGACCGAGGCGGCGAAGCGAAGTTCCGTAAGCCGTTGTTTCTGATGGTTATCAGTAGACGATTTCAATTTTTGTCGTTTTGGAAGGAAGCCATTTCGCTTTGTGATGCCGATCCGGAAAGTCCTTTACCATACCATTCAGTTCGCTTGAGCCGGCCAGAGCGGCAGGCTCCATTCAACCCACAAAGTTGGAGTGTCAGATGAACAATAAGAAGAATCGCTGGCCCCGCAGCCGGCTTGCGCTGCACGCGATGCTGGCGGCGTCCCTTCTCGGCGGATCAGGCGCGGCATGCGCGGATCGATGGGGGATTCAGGCGGGCGGCGGTTTTTCGGATCGCCACGGTGTCGACAAGGCCGATCTCGGCGTGGTGTGGGATCCGGGCTGGAACTGGTGGGAAATCGGCGGCTGGCACTTCGCGTTCGTCGTGGAAGGACACGCCGGCTACTGGCACACGGGCGGCAACGTCCACGGCAGCATTGGCGAATTCGGCGTGACGCCGATGTTCCGCTTCATCAAGAGCGCCGGGGAGATTCGCCCGTTCATCGAGGCCGGCGGCGGCGTCAGGCTGCTGACGCACCCGACGATCTCGGATCATTTCTCGATGGGGACCGCGTTCCAGTTCGCGCCGACGGCGGGGGTGGGCGTGCAGTTCGGCCAACGGCAACAGTATCAGGTCGGCTACCGTTTTGAACATGTGTCTAACGCGGGTATCAAAGAGCCGAATCCTGGTATAAATTTCCACCAGTTCTACTTGCAGTACAACTTCTGATCCGCATGCCCGCGCACGGCGTGCGCGTTGCCGAGGAGTCAGGCGATGGCGAAGGTGGTCGATGCGATCCGCGCGCTCGAGCGCGATCGGTTCCGGGCGATGGTGGACGGGGACGGCGAGGCGCTCGACGCGCTTTTGTCGGACAAGGTGTTCTTCGTGCACACCAACGGCAAACGCGAAACCAAGCAGCAGTTCATCGACGCCATCGTCGCCGGCCGCCGCCGCTATCGCCAGATCGAAATCCAGTCGCAGGACGTGCTGCCCGTCGGCGATGAAACCTGCATCGTCACCGGCCGCGCGTTGATCGAGATGGAAACGAACAACGGCGGCCTGGTCTTCCCGATTGCCTATACCTCCGTCCACACCCACGAACAGGGCCGCTGGAGCCTGTTCGCGTGGCAGGCGACGCGGTGCGCGACCGAGACATGAGCGCGCGTGGCGCTCGTTTCCATGTCCCGACCGAAGCGGCCTTCTGGGCCGCTTTTTGCTGCCTCGTGCGGCGCGGATCGCGCGGCGCACGGGCGGTCACGCCCCGCTCGCTGACGGTTGAACCCTGAAACGGAACCCGGCGCTCAGGCCGCCGCGCGGTGATCCGCGCAGTGCCAGGCCGAGCGGTTGATCGCGCTGACGACTGCATCGAGCGCGGCGCTCGCCGCATCCGCGTGCAGGCCGACGCCGTGCCGCAGCGGCGCATTGCCGACCCGGCAGCCGACCGATACCGCGATCCGCCCATCCGTCGTGCGCGCGTGTTCGCACGACGCGATGTCGATCGCCGCGCCGGCGGCCGCCGCGAATGCCGCGGCCAACTGTCGCACGGCATCGTCGGGCGGTGTATCCGCCGCGGGCGCCGTCGCGATCTCGCGGTTCTGCCAGCGCGCGCCGTTGCCGTGGCGCGCGGCCGGCCCGTCGGTGTCGAAGAATTCGCGCGCGAACAGCGCACAGATCGCGTCGCCCGTCACTTCCTCGCCGGACGTGTCGGCGAGCGTCTGCACCGCGTGGCTGAATTCGATCTGCACGCGGCGCGTCGGCGTGAAGCCCATCCCGCGTTCGAGCAGGAACGTCGCGCCGCCTTTGCCGGACTGGCTGTTCACGCGGATCACCGCGTCATAGCTGCGGCCGAGGTCGGCCGGGTCGATCGGCAGGTACGGCACTTCCCAGGCCGCGTCGGGGCGCTGCTGCGCGAAGCCCTTGCGGATCGCGTCCTGGTGCGAGCCCGAGAACGCGGTGAACACGAGGTCGCCCGCGTACGGATGGCGCGGATGCACGGGAATCTGGTTGCAGCGTTCGACGACCCGGCGCACCGCGTCGATGTCGGAGAAATCGAGGCCCGGATCGATACCCTGCGTGTAGAGACTCAGCGCGAGCGTGACGAGATCGACGTTGCCGGTGCGTTCGCCATTGCCGAACAGGCAGCCCTCGATGCGGTCGGCGCCCGCGAGCAGTGCAAGCTCGGCCGCTGCGACCGCGGTACCGCGATCGTTGTGCGGATGCACGGACAGCACGATGCTGTCGCGATACGCGAGGTTGCGGTCCATCCACTCGATCTGGTCGGCGAACACGTTCGGGCTCGCGGCTTCGACGGTGGCCGGCAGGTTGACGATCATCTTGTGATCGCGGGTCGGCCGCCAGGTCTGCGCGACCGCGTCGCAGATCTCGCGCGCGAACGTCAACTCGGTCATGCTGAAGGTTTCCGGCGAGTACTGGAAGGTCCACTGCGTGTCGGGGCGCGCGGCGGCGTGTTCCTTGATGATGCGCGTGCCGTCGATCGCGAGCGCCTTCACATCGGCTTTCGACATCCCGAACACGATGCGGCGGAACGACGGGCAGACCGCGTTGTACAGGTGCACGATCGCGCGCGGCACGCCTTCGAGCGCGTCGAACGTGCGGGCGATCAGGTCTTCGCGCGCCTGCACGAGCACTTCGATCGTCACGTCGTCGGGAATCCGCTTGTCGTCGATCAGCTTGCGGACGAAATCGAAGTCGGTCTGCGACGCCGACGGAAAACCGACTTCGATCTCCTTGAACCCGATCGCAACCAGCATCTCGAAGAACTCGAGCTTCTGCTCGATGCTCATCGGCTCGATCAGCGACTGGTTGCCGTCGCGCAGGTCGGTGCTCATCCAGACGGGCGCGCGCTCGATGGTGCGCGACGGCCATTTGCGGCCATTGAGGCGGACGGGCTCGAACGGACGGTACTTGTCTTGCGGATTGCGCTGCATCTTCTGGACCTCGGGTCTCAAGTCGCGAGCGAAGACGGGCGGCATGGGCGACGGTTGGCGCTGCCTCGCTCCGCGGCACGTGAACGCGCTGCGGATGCGGATGATCTTCGCGAGTCGGCCGACGGATAGACGGACGAATGCTGACGACTTCGGGTTGTAAAAACTACGAGAGGGGTACTGCGAGGAACTGCTGGGAGGGACCGTGCGGACAGCACACGGCGCTACGAAAGCCTTAGGCTAGTCGTAGCGATAGCAGCCGCGCTAGGCGGCCGGAGGTAATTCGGAGGGTGTTCGGATAGGAACGCATGACGGCAACTCTATGCCAGTATGCGCCCCCGTGTCAAATGCCCTGCAAGCGGAGCCGGTTCGCGAGCGTGCCGTCAGCGCGCGATGCGGGCGATCTGCACGATCGTCGCGACCTGCCGGGTGACCGTGTCGGGCGCCGGGACTTCGCCGCGCAACACGGCGTCCGTCCACGCGGCCGTCGTGGCCGCATCGCGCGATTCGGGCAGGGCGACGGGGGGCGCATCGGTCGACGAGCGCTCGGCCTCGATCAGCGTGTCGCAAACGCCGTCGTGCAGCCAGTCGACCTGCACCTGGCGCCGCGTATCGGCAACGGCTTCGCCCTCGGTGCCGCGTGCCAGCAGCGCGCCGCCGAGCGCGGCGTCCGGATGGTCGCGGAACAATTGAGCCAGGCTGTCGCGGTACGGCGGGTGGGTGTAGTTGACGAGCCGCAGGCCGGCCGGCGCGAACGGCTGCAGGATCTTCACGAGCGTGTGCGTCGAGTTGCGCACGCCGAGCACGCTGCGCATCGACAGCAGGCGTGCAATGCGCGGCGCCAGCACCTCGATCGACGCGAACGCGACGCGGCGCTCGGCAAGCGTGTCCTCGATTGCATCGTGCGACGTCGACGGCGCGAGTGACAGCGCCGAGAAGATCTCGGCGCTCGTCACGCGGCCCGGATCCTGCTCGACGCCATGCACGAGCACCGGCACGCCTTCGCGCGCGAGCAGCAGCGCGAGCAGCGGCACGAGGTTCGGCTGCTTGCGCGCGCCGTTGTAGCTCGGGATCGACACGGGGCGGAACGCGGCGTCCTGCACGTGCACCGGCTCGAACGACGCCTGCGCGGCAGCGAGCATCGCGGCCAGTTCGTCGGCGGATTCGCCCTTCAGCCGATAGGCGATCAGGATCGCGCCGAGTTCGACGTCCGACACACGCGCGTCGAGCATCGCACGATAGAGCTCGAACGTGTCCTCGGCGGACAGTGCGCGCGCGCCGTTCGGGCCGCGGCCGATTTCCTTGATGAAGCGGGCGCAAGGGAATGGAACGGCGGCGGGATCGTGGGAAGCGGTCATCGGGGCGTGGGGCGGGCGGGCCGGCATCGGGCCGCGCTGTGAGCGGTGAGGAATGCCCCGAGTATCGCACGGGTGCGGCCGTCGCAAGCGAGGCCGCACGGCGCGGCGCGCTACACTCTGGTTCCCGGCGGTGCGCGCCGGCTGCGCCGCGCCCGTGCCGTCGCCGGCCGAATACGACTACGAGAGACATCCCATGAAGCTTTACAGCTATTTCCGCAGTTCCGCGTCGTACCGCGTGCGAATCGCCCTGAACCTGAAGCAGCTGCCGTTCGACTATGTCCCGGTGCACATGCTGCGCGACGGCGGCGAGCAACTGAAGGACGCGTACCGCGCGCTGAATCCGGATGCGGTCGTGCCGACGCTGATCGACGGCGACGCGACGCTGCAGCAGTCGCTCGCGATCATCGAATATCTCGAGGAAACCCATCCGGAACCGGCGCTGCTGCCGAAGCAGCCGGTCGATCGCGCGTATGTGCGTGCGGTCGCGCTGCAGATCGCGTGCGAAATCCATCCGCTCAATAACCTGCGCGTGCTGAAGTACCTGAAGCACACGCTGAAGGTGCCCGAGGAGGCGAAGAACGCGTGGTACCGGCACTGGATCGAGGCGGGCTTCGAAACGCTCGAGACGCGTCTCGCGAGCGATCCACGCACCGGCAAGCTGTGCTTCGGCGACACGCCGACGCTTGCCGACGTGTGCCTCGTGCCGCAGGTGTTCAACGCGAACCGCTTCTCGATCGACACGACGCGCTATCCGACGATCCAGCGGATCGTCGACCATGCGTCGACGCTCGATGCGTTCAAGGCCGCCGAGCCTGGCGTGCAGCCCGACGCCGAATGAGCGCGGCGCGCCCGGGCCATGCATGACCGGGTGCGCATGAAAAAGGGCGCCCGAAGGCGCCCTGTGCGATGCGTGCCGGCGAAGTTCAGCCGAGCAGCGCGTCCGCGAATTCGACCGCGCTGAACGGCTGCAGATCCTCGACCTTCTCGCCGACGCCGATGAAGTAGACCGGCACCGGGCGCTGCCGCGCGATCGCGGCGAGAATCCCGCCCTTCGCGGTGCCGTCGAGCTTCGTGACGATGAGGCCGGTGAGGCCGAGCGCGTCGTCGAATGCCTTGACCTGGGTGAGCGCGTTCTGGCCGGTGTTCGCATCGATCACCAGCAGCACTTCGTGCGGCGCGCCGTCATGCGCCTTCGAGATCACGCGCTTCACCTTCTTCAGCTCTTCCATCAGGTGGAGCTGCGTCGGCAGGCGGCCGGCCGTGTCGGCCATCATCACGTCGATCTTGCGCGCGCGCGCGGCGCTGACCGCGTCGAAGATCACCGCGGCCGGATCGCCGCTTTCCTGCTGCACGACCGTCACGTTGTTGCGCTCGCCCCAGACCGCCAACTGTTCGCGCGCGGCCGCGCGGAACGTGTCGCCCGCGGCCAGCAGCACCGACTGGTCGAAGCTCTGCAGGTGCTTCGCGAGCTTGCCGATGCTGGTCGTCTTGCCCGCACCGTTCACGCCGGTGATCATCATCACGAGCGGCTGTGCGCGGCCGAGCATCAGCGATTTCTCGAGCGGCGTCAGCAGCTCGACGAGCAGGTCGTGCAGCGCGGATTTCACCTGCTGCGGGTCGGTCAGGCGGCCCGTGCGCACCTTTTCGCGTAGCGCGCCGAGCAGGTACTCGGTCGCGTCGACGCCCGCGTCGGACATCAGCAGCGCGGTTTCGAGCTCCTCGTACAGATCCTCGTCGATCTTCGTGTTGACGAACACGCCGGTGATGCTCGAACCCGTCTTGGCGAGCCCCGTTTTCAGGCGCGCGAGCCACGATTTCTTCGCGGTGGCGTCCTGCAGCGGCGGCGGGACGATTTCGACCGTCTCGACGACTTCGTCGCGTCCGTCGTTGGTCGGCGTGACCGTCACCACGACGGCCGGCGCGGCCGGTTGCGCGGGCGCCTGCGGCTGGTCGGCCGCAGGCGGGGCCTCGACCGCGGGCGCATCGGACGGCTCGTCCGTTTGCTGCGCGTCGGCCGATCGCGATTCCGCCGGATCGGGCTCCTGCGTTTTCTTGAATCGTTTGAAGAAGCTGAACATGGTCTGACGTCGGGAAGAGGGCGGGCCGCCGCCAGCGGCGGGGCACCGGACGGGCCGTCCTGCGTTCGCGCGGGCGCGGCGCACGGCGGCCGAAACCGTGCATTTTATCAGTGCGGCGTGGCGCTCGCGTCAGTGCGCGCCGCCGCTGTGGTAACGTGCGCCTGTTTAGCGGTGCGCCCTCGCGCGCGCCCGGTCCCTCCGTCGTCGATATTCCGTATGTCCCGTTCCTCTCCCGGCCGCCCGGCGGCCCCTTCTGGCCGCGGCAAGCCGCACACGATCCGCATCATCGGCGGTGACTGGAAACGCACGCCGCTCGCGGTGCTCGATCTCGACGGCCTGCGGCCGACGCCCGATCGCGTGCGCGAGACGCTGTTCAACTGGCTCGGCCAGGATCTCGAGGGCCGGCGCTGCCTCGACCTGTTCGCGGGTACCGGCGCGCTCGGCTTCGAGGCCGCGTCGCGCGGCGCGGCGAGCGTCGTGATGGTCGAGCGCCATCCGCGCGCCGCGCAGCAATTGCGTGCGATCAAGGACAAGCTCGGCGCGCGTGCGGTCGAAGTCGCCGAAGCCGATGCGCTGCGGCTCGCGGCCGGGCTCACGCCGGGCGCGTTCGACGTCGTGTTTCTCGATCCGCCGTTCGGCGATTCCGCTGCGCTCGAGCGCGCGATCACGCTGTCGGCGCCGCTCGTCGCGGCAGGCGGCGCGCTGTACGTCGAAACGGGGGCGGAGCTCGATCCGGCCGCGCACGACGCGCTCGCAGGCTGGGAGGTCGTGAAGCACGGCAAGGCAGGTGCGGTTCACTATCATTTGCTGCGGCGCGAAAATGATGAATAATGCGCGTTCCATACGAGGCGGCGCGCCGCAAAGGCGACGCATGCCCATCTCGGCGGCGGCGTGCGCATCGCACGGCTGCCATCCCGTTTGCGTGATGACAGGAGGAGCGACATGGTAGTCGCCGTGTATCCCGGTACGTTCGATCCGCTGACGCGCGGGCACGAAGACCTCGTGCGGCGTGCGTCGAGCATTTTTGATACGCTGGTGGTCGGTGTTGCCGACAGCCGCGCGAAAAAGCCGTTCTTCTCGCTGGAAGAACGTCTGACGATTGCGAACGAGGTGCTCGGCCATTATCCGAATGTGAAGGTGATGAGTTTCACCGGCCTCCTGAAGGATTTCGTCCGCACCAACAATGCGCGCGTGATCGTGCGCGGCCTGCGCGCCGTGTCCGATTTCGAATATGAGTTCCAGATGGCGGGGATGAACCGCTACCTGCTGCCCGACGTCGAGACGATGTTCATGACGCCGTCCGACCAGTACCAGTTCATCTCGGGGACGATCGTGCGCGAAATCGCGCAGCTGGGCGGCGATGTCAGCAAGTTCGTGTTCCCGTCCGTCGAGAAGTGGCTGACCGAGAAAGTCGCCGCGATCGGAGGCCCTGCCGCGTGACGCGGCGCCGGCCGGTTTCGTCGAGAAGCCGGCCGCCGGCCTGAAGAAGTGAGATCAGTATGGCTTTGATGATTACCGACGAGTGCATCAATTGCGACGTGTGCGAGCCCGAGTGCCCGAACGGCGCGATTTCGATGGGCCCGGACATCTACGTGATCGACCCGAGCAAGTGCACCGAGTGCGTCGGCCATTTCGACGAACCGCAGTGCCAGCAGGTGTGTCCGGTCGAATGCATTCCGCGCGATCCGCAGCATGACGAATCGCACGCGCAGTTGATGGAGAAGTATCACGCATTGACCGCCGGGAAGCGCGACGACGCGTCGTGACCCAGCGGTGACGCGCGCGCTCGAGTGCTTCGGTGCGCACGTTGCGCGTCCGGATCGGCGCCGCCTGGCGCCGGTTCTTTCGTTTCAGGCCAGCAGCTCGCGCAACGCCGCGACGAGCGCATCGCATTCGGCGTCCGTGCCGACGGTGATGCGCAGGTGCTGGTCGATCCGCGGCAGCCCGAAGTGCCGCACGAAAATTTCCCGTTCCTTCAGCTTTGCCGCAATCGCACCCGCGTCGTGCGCGGGATGGCGCGCGAACACGAAATTCGCGGCCGACGGCACGATGTCGAAGCCGAGCGCGTCGAGCGCATGCGTGAGACGCGTCCGGCTGTCGATCACGCGCCGGCAGGTTGCGGTGAAATAATCGGTGTCTTCGTACGCGGCCTGCGCGGCGACCTGCGCGAGCCGGTCGAGCGGGTACGAGTTGAAACTGTCCTTCACGCGTTTCAGCGCGTCGATCAGCGCCGCATCGCCGAACGCGAAGCCGACGCGCATGCCCGCGAGCGAGCGCGCCTTCGACGTCGTGTGTACGACGAGCAGGTTCGGGTAGCGGTCGATCAGCGTAATCGCGGACTGCGCGCCAAAATCGACATAGGCTTCGTCGACCACGACGACCGACGACGGATTCGCGGCCGCGATCCGCTCGACGTCGGCGAGCGGCAGTGCGCGCCCGGTCGGCGCGTTCGGATTCGGAAACAGTACGCCGCCGGCGTCGTCGAGATAGTCTTCGACGCGGATCGAGAAGTCGTCCGCGAGCGGCACGATCGACGTCTGGACGCCGTACAGGCGTGCATAGGTCGGATAGAAGCTGTACGTGATGTCGGGGAAGCGCAGCGGCCGGTCGTGCTTGAGCAGCGCATGGAACGTGTGAGCGAGTACCTCGTCGGAGCCGTTGCCGACGAACACCTGCTCGGGCTTGATGCGGTGATGGGCTGCGACCGTCTCGCGCAGTGCGCGCGCAACCGGGTCGGGATAGCGGCGCAGCGTGTCGCCGGTCTCGCCGAGTTCGCGCGCGATCGCCGCGACGACGCGCGGCGACGGCGGATAGGGATTCTCGTTGGTGTTCAGCTTGACGGGGTGTGCGAGTGCGGGCTGTTCGCCCGGCACGTAAGGCACGAGTTGCTGAACGACGTCGCTCCAGTAACGGCTCACCGCTTGGCTCCTGTCGGGCAAAGCGACCAGATTACCGCATGTGCGCGCAGGGTGGGGCGGGTAAGGCCGCCCTGCGGCAAGCCGGACGGCTCGATGCACCGCAGCGGTGCGATGCGGTCAGTTGCGATGCAGCTGCATGGTCGCGCGGTCGAGCTCGCCCTTGACGACCATCGGCATCACGGCGAGCGCGCGTTCGATCGACGCGTCGATCACGTCCTGTTCCTCACGGCGCGGCGGCTTCAGCACGAAGTTCGCGACATCGGGCTTCGCGCCCGCGCGCGCGCTTTCCGGAATCAGGTCGCGCGGATGGCCGATGCCGATCCGCAGCCGCCAGTACTGCTGCGACGACAGGTGCGCGGTGATGTCCTTCAGGCCGTTGTGGCCGCCGCTGCCGCCGCCGAGCTTCAGCTTCACGGTGCCGGGCGGCAGGTCGAGCTCGTCGTGCGCGACGAGGATCTGGTCGGGCAGGATCTTGAAGAACTGCGCGAGCGCGACGACCGACTGACCGGAGCGGTTCATGTAGGTTTGCGGCTCGAGCAGGTGGACTTCCTCGCCGTGCAGGCGCGCTTTCGCGTAGAAGCCGTGGAAGCGGCGTTCGTCGCGCAGCGTCGTGCCCGCTTCGCGGGCGAGCTGGTCGATCAGCCAGAAGCCGGCGTTGTGGCGCGTCGCGGTGTATTCCGCCCCGGGATTGCCGAGGCCGACGATCAGTTTGATCATGACGTTTCGAAGGCGGCAACTGCCGCCTGGGCGCAGAAAAAGAAAAACCCGCCGGGCAAGCCGCGGCGGGTTGCGTCGACCGTTTCGTGAAACGGATCGATGGGGCGCGTGGGCAGCCCGCTCAGGCAGCCGGCGTTTCGCCTTCTGCTGCGTCCGACACGGCACCGGCCGGAACCGTCGCCGATGCGACGACCGGGTTTTCCGCGTCGATGTGCGCGACCAGCGCGACGCCCTTCGGCAGCGTGATGTCCTTCGCATGCAGCGACTGACCGGCTTCGATCTTCGACAGGTCGACTTCGAGGAACTCCGGCAGGTCAGCCGGCAGGCACTCGATTTCGATTTCCGTCGCGACGTGCGAAACGATCGCGCTCGACAGCTTCACGGCCGGGCTGATTTCAGCGTTCAGGAAGTGCAGCGGTGCCTTCGTGTGCAGCTTCTTCTTCGCGTCAACGCGTTGGAAGTCCACGTGCAGCACCAGTTGCTTGAACGGGTGGTATTGCACGTCGCGCAGCAGAACCTGTTGCGACTGGCCAGCCACTTCGAGGTCGAGGATCGACGAGTGGAAAGCTTCCTTCTTCAGGGCGTGCCACAGGGCGTTGTGATCGAGTTCGATCTTTTGCGGGGCTGCTTCGCCACCGTAAACGATACCCGTGGTCTTACCAGCGTTGCGCAGGCGGCGGCTCGCACCCGTACCTTGCTCTTGGCGCTCGAAAGCGACGACTTTCATGTGATTCTCCAATAGCTGCCCGCGACCAGGCAGTAAAACGGGGCCGTCAAACTGCGGCCCCCGATGAAACGGACGGGGTTTCGTCTATCCCGTCCGATTGTGCAAAAAGCGAAGCGTTGCCGCTTCGCTTTCCGCGCATGCTTTGTTCAGTCGATTCGCGATCAGGATTCCGCGAACAGCGACATCACCGAGTCGCCGCGGCGGATCCGCGAGAACGTTTCGGCCAGCAGGCTCGCGCTCGTCAGCGAACGGATCTTCGAGCAGCCGAGCGATTCGGCGGACAGCGGGATCGTGTCGGTGACAACCAGCTCGTCGAGCGCCGATGCGGCGATACGATCAGCTGCGCCACCCGACAGCACCGGGTGCGTCGCGTACGCGAATACCTGCTTTGCGCCGCGCTCTTTCAGTACTTGTGCGGCCTTGCAGAGCGTGCCTGCCGTATCGACCATGTCGTCCATGATCACGCAGGTGCGGCCTTCGACTTCACCGATGATGTTCATCACTTCGGAGACGTTCGCCTTCGGGCGACGCTTGTCGATGATCGCGAGATCGCAGTTGAGCTGCTTCGCGAGTGCCCGGGCACGCACCACGCCGCCGACGTCCGGGGACACGACGAGCAGATCCGGGTAGTTCTGCTTGCGCAGGTCACCCAGCAGGATCGGCGTTGCGTAGATGTTGTCGACCGGGATGTCGAAGAAGCCTTGAATCTGGTCGGCGTGCAGATCCATCGTGATGATCCGCTCGACGCCCGCGATTTCCAGCATGTTCGCGACGACCTTCGCCGAGATCGCGACGCGCGCCGAACGCGGGCGGCGATCCTGACGGGCGTAACCGAAGTAGGGGATGGCTGCAGTGATCCGGCCGGCAGACGCGCGCTTGAGCGCATCGACCATGATCATCAGTTCCATCAGGTTGTCGTTCGCCGGTGCGCACGTGGATTGCAGGACGAAGACGTCCTTGCCACGCACGTTTTCCTGGATCTCGACCTGGATCTCGCCGTCGGAGAAACGGCTGACCATTGCTTTGCCGAGGGGAATTCCAAGAATATTGACGACTTCCTGGGCGAGCGCGGGATTCGCGTTGCCAGTAAAAACCATCAGGCCGTCATGGCTGCTCATCGTGCACCTGCTTCGGGCTTAGGCGGGAAATGCGGGAAAATTTTTGGCAGGGGAGGAAGGACTCGAACCCTCGCATGCCGGAATCAAAATCCGGTGCCTTGACCAACTTGGCGACTCCCCTACACTTAACTGATAACTTCACCGGACTTGTGTAGGCCATCCGGCAAAGTAAAACCTCATGACGCGAAAGCGAAGAGCGGATGCTCGTTCAGGCTCTCGGCAACTGCACCGTTCCAACCGGTGGGCAGCTTGGCTTGCGCCGCTTCTGCCTCATGCTTGCTGCGAAACGCTGCAAACACGCTTGCTCCGGAGCCGGTCATCCTCGCGGGGGTCACATCATACAACCATTTGACCACCTGCGCAACTTCCGCGTACTTACTTGTCACAACTTGCTGCATATCGTTCCGACCGAAACTATCTGGCCATCCCGCATCGCTGCTTTGCTGTGCAAGAAAGTCCGTAATTGTGACGCGCTTCGAATCTCTTGTCAACAACTTATCTGAAAATATTTCAGCGGTTGGGACGTGAACGCGAGGCGTTACAACCAAGAACCAGCGAGTCGGCAATTGTACCTCAGCTAATTCCTCTCCGATACCCTCCGCGAATGCATTTTTTCCAAAAATAAAAAACGGAACGTCCGCGCCGAGTTTTACCGCGAGCGACTGAAGCTCCGCGCGCGGCAGGTCGAGTTGCCACAGGCGGTTCAGCGCGAGCAGCGTCGTCGCCGCGTCGGAGCTGCCGCCGCCGAGGCCGGCCCCCATCGGCAGGCACTTGTCGATCTCGATGTCGACACCGTGCGCGGTGCCCGTGTGCGCTTTCAGCAGGTTGGCCGCGCGCACGACGAGGTCGCTTTCCTCGGGTACGCCGGGCACGTCGGTGACACGTGCGACGCGACCGTCGTCGCGTAGCGTGAAGTGCAGCGTGTCGCCCCAGTTCAGCAACTGGAACACGCTCTGCAGATCGTGATAGCCGTTCTCACGGCGGCCGGTGATGTGCAGGAACAGGTTGAGTTTCGCGGGCGCAAGGCAGTTGCGCAGCGAGCGGGTCGAATCGGTCATGCGTATGTCTGGGCTAGGCGGGTGCTCACTGATCGAGCACGAGCTTGATGTCGAGCGGCGGTGTCGCGCGCACGAGGTTGACGCGTTTGACGCCCGTGGCCGGGGCATCCGCGTAGGCAAGGTAGTCGATCGTCCAGCCGTCCTGGCGGATCTGCTTGACGCGCGTGCCGTCAGCCGGATCGCGCACCGTCTCCGCGGGCGTTGCGGGCGCGGCTGTCGGCAGCAGCCAGTAGCGCAGGCCCGCGAGCGGCAGTTCGAAGCCGAGTGTTTTCTGCATCAGGTCGCCGACGTCCGGCGCATATTGCGTCGGACGGTTCGGCAATTCGAGCGATGCCGCCTGCGGCGTCGACTTCACGACGGCGAGCGTCTGGCCGAGCGGGCTGCGAAGTTCGAGCGACACGTCGTCGCCGTGCTCCTGCCAGTCGAAGTTGCCGTACACGTTCTGCTGCTTGCCGAGGCGGTCGTCGTACTGCACCGCGAAACGGCCATGGTAAGCATGTGTTGCGGCGGTCTGCAGCGCTGCGCCGGTCGGCGCGCTGGCCGACGGCGGTGTGCTCGCGCAACCGGCGAGCGCGAGCGCCGCGCCGACTGCTGCCAGCGTGCGCTGCACGCGGAAGGACCGGAAAAACGTCGGGAACATCTGCATCAGAGACCGTTGATCTGGAAGCGTTTCAGCGTTTGCACGAGCGTGTCGTTGTCCGGCTCGAGCTTCTGTGCGTCACGCCACGCGGAACGTGCGTCGTCCTGCGCGCCGCTCTTCCACAGCACTTCGCCGAGATGCGCGCCGATCTCGGCGTTCGGCTGCAGTTCGTACGCGCGCCGCAGCACCTTCGCCGCGCCGGCCGTATCGCCCATCCGGTACTTCACCCAACCGAGGCTGTCCATGATGTAGGCGTCGTTCGGCGCGAGCGTCATCGCCTTGTCGATCAGCTTGCTGGCTTCGGGCAGCCGCTGGTTGCGGTCGGCGAGCGAATAGCCGAGCGCGTTGTACGCCTGCGGATTATCGGGCTGCGTGCGGATCAGCTCGCGCAGCTGCTTTTCCATCGTCGTGTAGTGGCCGGTCTTTTCGGCCGCCATCGCGTAGTCGTAGCGCAGGTCGGGATCGTCCGGGAAGTCCTGGACCGCCTGCCCGAGCCGTGCCTCGGCTTCCGGATAGCGCTTCGCGGTGAACAGGATCGATGCGTCGGTGCGTGCGACCACGGCCGCATCGCGCGGATCCGTGATCGGCAGGTCGTCGAGCACCTTGCGCGCCTCGTCGGTCTTGCCCTGTTTCTGCAGCAGTTGCGCGCGCGTGATCTGCGCGGGGAGGTAGTGCTGGCTCGTCTGGTCGACCTTGTCGAGCCATTGCGACGCCTGCGCATCGTTGTTCTGGTCGATCGCGATCTGCGCGAGGTAGATGTAGCCCTGGCCGACGTCGAGGTTCGGCTGCTTGTCGCCGAGCTGTACGTACTGCTTCAGGTAGACGGTCGCGTCGTCGAGCTTCTTCTGCTGGATCTTGATCAGCGCGAGTGCCATCAGCGGCGTCGGATCCTTCGAGTCGAGCTTGCGCATCGTCTCGAACTGCTTCTGCGCGTCGTCGAGGCGATCGTCGGCGAGATAGAGCTGTGACAGCGCGAGCCGCGCATCGCGCGACTTCGGATTCTGCTGAACATACTTCTCGAACGACACGATGCCCGCCGCGCGTTCCGCGGGCCCCATCTGCGACAGCATCAGGGCCGCCGGCAGGTAGTCGGGGCGGATCTGCAGCGCCTGCTTCAGCGACTGCGCGGCGCCGTCCTTGTCGTCGACCGCGAGCTGCTGGCGCGCGATCGCGAGCTGGGCTTCGGGCCGGTTCAGGTCGTTCTTCAGCATGTCCTTCAGCACCGCGAGGCCGCCGACGCGGTCGGGGCCGCGCACCAGCAACGCCTGCAGCGCGAGGATCGCCGGGCCGCGCGTCTCGCCGGTCGCCCGGGCCAGCTCGCGCGCGAGCATCGGCTGCGCGTCGGCCGGCTTGCCGGCCAGCACCAGCAGCGCGGCGTCGACCTGCGATGCGCGATTCGAATCCGGTGCGTACTGGCGCCACAGGTTCGCGGCGGACAGCGCATCGGCCGGGCTCTGCGCGCCCAGCGCAATTTCGGTCGCGCGCTGCGCCATGCGCGGATCGCGCGTGTCGCGGGCGAGCGCGAGGTAGGTCTGGTAGGCCGGTGCGGGCTGGTTACGCTGCAGCGCGACCTCGGCGGCGAGCACCTGGTAGACGATCTGGCTCGTCAGCGGGACGCCGGGGAGATTCTTCTGCTCGTCCGGCATCACATGCTCGAACGCACCCTGCGACTCCGCGTCGTCCGATGCCGGATCCTGTGCGTGAGCCGGGAAGGCGGTGAGGGTCCAGGCGGCAAACAGCGCGGCGCCGAGTGCACGGCGGACCGGGAAGGCGCGCGCGCCGCGCACGGCGGCGGGGCGCTTCAGAAGCAGCTTCGAGGGCAGGGTCATGGAAATCCGTTCGATGTTTCAACCGATTGTAACGCGCTCGCTACAATACACGCACGATCGTGAATCCAGTCTCAGACCCGCAAAACATGCCAGAGTTGCCAGAAGTCGAAGTCACGCGCCGGGGCATCGAGCCCTTTGTCGCGGGTCGCCGCGTCGAGCGTGTCGACGTCCGTACCGAGATGCTGCGCTGGCCCGTGCCGGCCGGACTCGCCGAGCAGTTGCGCGCACGTGAGGTGCTCGCCGTCGAGCGTCGCGGCAAGTACCTGCTGTTCGAGGTCGACGCGGGCTGGTTCATCGTCCATCTCGGCATGACGGGCACGCTGCGCGTGCTGCCCGCGGCGGGCGTGCCGGTCGCCGCGAAGCATGACCACATCGACTGGATCTTCGACGAATTCGTGCTGCGGTTCCGTGATCCGCGCCGCTTCGGTGCGGTGCTGTGGCACCCGCGCGAAGCAGGTGACGTCCATGCGCATCCGCTCCTCGCGAGCCTCGGCGTCGAGCCGTTCTCGCCGGCGTTTACCGGGGCGCTCCTGCACGCGCGCACGCGCGGCCGTACCGTGTCGGTCAAGCAGGCGCTGCTCGCGGGCGACATGGTCGTCGGCGTCGGCAACATCTATGCGTCGGAGAGCCTGTTTCGCGCCGGCATCCGGCCGACGACGGCCGCCGGCAAGGTGTCGCTGCCGCGCTACGAGCGGCTCGCCGACGCAGTGCGCGCGACGCTTGCCGACGCGATCGAGCGCGGCGGCAGCACATTGCGCGATTTTGTCGGCAGCAACGGCGAAAGCGGCTATTTCCAGCTCGACTGCTTCGTCTACGACCGTGCGGGCCAGCCATGCCGCGTATGCGGCACGCCGATCCGCCAGATCGTGCAAGGTCAGCGGTCGACCTATTTCTGCCCGACCTGCCAGCGTTGAAACCTTTTTCCACGATCACATAACTTGAAGCCGCCCCGCATCGCCCCCGCACCGTTCCCCGTCACGCCGCTGCATCGCACGTTCGCCTCGCGCCTGGTCGCGTGGCAGCGCGAGCATGGCCGCCACGACCTGCCGTGGCAGAACACCCGTGATCCGTACCGGATCTGGCTGTCGGAAATCATGCTGCAGCAGACGCAGGTATCGACCGTCATCCCGTATTACACGCGCTTTCTTGAACGTTACCCCGACGTCGCCGCGCTCGCGGCCGCGCCGACCGACGACGTGATGGCGCTCTGGGCGGGGCTCGGCTACTACTCGCGCGCGCGCAACCTGCACCGCTGCGCGCAGGTCGTCGTCGCCGAGCACGGCGGTGCGTTTCCGGCGACGCCCGACGCGCTGGCCGAACTGCCGGGCATCGGCCGTTCGACGGCCGCGGCGATCGCGTCGTTTGCGTACGGCGCGCGCGCAACGATTCTCGACGGCAACGTGAAGCGCGTGCTTGCGCGGGTATTCGGCGTCGAGGGCTTCCCGGGCGAGAAGCGCGTCGAGAACGACATGTGGGCGCTCGCCGAATCGCTGTTGCCGGACGCCGCGAACGCGGCCGACGTGAGCGCGTATACGCAGGGGCTGATGGATCTCGGCGCGACGCTGTGCATGCGTGGCAAGCCCGATTGCACGCGCTGCCCGTTCGCGGGCGACTGCGTCGCGCAATCGACAGGCCGCCAGCGCGAACTGCCGGCCGCGCGGCCGAAGAAGGCCGTGCCGACGCGCAAGACCTGGATGCTCGTGCTGCGCGACGGCGACGCCGTGCTGCTCGAGCGGCGGCCGCCGACCGGCATCTGGGGCGGGCTGTGGAGCCTGCCGCAAGCGGACGGCGACGTCGCGCTCGCGGCACTCGCCCGCGGCTTCGGCGGCGGTGGCACGGTACCGCTCGCGCCGCTGACGCATACGTTCACGCATTTCCGGCTCGAGATCGAGCCGCGGTTGAGCGACATGGCCGACGGTGACGGCCTGCCGTCGCACGCGCGGGATGCGGACACCGCGTGGGTGCCGCTCAGCCGGCTCGATGCGTACGGGGTGCCGGCGCCGGTGCGCAAGCTGCTCGATGCACTGAGCGGGCCGCTGCTTTAACGAGACGAGAGCGGCGGTTCGCGCTATCACGAAAACACCGGGCCGCCCCGGGTTTCCGCTGCGAAGGGCGTCCCCACGGGGAATGATTCCGTCGGCGCAGGGGCTCGCGCGACGCGGCAGGTTCGGGGGGCGCTCGAGTGAGCGCCGGGCCGCGTCTCTCGGGACGCGTGGCGCGAAGCGACCGGCCCGGAGGCGCTTACAGCCAGCCGTGCCGGTCGAGCACGTGGTGCACGGCGTCGATGCGCGCGCCGACGTCCGGAAACTCCATCAGCTTCTGCCGCGCGCGCAGGTCGAGCGGCAGCAGTTCCGCGAGACGGTTCGATACCCAGGTCGGATCGTCGAGGCGGAACGGTTCACCGAACGGCATTTTCTCCGGATCGGACTTCTTCAGTGCGTTGATGATGCGCTCGAGCACCTCGGCGCACGAGCCGAACTGTGCGAGCGCCTGCTCGCCTTCGAGCGGGATGTCGTCGGGTAGCGGCTCCGCAATGCCGACCAGCAGCCCGTTGCTTTCGACGCGATGAGACAGTAGCTCGAAACGCTGTGTGCCGACCGCCTGCAGGTACAGCATGCCGAATTCACCGGTATCGCACTCGGTGATGCGCGCCATGCAGCCGATGGTTTCGGGCACCGACACCGCGCCGTCCTGCGCGACTTCCGGCCCGCTCTTCAGCAGGCACACGCCGAACGGTGCGTTGTCGCGCAGGCACGCGCGGGACATGTCGAGATAGCGTGCCTCGAACACCTTGAGCGGGAGCAGCCCCCCCGGAAACAGCACTGTGTGCAGCGGAAACAGCGGCAGGTCGATCAGGGTGGTCGATAGGGAGGACATGGCGCGCGGGTGAAGGGACGGGCGTCGCTAGGGTCGGTCGACCTCGGAGACGAGCCGCGACGACGCGTCGACATCCACTGGCGCATCACGATGCCGCACGATCACGTTCGCCTCGTGCGCAAGGCGCGCGGCGAGCGTTTCCGCGATGAACACCGACCGATGCTGCCCGCCCGTGCAGCCGATGGCGACGGTCAGGTAGCTGCGGTTGTCATCGCGGAAGTGCGGCAGCCATTTCATCAGGAACGCATGGATGTCGTCGATCATCTGGTGGACGATCGGCTGTGCGTCGAGAAAGGCGATGACCGGTTGGTCGAGCCCGGTGAGCGGGCGCAACTCGTGGTCGTAGTACGGATTCGGCAGCGCGCGCACGTCGAACATCAGGTCGGCGTCGAGCGGCACGCCGCGCTTGAAGCCGAACGACTCGAACATCACCATCAGGTCGTTGCTCTTCTGCTCGATGAAGCGCTTGACCCACGTACGCAGCGCATTCGCGCGCAGCGTGCTCGTGTCGATCTGGTGGCCGAATTCGGCGAGCGGCGCGACGAGGTGGCGCTCGCGCTCGATCGCTTCCTCGAGCGACGACAGCAGGCCGACGTCCGCATCGTGCGACAGCGAGCCGGACAGCGGATGGCGGCGGCGCGTCTCGGAGAAGCGCTGGATCAGCGCCTGGGTGCTCGCGTTGAGGAACAGCACGCGCACGTCGTGCTCGCGCGACAGATCGTGGATCAGGCCGGGCATTTCGTCGAGCGACGCGCTCGAGCGTGCGTCGATCGCGACCGCGAGCCGGTGCTGCCCATGCTCGGCGAGGTAGCGGGCGAGTTCGGGGAGCACGTGCGGCGGCAGGTTGTCGACGCAGTAATAGCCTGCGTCTTCGAGCGCGTTCAGCGCGACGGACTTGCCTGAGCCGGAGATGCCGGTGATGAGGACGATGCGCATGGGAAGCAGAGAATCCTGACGTTTCATCATAGCACCGGCTCGACGCGTCGGCGTTGCGTGGCCGGCGCGTGAGGGTTACACCAGTTTGCCGGGGAACTGACTGTCGGGATCTTGCATCGCGAGTCGTTGCCGATCCATGAAATCACGCAATGTGTCGATTCCGCGCAACTGCAGGATCGTGTTCCGGACGGCCGCCTCGACGAGCACCGCGAGGTTGCGGCCGGCCGCAACCTGGATCGTGACCTTGCTGATCGGCAAGCCGAGCACGTCGACGGTCTGGCTTTCGAGCGGCAGGCGCTGGAATTCGCCGTCGGGGCGCCGCACGAGCTGGACGATCAGTTTCAGCTTCATTTTCCGCCGCACGGCGGTTTCGCCGAAGATCGTCTTGATGTCGAGCAGGCCGAGGCCGCGCACTTCGAGCAGGTTCTGCAGCAGCGGTGGGCAGCGCCCTTCGACGAAATCGGGGCCAAGTCGGACGAAATCGACCGCGTCGTCGGCGACGAGGCCGTGACCGCGGCTGATCAGCTCGAGGCCGAGCTCGCTCTTGCCGAGGCCCGAATCGCCGGTCAGCAGCACGCCCATTCCGAGGATGTCGATGAACACGCCGTGTAGCGTCGCGCGCGGCGCGAGGATGCGCGACATGTAGAGCCGCAGGCTGTCGATCACCGCGGCGGCCGACATCGGCGTCGTGAACAGCGGGGTCGACGAGCGCGTGCAGCGCAGCACGAGTTCGGGGGGCGCCGCGGCGCCGCCGGCGACGACGAGGAACGGCGGTTCGAGCGCGATCAGCTCGGCCATGTGGCGCGAGCGGTCTTCGTCGGTCTGCCGCTGGTAGTAGTCGATTTCGGCTTCGCCGAGCACCTGGATCCGGTTCGGGTGGATCAGGTTCAGGTGACCGACGAGGTCGGCGCTCGAGGTTGCATTGCCGACGGTGTCGGCTGAAAAGCCGCGCTCCCAGCCTTCATGCCCCGTCAGCCAGCTCAGTTTCAGCGTGGCCGCGTTGTCGTCGAAGATGCTCTGGGCGTTGATGCTGGACGTATCCATGACTCTCGTCACTCCAATGGGCCGGTGCGTGCGCGTGGCGACGGACGTCGCCATGCCGGGCCGGCGCCGGGCGGTCCTGAACGGCGGCGTATGCCGCCGCGTACGGGAAAATATTCCACCCGGATCAACTCAAGGTTGCCACTGAGTGAGCAGGCGATGCAACTCGGCGATATCCGTTTCGTTGTGCAGACGCTCGCGCGCGTCGCGATCGGACAGCAGTTGCGCGATTTCCGACAGGATCTCGAGGTGCTGCTGGGTGGCTTGCTCGGGCACGAGCAGGAAAATCAGGAGGCCGACCGGCTGGCCGTCGGGGGCTTCGAACGGAATCGCATCGGCGAGCCGGACGAACGCGGCGAGCGGGTGCTTGAGACCCTTGATGCGCCCGTGCGGAATCGCGACGCCTTCGCCGAGCCCGGTCGAGCCGAGGCGCTCGCGCGCGAACAGGTTGTCCGTGACAGTGCTGCGGGCGATGCCGTTCTGATTCTCGAACATCAGCCCGGCTTGTTCGAACACGCGTTTCTTGCTGGTGACTGAGAGGTCGATGACGACGTTCTCTATGGGCAGGATTTTGGCTAGGCGATTCATGTTGGCAGGCGATTGGGCGGCCTGGGGTCCCCTTGCGGCGGCAGACTGATTATCCATGTTCGGCGATATCAAGGCGTTCGGCATCGGCAACGTGCAACGCAGCTACCGCATCCAGCGCCCCCCGGCGATAACCGGAACATTATAGAGCACAGCCGCGTGCGTGGCGCAGCGCGGGCGGACCGGTTGCACCACGGGCGCGGAGTCGCAAAAAAAACGCCCGGCGAACCGGGCGACGTGTGTGTTGCGGTGCAGGTTACTGCGGCGGCAGTTCGATCTGGTCGATCGACGGTTGAAGCTTGATCGGGTCGTGCGCGTGCGTTTGCAGGCGCTCCATGTGCTTGACGACCTGCCGGTCCAGCTTGTCGATCAGCAGGTCGATCGCTGCGTACAGGTTGCCGTTCGCGCTTTCGACGAAGATGTCCTTGCCCTTCAGGTGCAGGTTGATTTCCGCGCGCTGCTGCTTGTCCTTTTCCTTGTGGTTGTCGACCGAGAGGATCACAGTGCCATCGATCACCTGATCGCTATGCCGTAGCACCCGGTCCAGCTTGGTGATCACGTATTCGCGAATTGCAGGCGTGACTTCGAGATGATGTCCACTGATCTTCAGGTTCATAGTGCTTCTCCAAGCGAGTGACCACCCGGCCGCATCGAGGCGGCGCTCCGGTCGACTTGCCCGTGCCGCACGAGGCGGCGTATCGTGGACAGGTCGCCCGGCCTGTTCCCCGTGTGCGCGGTGGCCGGAACACGCCTGCCGCCGGGCAGGCAGCAGGCTAAAGAGACTTGCGCAGATTCACTGCCGGGATCTTGAGGGCTTCGCGATACTTCGCGACCGTGCGGCGCGCGACCACGAATCCTTGTTCTGCCAGCAGCTCGGCAATGCGGCTGTCCGAAAGTGGCGATTTAGGGTCTTCAGCTCCTATCAGTTGCTTGATGAGGGCTCGGATGGCAGTCGACGAAGCGGCGCCACCGGTGTCGGTCGAAACGTGAGATCCGAAGAAGTACTTAAATTCAAGCGTCCCGAACGGGGTCAGCATGTACTTCCCGGTTGTCACACGGCTGACAGTCGACTCGTGTAGGCCCAGCGTATCAGCTATTTCCCGCAAAACCAAGGGGCGCATGGCAATTTCACCGTGCGCAAAGAAGTTCTTTTGACGCTCGACAATCGCTTGCGCGACACGCAGGATCGTGTCGAAACGCTGCTGGATGTTCTTGATCAGCCAGCGTGCTTCCTGGAGCTGCTGCTTGAGCGAACCGGCCGACGGATCGCCGCGGCTGTTGCGCAGGATGTTCGCGTAGAGGTTGTTGATCCGCAGGCGCGGCACGACTTCCGGATTGAGCTCCGCGAGCCACCCCTGGCCGGCCTTCTTCACGATGATGTCGGGCACGACGTAGTCGGCCTCGGCCTTGCCGTACGCGGCGCCGGGGAACGGCTCCAGCGAGCGGATCAGCGTGTGTGCGTCGCGCAGCGCGTCGTCGCTCGCCTTCAGGTGCTTGCGCAGCCGCGTGAAGTCGCGGGCGGCGAGCAGTTCGAGATGCTGCGACACGATTTCGAGCGCGAGCGTACGTGTCGGGGACGGATCGAGGCGCAGCAACTGCAGCTTCAGGCACTCGGATGCCGAGCGGGCACCGACCCCGGCCGGATCGAAGCTGTGCAGCAGCGCGAGCGCCGCGTTCAGTTCGTCGCAGTCGATCTCCAGCTCGGGCGGCAGGTCGGCGAGCACTTCGTCGAGCGTGGCGGTCAGGTAGCCGTCGTCGTCGAGCGACTCGATCAGGAACATCACGAGCGCGCGATCGCGCGGGCTGGCCTGCGTGACGCGCAATTGCGCGGACAGGTGGTCGCGCAGCGACGTCGCCGCTTCCTGCACCTGCAGCGGCGGGAGGTCGTCGTCGTCGGACGCGCCGCTCGAGCGGCCGAATTCGTCGAGGTTCCACTGCGGGCCGTCGTTGCCGTCGCCGGACGCGTAACCGTCGTATTCGTCCGCGCCGGCCGGCTCGTCGCGCTCGGCGCGCTCGCTCGACGAATTGCTGCTGTTTGCCGCAGCGGGCTCGGTGTTCTGTGCGGGAGGCGTTTGCGCGATCAGCGATCCGTCCGCTGCGACACGCAGCGGGCTCGCGATCCATTCATCGTCGTTCTCGAGCAGCGGGTTCTGCGCGACGGCCATCGCGACTTCCTGCTGCAGTTCGAGCGTCGACAACTGCAGGAGCCGGATCGACTGCTGTAGCTGGGGCGTCAGCGCCAGATGTTGCGACAGGCGGAGTTGAAGGCTGGCTTTCATGGCGAGGAGGGAGTCATACCGGCAGTTTGCCACGACCCAGGCGCGTTGAGCCATCCGCGATTACGCGCGGCGCGCCGCCCGGCCGCGGGCATGGCCGCGAAGCGGGGCGCGGCCCCGCGCGGCAGCGCCGGGCGGGGTGCAGCCAGCCACGAGGAGGAGTTACATCCGGAAGTGTTCGCCGAGGTATACGCGGCGCACGCTTTCGTTTTCGATGATGTCGCTTGGTGCACCGGCGGCGAGCACCGAGCCGTCGCTGATGATGTAGGCGTGGTCGCAGATGCCGAGCGTTTCGCGGACGTTGTGATCGGTAATCAGCACGCCGATGTTGCGCTGCTTCAGGAACTTGACGATCTTCTGGATCTCGAGCACCGCGATCGGGTCGACGCCGGCGAACGGTTCGTCGAGCAGGATGAAGTTCGGGTTGGTTGCCAGCGCGCGCGCGATTTCGACCCGGCGCCGCTCACCGCCCGACAGCGACAGCGCGGGGTTTTCGCGCAGGTGGCCGATCTGCAGTTCGTCGAGCAGCGCTTCGGCGCGCGACGAGATCGCGTCCTTCGACAGCCGCTTGCCGTTTTCGTCGTGCTGCAGCTCGAGCACCGCGCGGATGTTCTCCTCGACGGTCAGCTTGCGGAACACGGACGCTTCCTGCGGTAGGTACGACAGGCCGAGCGATGCGCGCTTGTGGATCGGCAGCAGGCTGATCGAGCTGCCGTTCAGCGAGATCTCGCCCGCGTCGAGCGGCACGAGGCCGACGATCATGTAGAACGACGTGGTCTTGCCGGCGCCGTTCGGGCCGAGCAGGCCGACGACTTCGCCGCTCTTCACGTCGAGCGACACGTCCTTGACGACCGTGCGCGAGCCGTAGCGCTTCTTCAGGTTGCGGACGACGAGCGAGCTCGTCGTGCCGGCCGGCTGGCGGTTCGGTAGCGCGTTCATTGGCCCGGCGCCCCCTGGATCGTGGTCGACGGCGACAGCTTCGCAGGCGCGCCGTTCAGTGGCGCGGGGCCGCCGTTCTTCGGCGACAGCATCGCGCGCACACGGCCGTTCGGGTTGCCCGGCGCGGCGACGTCCTTGCCGCCCTTCGCGGTGTAGAAGTCGCGCTGGCCGTCGTACGTGATCACGCTGCCGTGCACGGTATCGGCGATCGTCGACGTGCCCTGCAGGCGGCGCACGGTCGCGGCGGTGGTCAGCGTGGTCAGGTCCTGCTTGCCGTCGTAGTCGATGCGCTCGGCGTCGCCGTCGATGTACTCGTCGAGGCCTTCTCGCTTCTGGCGGAACGTCGCGTGCTTCTTGCCGCTGCCGAACGACGTTGCGTACTGATAGCCTTCCGGATCCTGGCGCACTTCGACGCGATCGCCCTTGATGATGATCGTGCCCTTCGTGATCACGACGTTGCCGGTCGCGACCGTGACCTGCTTCAGGTCGTCATAGGTCAGGTTGTCGGCCTCGACGTTGATCGGCTTGTTCTGGTCGGCCTTCTCGGCATGGGCGAGCGGCGCCAGCCCGACCAGCGGGAGCGCCACGAGCGTCGCGGCAAGCGCGGCGCGGACGGCGCGCGCAGCGCCGCCGGAAATATGTCGAGGGAACGGTTCGTTCATGCAGTCACGTGAGGGAGTCGTCACTTGGGTTGACCTTTCGAGCCGCCGGACGTGTCCGCCGCGGCGATCGTGCCGCGCACGTTGCCGTAAAGCTCGATGACCCGGGTGACGTTGTTGTACTTCATGCCGTCGGTCGCATTGACGAGCGACAGGCCGCGCTGAAGTTTAACCGGCTTTTCGGTCTGGATCACATCGTCATTGACGAAGATCCGGAAATGCTGGGAATCGGCCTGCATCTGCGGATCGCCGCCGCCGGCCGCGCGCAGGATGCGCGCGTCGTCGTACAAGTCGACGATCGATACGTCGCCGTTGACGGTGCCGCGCTTCGCGGTGGTCGTCACGACCGGCTTGCCGGGCTGGAATGCGCGCATGGCCGGATCGGCCAGGTCGCTGTTTTCGGTGTCTTCGTAATGGATCAGCTTCGCGGCCGTCAGCCGGTACTGGGTCGTGCCGGACTGGTCGAGTTCGGTGACCGAGAAGTTGTCCGCGAAATAGTCGGGCGTATGGCGCTTCGGCTGCGCGACGCCTTCGCCCGGCGGCGGCAGCGTCGCCTGCAGCAGCCACCACGTGATGCCCGCGAGCGCGGCGACCGCGGCGAGCGGCAGCAACTGGGTCCAGCGGAAATGCTTGTTCATCCGTCAGGCTCCGCAGGCGGTCGCGAGCAGCGCGTCGTAGCGGCGCTGCGCGCGCAGGATCGCGTCGCAGACTTCGCGCACGGCGCCGTGGCCGCCGCGGGCCTCGGCCACCCAGTGCGCGCGGGCGATCACCTCGGGGTGCGCATTCGCCGGAGCCGTCGCGAAGCCGCAGCGCAGCATCACGGGCAGGTCGGGCCAGTCGTCGCCCATGTAGCCGCACTGGTCGGCGGTGAGGCCGAGCGAGGCGATCAGGTCGGTGAACACGGTCAGCTTGTTCTCGACGCCCTGGAACAGGTGCGCGATCTTCATTTCCTTCGCGCGCGCCGCGACGATCTCCGAGCGGCGGCCCGTGATGATCGCGGTCGCGATGCCGGCTTCGCCGAGCAGCTTCACGCCGTGGCCGTCGAGCGAATTGAACGACTTCATCGTGTCGCCCGTCGCGGTAAACAGCAGGCCGCCGTCGGTCAGCACGCCGTCGACGTCGAAAATCATCAGCTTCACACGGCTCGCGCGTTCGGCCGCAGTCAGCGCTGCGCTCATCAGATCACCTTCTTCGAAAACAGGTCGTGCATGTTCAGCGCGCCGATCAGCACGCCGTCGGCATCGACCACCAGCATCTGGTTGATCCGGTAGCGCTCCATCAGTTCCACGGCCTCGACCGCCAGGTGATCCGGTGCAACCGTGCGCGGGTTGCGCGTCATCACGTCGGTGATCGGCAGCGTGCGGAAGTCGCCGTCGCGCGCGAGCACGCGGCGCAGGTCGCCGTCCGTGAAGATGCCCGCGACCTTGCCGTTGGCGTCCACCACGGCCGTCATGCCGAGGCGCTTCGCGGTGATCTGGAACAGCGCGTCCGACAGCGTCGCGTCGAGCCCGACGGACGGGACGTCGTCGCCCGAGCGCATCACGTCGCGCACGTAGGTGAGCAGGCGCCGGCCGAGTGCGCCGCCCGGGTGCGAGCGTGCGAAATCTTCCGAGCCGAAGCCGCGCGCGTCGAGCACCGCCACGGCGAGCGCGTCGCCGAGCGCGAGCGCGGCGGTCGTGCTCGCCGTGGGCGCGAGGTTCATCGGGCAGGCCTCTTTCGAGACCGCGGCGTTCAGGTTCACGTCGGCGAGCGTGCCGAGGCTCGACTCCGCACGGCCCGTGATCGCGATCAGCTTCGCGCCGATCCGCTTGACGAGCGGCAGGATCGCGACGAGTTCTTCCGATTCGCCGGAATAGGAGATGCCGATGAAGACGTCGTCGGAGGTGACCATCCCGAGGTCGCCGTGGCTGGCCTCGGCAGGGTGGACGAAGAAGGCCGGCGTGCCGGTACTGGCCAGCGTGGCTGCGATCTTGCGGGCGATATGCCCCGATTTGCCGATACCGGACACCACCACGCGGCCGCGGCAGCCGAGCAGCAGCGCGACGGCCTGGACGAAGCCGCCGTCGAGCTGGTCGCGCAGCGCGCGCACGGCGTCCGCCTCGATGTCGAGCACGTCGCGGGCGAGCGCGAGCGCCCGGTCATCATTGATTTTCGCTATCATGCGCGGAGTATAGCAAAGGCGTTTGTTCGCCGCGCCGGGCCATCGGACTCGTCCGATGCCGCCTATCCCACGCTACGCCACCGTTTCCGCTTCGCGGTGGCCCCGACGAACGAGGACGCTTTGCCCGTGATTTCCCCGCTCGAAATGACCCTGCTGCTGCTGCTGGCCTCGGTGGTGGGTGTCGTCGTATTCCGTTCGCTGAACCTGCCGCCGATGCTCGGCTACCTGACCGTCGGCATCCTGGTCGGCCCGCACGCGCTCGGCATTACGGCGGATCTCGAACGGGCCGAGCATCTCGCGGAATTCGGCGTGGTGTTCCTGATGTTCTCGATCGGCCTCGAATTCTCGCTCGCGAAGCTGAGGTCGATGCAGCGGCTCGTGTTCGGGCTGGGCCTGATGCAGGTGGTCGCGACCCTGGCGCTCGCACTCGTGCTCGGTGCGCTGTTCCAGCGCTGGGAGCACATCACGTGGCAGGGCAGCATCGCGCTTGGCGGGGCGCTCGCGATGTCGTCGACGGCGATCGTGTCGAAGATGCTCGCCGAGCGGCTCGAGATCGAGACCGAGCACGGCCGCAACATCTTCGGCGTGCTGCTGTTCCAGGATCTCGCGGTGGTGCCGTTGCTGATCGTGATCGCCGCGTTCGGCGCCGAATCGTCGAAGGACCTCGCGATCACGCTCGGCTTCGCGGCCGTCAAGATCGTGATCGCGCTCACGCTGCTGCTGGTCATCGGGCAGCGCTTCATGACGCGCTGGCTCAACGTCGTCGCGCGGCGCCGCTCGCAGGAACTCTTCGTGCTGAACCTGCTGCTCGTCACGCTCGGCGCCGCATTCATCACCGACAAGTTCGGCCTGTCGCTCGCGCTCGGCGCGTTCATCGCGGGGATGCTGATCTCCGAGACGCCGTTCCGCCATCAGGTGGAGGAGGACATCAAGCCGTTCCGCGACGTGCTGCTCGGCCTGTTCTTCGTGACGACGGGGATGCTGCTCGATCCGCGCGTGATCTGGGAGCACCCGTTCCTCGTGTTCGGTTTCTTCGTCGGGCAGATCCTGTTCAAGGCGACGATGATCGCCGGGCTCGCGCGGCTGTTCGGCGCGACGCCGGGCGTCGCGATGCGCACGGGCATCGGCCTCGCGCAGGCCGGCGAATTCGGCTTCGTGCTGCTGAACCTGATTCTCGACCGGCATCTCGTCGATTCGACGCTGCTGCAGGCGATCCTCGCGTCGATGCTGCTGTCGATGCTCGCCGCACCGTTCCTGATCCAGAACGCCGACCGGATCGTGATGCGGCTGTCGTCGACGGAATGGATGCAGCAGTCGCTGCAGATGACGCGGATCGCGACGCAAAGCCTCAAGCAGCGCGGCCACGTGATCATCTGCGGCTACGGCCGCGCGGGCCAGAACCTGGCGCGGATGCTCGAGCAGGAGGGCATTCCGTACGTCGCGCTCGACCTCGACCCCGATCGCGTGAGCGCGGCCGCGGCGGCCGGCGAATCGGTCGTGTTCGGCGACGCGGCGCGCCGCGAGTCGCTGCTCGCGGCCGGTATTCACCGCGCGGCGGCGGTGGCGATCACCTACGCGAACACGCCGTCCGCGCTGCGCGTACTGCATCACGTGCACGAACTCGAGCCGACGCTGCCCGCGATCGTGCGCACCGTCGACGATGCCGATCTCGAGAAGCTGCTCGCGGCCGGCGCGACCGAGGTGATTCCGGAAATCGTCGAAGGCAGCCTGATGCTCGCGTCGCACACGCTGGTGCTGGTCGGCGTGCCGATGCGCAAGGTCGTGCGGCGCGTCGAGGAAATGCGCGACGAACGCTACAGCCTGCTGCGCGGCTATTTCCGCGGCGCGGACGACGCGGACGACGACGACCGCGAGCTGGTGCGGCTACAATCGGTGCCGGTCGATGCGCGCGCGGACGCCGTCGGGCGTTCGCTGGAAGAACTGGGGCTGTATGCATTCGGGCTCGAAGTCACGGCGATTCGCCGGCACGGTATCCGCGGCGTCGAACCCGATCCGCAGACCAAGCTGCGCGCGAGCGACATCGTCGTGCTGCGCGGGCTGCCCGAGGCGCTCGCGCTCGCGGAGGAGCGGCTGTCGCGGCATCGGCGCGATCCGCCGGCTGCGGCCGCCTGAGCCGCGCTTGGTGTCACAATCTGACCCGTATTGATTCGAAACGGTGCCCGATCTTCGCGCACCGTTTTTTTCGGAGAGTTTCATGCCGCATTCGTCGTCGGGCGCACCGCTCGATCCGGTCGCCTTCATCCACAGCCAGATCCGCACGGTGCCTGACTGGCCGCAGCCGGGCGTGATGTTCCGCGACATCACGACGCTGCTGCAGAGCCCGAAGGCGCTGCGCATCCTCGTCGACCTGTTCGTCGAGCGCTATGTCGATGCAAAGCTCGACTACGTCGCGGGCCTCGATGCACGCGGCTTCATCATCGCGCCGATCGTCGCGTACGAACTGAGCGTCGGCTTCGTGCCGATCCGCAAGGTCGGCAAGCTGCCGTACAAGACGCGCTCGGAATCGTACGAGCTCGAATACGGCAGCGCGACGGTCGAGATCCACGAAGACGCGTGCCGCCCCGGCGATCGCGTGATCATCATGGACGACCTGATCGCGACCGGCGGCACGATGATGGCGGGGCGCAACCTGCTGCAGCGGCTCGGTGCGGAGGTCGTCGAAGGCGCGGCGATCATCGACCTGCCCGATCTCGGCGGCTCGGCGTTGCTGCGCAACGCCGGACTGCCGGTTTATACCGTCACCGAATTCGCCGGCCACTGAACGCCGGCCCGTCTGAACTTCCACGCTACGCCGCGAGGTCACGATGCCCAACTTCATGCTGTTTCTCGCCACGTCGATCGCGATCACGTTCGCGCCGGGGCCCGACAACCTGCAGGTGCTCGCACGCGGCATCTCGCAGGGCCGCGCGGCCGGCTTCGTCGCCGCGCTCGGCTTCACGGCCGGGATCCTGTTCCACACGACGCTCGCGGCGCTCGGCGTCGCGGCCGTGCTGCGCTCGTCCCCGGTCGCGTTCGAGATCCTGAAGCTCGCGGGCGCCGCATACCTCGTGTGGATCGGCATCAAGGCGCTGCGCAGCCAGGGCCTCGCGAATGCGCATGCGCGTCCGCCGCAGCCGCTTGGCACGATCTTCCGGCAGAGCGTGATCGGCAACCTGATGAACCCGAAGGTCACGCTGTTCTTCGTCGTGTTCCTGCCGCAATTCGTCGATCCGCACGGCGGGCAGAGCGTGACGCTGCAGATGTTCGAACTCGGCGCGCTGTTCATGCTGCAGACGGCCGCGATCTTTTCGCTGTTCGGCGTCGGCGCGGGCATGATCGGCGCGTGGCTGAAGCGCCGCCCGAAGGCCGGCGTGTGGCTCGACCGGATCGCCGGCGCGACGTTCATCGCGATCGGCATCCGCGTCGCGCTGAAGGACTGATCGCGATGACGTTTCCATGCATTGCGGCCGCGCGCCGCTTCGATCCGGCCGCGCACCTGCGTTTCGAGATTGCCGGCCAGGCGGTCGGCTGGGTGCGCCGCGAGGACGTCGCGAGGCTCGCCCGCTGGCCCGACGTGTTCGAGCTGACCGACGAGCGCGCCGTGCTGTCGGCGCGCTACGAATCGGTCGACGCACGCAGCATGGCGCTGGCGAGCGCGATCGGCGCGCTCGCGGCCGAAGGCGCGATCCCCGGCTGGCGCGACGAGATCTACGCGATCCGCAACCGCTTCGACGATCCGCCGCTGGCGTACATCGAGCGCGCCGCGTCGCGCTTCTTCGGTACGCAGACTTACGCGGTGCATCTGAACGGCATCGTAGAATATGCGGTTACGCCGGGCGAGCCGTCTGCCGCGGCCGTCCCGCAGATGTGGCTCGGCCGCCGCAGCGAGACCAAGGCAACCGACCCCGGCATGCTCGACAACGTCGTCGCGGGCGGGATCGGCTGGGGCCTGGGCGTTCACGAGACGCTCGCGAAGGAATGCTGGGAAGAAGCCGGCATTCCGGCCGAACTGGCCGCGCGCGCGATCGCGGGCCGCGCGGTGCAGGTGCTGTGCTCGCTGCCGGAAGGCACGCAGTCCGAACTGATCTTCGTGTACGACCTGCCGCTGCCGCGCGACTTCGCGCCGCGCAACCAGGACGGCGAAGTGGCCGAACACCTGCTGGCCGGCGTGCCCGAGGTGATCGGCTGGCTGCGCGCCGGCCGCGCGACGATGGATGCAAGCCTCGCGACGCTCGACACGCTGCTGCGCCACCGCTGGATCCCGGCGGCCGACGCCGCGGGCATCGACGCACTGTTCGCACCGGCCGCGTGACGCGTGCCATGCATGCAGCCTGGCGGCGCGAACGGGCCATTTGACGAATACGGAAACGAAGGGAGTAGCGGTCATGCCGACCGATCACAGCTTTATCTTGAAACTGTCGTGCCCCGACCGGCACGGCATTGTCCATGCGGTCTCGGGCTTCCTGTTCGAGCGCAGCAACAACATCCTCGATTCGGCGCAGTTCGGCGACAGCCGCACCAGCGAATTCTTCATGCGCGTGCACTTCGAGCAGGACGGCGGCGGCGCGGATGCCGCGTCGGCGCTCGACACGCTTCGCAAGGAATTCGCACCGCTCGCGGAACAGTTCTCGATGCGCTGGGAACTGCATGACGCAGCCGTGAAGTCGCGCGTCGTGATCATGGTGTCGAAGATCGGCCACTGCCTGAACGACCTGCTGTTCCGCTATCGCACCGGCCAGCTGCCGATCGAGATCCCGGCGATCGTGTCGAACCACAAGGAGTTCTACCAGCTCGCCGCGAGCTACAACATCCCGTTCCATCACTTCCCGCTGATCGGCGGTTCGTCCGATGCCGCGAAGGCCGCGCAGGAAGCACGCGTGCTGGAAGTGATCGACGAGCACCAGGCCGATCTCGTCGTGCTCGCGCGCTACATGCAGATCCTGTCGCCGAACATGTGCGAGCAGCTCGCCGGTCGCGCGATCAACATCCACCATTCGTTCCTGCCGAGCTTCAAGGGAGCGAAGCCTTACTACCAGGCGTTCGACCGTGGCGTGAAGCTGATCGGCGCGACCGCGCACTACGTGACGACCGATCTCGACGAAGGCCCGATCATCGAGCAGGAAGTCGAGCGCGTCGACCACAGCATGACGCCCGATCAGCTGACCGCGATCGGCCGTGACGTCGAATGCGTGACGCTCGCGCGCGCGGTGAAGTGGCACGTCGAGCACCGGATCGTGCTGAACGGGACGAAGACGGTCGTGTTCCGCTGATTCGTCGGGCGCTGGACGGCCGCCCCCCACAAACAAAAACGCCGCGCCCTTCACGGGGCGCGGCGTTTTTTATTGCCGCTGACGCACGGGCTGCGTCAGATCAGCCGCAGCAGGTACAGCTCGCGCTTCAGGTACGCATAGAAGATCGGCGCGGCGATCACACCCGGCAGCCCGAACGCGGCTTCCATGATCAGCATCGCGAGCAGCAGCTCCCATGCGCGCGACTCGATCTGGCCGCCGATGATCTTCGCGTTCAGGAAGTATTCGAGCTTGTGGATGACCACGAGGAACGCCAGCGACGCGATCGCGGTGCCCATGCTGACCGACAGCGATACGGCGACGATCAGCGTGTTCGAGATCAGGTTGCCGATCACGGGCAGCAGCCCGACGATGAACGTGACGAGCACGAGCGTTTTCGACAGCGGCAGCCGCTGGTGAAAGATCGGCAGGGCGACGAGCAGGTAGATGCCCGTGAACACTGCGTTGATCGCCGAGATCTTGATCTGCGCGAACACGATCCGGCGGAATGCGTCGGCGAAGCGCGACACGCGCGTGACGAGCGCCGTGGACAGCGGCCGGCGCACCTTGCCGTGCTCGACGCCGATCGCGATCATCGCGCCGATGATCATCCCGAACAGCACGTGGCCGAAGCCGCGCGCGACGCTCTTGCCGCTTTGCTGGAGCTGGTCCATGTGCGAGTGCATCAGCACGGCTGCCTTCGTCTTCATCTGCTCGACATCGACGGGCAGCAGGTTCGCGATCCAGGCCGGCGTGCGTGCGCGGGTCTGCTCGACGATCTGCATCAGCTGGTCGAGCAGGCTTTGCAGGTTCGGCACCGTGCGCTCGAAGTGTTCGATGATGCCGATCGTCAGGCCCGTCAGCGCGCCGACGATCGCGATCGACAGCAGCACGACGGCGACCCAGCGTGCGCGCATGCTCGTGGTGTGGCGTTCGATCACGGGGGCGATCGTGTGGATCAGCTGGTAGACGAGCAGGCCGGCCAGCAGCCCGCCGAGCAGCTTGAGCTCGATCACGAGCCACATGGCGAGGATCGCGAACACATAGCTGCCGATCTCGAGTGCCGACAGTTTCGGCAGGCTGAAGTCGCTCGTCAGCCGCACGCTGCGCAGGTGCGGTTCGCGATTCTGCACATCGCGAGACGAGTCTGGTTGCTTCTCCATCGTGGATTCCTGTCGTTCGTGTGTCATGCCGCGGAATGCGCGGCAGAGCCGTGTTCGCCCGACGCCGCACCGGATTGGTGCGTACGGCGAACCTTACGACCGTAAAGTATAGCCGCCATTATGGTCCGCAACGGAGCCGTTTGGCGCATGGTGTAAACGCAGAAGGGAAAACGAGAGGGGGCTCGTTGCGCGGTGCGCAGGGGCGCGGGGGGGGGGGGGGGGGGGGGCGGCAGGAGAGGGCGGGACGCGTCAGCCCGCCGCGACCTTGCGGGCCGGGCGCTTGAGCAGCGGCGCCAGATACTTGCCGGTAAAGCTCGCCTTTGTCTTCGCGACCTGCTCGGGCGTGCCCTGCGCGATGATCTGGCCGCCGCCGGCGCCCCCTTCGGGGCCGAGGTCGATGACCCAGTCGGCCGTCTTGATTACGTCGAGGTTGTGCTCGATGATCACGACCGTGTTGCCCTGGTCGCGCAGCCGGTGGATCACTTCCAGCAGCAGCGCGATGTCGTGGAAGTGCAGGCCGGTGGTCGGCTCGTCGAGGATGTACAGCGTGCGGCCGGTGTCGCGCTTGGAGAGTTCGAGCGACAGCTTCACGCGCTGCGCCTCGCCGCCCGACAGCGTCGTGGCCGACTGGCCGAGGCGAATGTAGCCGAGGCCGACGTCGAGCAGCGTCTTCAGCTTGCGCGCGATGACCGGCACCGCGCTGAAGAACGCGTACGCGTGCTCGACCGTCATGTCGAGCACTTCGCTGATGTTCTTGCCCTTGTACTGCACTTCGAGCGTTTCGCGGTTGTAGCGCTTGCCGTGGCACACGTCGCACGGCACGTAGACGTCCGGCAGGAAGTGCATTTCCACCTTCAGCACGCCGTCGCCCTGGCACGATTCGCAGCGGCCGCCCTTCACGTTGAACGAGAAGCGGCCCGGATCGTAGCCGCGCTCCTTCGAGGTCGGCACGCCCGAGAACAGCTCGCGGATCGGCGTGAACAGGCCCGTGTAGGTGGCCGGGTTCGAGCGCGGCGTGCGGCCGATCGGCGACTGGTCGACGTTGATCACCTTGTCGAAGTGTTCGAGGCCCTCGATCGCCTCGTGCGGCGCCGGTTCGGCCGACGAGCCGTACAGGTGTCGCGCGACCGCGTGATACAGCGTGTCGTTGATCAGCGTCGACTTGCCGGAACCCGACACGCCGGTGATGCAGGTCAGCAGGCCGACCGGCAGTTCCAGATCGACGTGCTTCAGGTTGTTGCCGTGCGCGTCGACGATGCGCAGCATCCGCTCGGGATCGGGGGCAAGCCGCTCGTCCGGGTATTCGATCGTGCGCTTGCCGACCAGATACTGGCCGGTGAGCGACTGCGGGTTCGACTGCACCTGCTTCGGCGTGCCTTCCGCCACGATCACGCCGCCGTGCTCGCCGGCGCCCGGGCCCATGTCGACGACGTAGTCGGCCGTGCGGATCATGTCCTCGTCGTGCTCGACGACGATCACCGAGTTGCCGAGGTCGCGCAGGTGCTTGAGGGTTGCGATCAGGCGGTCGTTGTCGCGCTGGTGCAGGCCGATCGAAGGCTCGTCGAGCACGTACATCACGCCCGTGAGGCCCGAGCCGATCTGCGACGCGAGCCGGATGCGCTGGGCCTCGCCGCCCGACAGGGTTTCCGCGCTGCGTTCGAGCGACAGGTAGTCGAGGCCGACGTTGTTCAGGAAGGTGAGGCGCGCGACGATTTCCTTGATCACCTTGTCGGCGATTTCGCGCTTCGCGCCGTCGAGCGACAGGCCGTCGAAATAGCCGAGCGCGTCGCGCAGCGGCCAGCCGCTGATTTCAAAGATGCCGCGCGCGTAGTCGCCCGTGCCGATCCGCACGTGGCGCGCCTCGCGGCGCAGGCGCGTGCCGTCGCACGACGGGCAGGGCTGGTTGTTCTGGTACTTCGACAGCTCTTCGCGCACCGCGACCGAATCGGTCTCGCGGTAGCGGCGCTCGAGGTTCGGGATGATCCCTTCGAACACATGCTCGCGAATTGTCGTGCGGCCGCGCTCGTTGATGTACGAGAACGGGATCGTCTGCTTGCCCGAGCCGAACAGCAGCACCTTGCGGATCTTTTCCGGGAGATCCTCGAACGCGGCGTCGATGTCGAATTCGTAGAACGCCGCGAGACTCTGCAGCATCTGGAAGTAGAACTGGTTGCGGCGGTCCCAGCCCTTCACGGCACCGGCGGCGAGCGACAGCGACGGGTGCGCGACGACCCGCTTCGGGTCGAAGAACGTGATCTGGCCGAGGCCGTCGCATTCCGGGCACGCGCCCATCGGGTTGTTGAACGAGAACAGGCGCGGCTCGAGCTCCTGCAGCGAGTACGAGCAGATCGGGCACGCGAATTTCGAGCTGAACAGGTGCTCGTGGTCGGTATCCATCTCGAGCGCGATCGCGCGGCCGTCGGCGAGGCGCAGCGCCGTCTCGAACGACTCGGCGAGGCGCTGCTTCATGTCCGGGCGCACCTTCAGGCGATCGACGACGACGTCGATCGTGTGCTTGTCGTTCTTCTTCAGCTTCGGCAGCGACTCGACTTCGTAGATCTTCGCGACGCCTTCGTTCGCGGCGCCTCCGCCCGAGCGCACGCGAAAGCGCACGAAACCCTGCGCCTGCATCTCCTCGAACAGCTCCGCGTGCTCGCCCTTGCGGTTCGCGACGACGGGCGCGAGGATCATCAGCTTGGTTTCCTCGGGCAGCGCGAGCGCCGCGTCGACCATCTGCGACACGCTTTGCGCTTCCAGCGGGATGTCGTGGTCGGGGCAGTACGGCGTGCCGACACGTGCGAACAAAAGTCGCAGGTAGTCGTGGATTTCCGTGACCGTGCCGACGGTCGAACGCGGGTTGTGGGACGTCGCCTTCTGCTCGATCGAGATCGCCGGCGACAGGCCTTCGATCAGGTCGACGTCGGGTTTCTCCATCAGCTGCAGGAACTGGCGGGCATACGCGGACAGGCTTTCGACGTAGCGGCGCTGGCCCTCGGCATAAAGGGTATCGAACGCGAGCGACGACTTGCCCGACCCGGACAACCCGGTAATCACGATCAGCTTGTGGCGCGGCAGGTCGAGATTGACGTTTTTCAGGTTGTGGGTACGAGCCCCACGGATGCGGATCTGTTCCATGAACCTGGCCAAAATGGAGGGAACCAAACCTGCTACTATAACGGCTTTTCGAGGCCGTCGTTTGGGGCCCCCAGCCTTAGCAGCGGATGGCAGCAAGATGGCGCCTGCGCCGGGAAAGCGGCCGCGCCGCGCGGTTCCGGGCGGCCTGCGGGCTGCCTGAATCCTGCCCCGACGTGTTGCCGGCCAAGCCTCCCGGGCCGCTGGTCCTGATCTTCCGCCGCCCGGTGTCGGGCGGCCATTCCGATCATTCGAAATTCATTCCCGATGTCCAATCCGTCTGCCACGTCTTCCCGCATGACTGCGCCCGAATTGCGCGCGACCGCGTCGCTCGCGGCGATCTTCGCGCTGCGCATGCTCGGCCTGTTCATGATCATGCCGGTGTTCTCGGTCTACGCGAAAACCATCCCGGGCGGCGACAACGTGCTGCTCGTCGGCATCGCGCTCGGGGCCTACGGCGTCACGCAGTCGCTGTTCTACATCTTCTACGGCTGGGCGTCCGACAAGTTCGGCCGCAAGCCGGTGATCGCCACGGGCCTCGTGATCTTCGCGATCGGCAGCTTCGTCGCCGCGTCCGCGCATGACATCACGTGGATCATCGTCGGCCGCGTGATCCAGGGGATGGGCGCGGTGTCGTCCGCGGTGCTCGCATTCATCGCCGACCTGACCTCCGAGCAGAACCGCACGAAGGCGATGGCGATGGTCGGCGGCTCGATCGGCGTGTCGTTCGCGGTCGCGATCGTCGGTGCGCCGATCGTGTTCCACTGGGTCGGGATGAGCGGGCTGTTCGCGATCGTCGGCGTGCTGTCGATCCTCGCGATCGGCGTCGTGCTGTGGATCGTGCCCGATGCGGCGAAGCCGGTGCACGTGCCCGCGCCGTTCGCCGAGGTGCTGCACAACGTCGAGCTGCTGCGCCTGAACTTCGGCGTGCTGGTGCTGCACGCGACGCAGACGGCGTTGTTCCTCGTCGTGCCGCGCCTGCTCGTCGACGGCGGCCTGCCGGTCGCCGCGCACTGGAAGGTCTACCTGCCGGTGATGGGGCTCGCGTTCGTGATGATGGTTCCGGCGATCATCGTTGCGGAAAAACGGGGCAAGATGAAGCCGGTGCTGCTCGGCGGCATCCTGGCTATCCTGATCGGCCAATTGCTGCTGGGCAGCGCGCCGCATACCATCCTGATTGTGGCGGCGATTCTTTTCGTCTACTTCCTGGGTTTCAACATCCTGGAAGCGTCGCAGCCGTCGCTCGTATCGAAGCTCGCGCCCGGCTCGCGCAAGGGCGCGGCCACGGGCGTCTACAACACCACGCAGTCGATCGGGCTCGCGCTCGGCGGCATCGCGGGTGGCTGGCTGCTGAAGCACGGAGGCGCCAATACGGTGTTCTACACGTGCTCGGGGCTCGTTGCCGCCTGGCTTATAATCGCGGCCAGCATGAAAGCGCCACCGCGCAAGGCCTGAACTTACTTCGGGCAGGCACCGACGGCGTTCGCCGGCTTGCCCGGCGGGCCGTACCGACACTATGACCGGGCGGCCCGGCATCGAATTTACTGGAGAAACACATGGCATCCGTCAACAAGGTCATCCTCGTCGGCAATCTCGGCGCCGATCCTGAAGTCCGTTACCTGCCGAGCGGCGACGCGGTTGCGAACATCCGTCTCGCGACGACCGACCGCTACAAGGACAAGGCAAGCGGCGATTTCAAGGAAATGACCGAGTGGCATCGCGTCGCGTTCTTCGGTCGCCTGGCGGAAATCGTCAGCGAATACCTGAAGAAGGGTTCGTCGGTCTATATCGAAGGCCGCATCCGCACGCGCAAGTGGCAGGGCCAGGACGGGCAGGATCGTTACTCGACCGAAATCGTCGCCGACCAGATGCAGATGCTCGGCGGCCGCGGTGGTGCGGGCGGCGGCGGTGGCGGCGGCGATGAAGGCGGTTACGGCGGCGGCTACGGTGGTGGTGGTGGCGGCGGCCGCGGCGAGCAGATGGAGCGCGGCGGTCGTGCCGGCGGCGCAGCGCGTGGCGGTGCAGGCGGCGGCGCGCAGAGCCGTCCGAGCGCACCGGCAGGCGGCGGCTTCGACGAGATGGACGACGATATTCCGTTCTGACGGGTACTTTTAGGAAAGTGTAACTATCTTGCCCGCAACCTTCGTGGTTGCGGGCTTTTTTATTATTTACATTTTTTTCATGGCCTTGTATCGTGCTGCGAACCGGGCACTTTTAAAATGTAAATAAATGGCCGAACGCTACACCGTCAGGAGTACCGTTTTTGAGTCAGGCGAGCGTTGCCCGCTGCTGATAGATGTCCGCACTGGTGTGCCGTTGTTCGACCCGACGGTCTTCGTCCTCAGCGAGTTCCGGGCGCGCAATCGGGCGAGCGCCACCATTGAGCAGGTGCTGCGTGCGCTGAAGGTGTTCCTGCTTTTCTGTGACAAGCATCGAATCGACTTGGCCACGCGCATGCTGGAAGGGCAGTTACTTGACCTCGGGGAGCTTGATGCGCTCGTGCAAATGTGCCGCCTTCCAATGTCGGATATCGAGGCGCAGGTCGATGCGTGCCCGACTGCGGCTGAGCGAGCGGCCGTTTCTATCGAACGCTACCGGGCTAGGGCGAACAGAAGCCTTCCAGAAGTTGCAGGCGATTCCGCTGGTGTGCGGATACGGTACATCCGGCAGTTCATTGGCTGGCTAGCCGACCGGCGTTTGCTGAGTCTGAGCGCCCGACATCCGTCGCGCGCGGCACTGCTTAGTGCCAGAGACATTGTGGTCGCCGGCTTGGCTGCCCGTGTTCCGACCGGCAACAACCGCAACAAGACGCATGGCCGCAGGGCGCTCGATGACGCAGCACAGGAGCGTCTGTGGCAAATTGTCGACGTCAATTCGCCGGATAATCCGTGGGAAGGTCGGCATGCCAGATTGCGCAACGAACTCATCGTGCGCTGGTTCATGGGCTTTGGCGTCCGGCGTGGTGAGCTTCTTGGCGTAAAGGTTAACGACGTGAACTTCCGGGCGAACGAAGTGTTTATCGCCCGACGGCCGGATGACCCCAGCGACCCGCGCGTTCATCAGCCCAATGCTAAGACGGCCGACCGACTTCTACCTATCAGTGACGATTTGGCACGCCGGACGCGTCATTACATCCTGGAGGAACGACGCGGCTTCCCCGAGGCACGAAGGCATGCGTTTCTGTTCGTGGCCAACGGTGGGGCGCCGCTTTCGTTGCGCGGACTCAACAAGATTTTTGAGGTGCTGAGCGCGAAGCACCCTGAACTGATGGGTGTCTTCCCGCACCTGTTCCGCCACACGAACAACTACAACTTCTCCAAGAAAGCTGACGAGCAGGGCATGGACCCGGAAAAGGAAAAGAAGACTCGGTCGCACCTGATGGGCTGGTCGGAAACGTCGGGCACAGCTGAAACCTATACCCGTCGCGAAATCCAGCGGAAGGCGCGCGAGGCCTCGCTGCAACTGCAGAACACGATGGTGAAACCACGCAATGAGAACGAGTAACAGCGTTGACTTGCCGGTCGTTGTGCCATATGCCGGTATCCTGCCGGTCAGTGTGAGGACGCGTGGGGGCGTAATATTCGACCCCCGTGACGACGAGTGGGAACTGCGAGAGCCGACCTTCAGTGCAAAACTCCAATTCGGCACATTGCCTGGACTTGGAAGCCACTTCGAGTTGGCGTTTCGGTCGACACTCGTTTGGTACGCTCAGAATCAGTCGCTGCCACATTTGAGGAACATGTTCTATCGGGCGCGCCATTTGTTTGAATTTGTCGCCGAAACGAGCAAAGCCCCTCTGGTAGTGATTTCAAGTGTGGACCTCCTGAACTACAGGTCGCATATTGGACCGGATAATGAATGGTATTTGGGTGCCGTCTCAGGCTTCTTGAAGCGTTGGCGGCTACTCGGTTATACCGGCGTCACGTCAGATGCCGACATGCTCTTGGCCCAGCTTCGGTTGAAAGGTAACCCTAAGGGCGTAGACGTAGCCACGTTGGACCCTGTGAATGGGCCGTTCACGGCGCTGGAGCTGGAGGCGCTTCAAACGGCACTCAACGCCGCCTATGCCCGGCGTGACGTCGGCATGGAAGCGTATGTGCTGTGCTGGCTGTTGATGATGCTGGGTCAGCGGCCGACGCAGTACGCGGCGTTGAAGGTCCGCGATGTTGTCGTTGTTCATGAAAAGGACGGCGCAACGACTTATTCACTCCGCATGCCAAGGGCGAAGGGGCGTGACAGCGACGCGCGGGGCGAGTTCAGGGACCGCGTGCTGACTCCCGAGATTGGGGCGCTGGTAGCCAGACATGCCCACGAGGTCCAGACGCGTTTCGCCGGATTGCTCGATGACCCTCTGGATGCTCCTCTGTTTCCCGGGGAGAAAGTGGATGGCGCGATTGCTGGGTTTGAGTATCACCAGACATCTGGTCAAATGCGGGGCAAGATTAATTCGACGATGAGCGCTCTCAAAGTCATCTCGGAGCGCACCGGTGACAACATCCATATCGGGCCAAAGAGGTTTCGCCAGACAGTAGGTACCCGTGCAGCCGAAGAAGGCCACGGCGAGTTGGTGATAGCCGAGCTGCTCGACCATTCCGACACGCAAAACGTCGGCGTGTACGTACGGTCAACGCCGGCTATTGTTGAACGCATCGACCGCGCAGTCGCGATGCAGCTCGCTCCGCTCGCGCGGGCGTTTGCCGGTAAGCTCGTCAACGGTCCGTCCGAGGCCACGAGGAGCGACGACCCGGCGAGTCGGATACGGGCACCGGCGGTTACTGGCAAATTCGAGGCGATGTCCAGTTGTGGCAATCACGGCTTCTGCGGGTTCCTGAAGCCTATCGCCTGCTACACCTGCAACAGTTTCGAACCGTGGCTCGACGGCCCGCACGAGGAGGTTCTGGAGTATCTGATTGCAGAGCGGGAGCGTTTGATGGCCGCTGGCGATGCGCGAATCGCGTCGATTAACGACCGTACCATCTTGGCTGTTGCGGAGGTCGTCCAGCTCTGCAAGGCTGCTCGCGATGACAGCAGCACGGCCAATGACTAACCTCGTTACGTTCGTGCCGCAGGCTGACCTCGATGCCCGGGCCAATTTAATGGCCTTCATTGACCTATGCAGGACCAGGCTTACGGTATTCGGCCAGTCACTCGACTTTGAGGCTGACTTCTGGGACGTGTCCGACACCATCAAGCTGGCTGGGAAACTGAAGAGGCTGCGGCTCATTTATAGCAATCTCGATACCTGTAACGAGCCGATGCGCGTCATGATGCGCGAACCGTTTAAGTCCTTCGCAAAGTCCTACATGCGCTATGAGCACGGAATGAATCCGACCCACGACGTAGGGAAGCGCATCCTTGCCCTCAGGGCACTGGAAGCAGCACTGCTGGAGACCGGAACTGCGGACCCGGTGCGGATTGACAGGTACGTTCTAAACCGCGCCGCTCAGCGTCTTGGTGAGCGAACCGCCTCGACCACGGCATACAGGACCGGCGGTCAACTCGAAAAAATTGCCAACTTCCTGTGCGACAACCGTTTGATTGCCGTACCGAACCGATGGCGAAATCCATTGAGGCGGCCGAGCGATACGGTAAGGGTTGGCAAGGAGGCTGACGAGCGCCGGTTGGCCAAGATGCCGAGCCCGGCGGCGCTTGATGCGCTGCCCCAGGTATTTCAGCTTGCCACGTCGCCGGGCGACGTTCTCGTGTCGTCGGTCATAGCGATTCTTTGTTCGGCGCCGGACCGTATCAGCGAGGTACTCCAGCTTCCGGTCAACTGCGAAGTCCGGCAGCAACGCGAAGGCTCGGAGGAGCCGGCCTACGGCTTGAGATGGTGGCCCGCCAAAGGGGCAGCTCCGATGGTGAAGTGGGTTGTTCCAACGATGTCCGGCGTCGTCGAAGCGGCAATTGCAAAAATCCGCAGACTCACCGATGAGGCGCGCGTCGTTGCACGCTGGTATGAAGAGCACCCGACCCAGCTTTACCTGACCGAAGACATGGAGCACCTCCGCACGCAGGAGTGGCTCAGTATGGCTGAGGTTGCTGACATCGTCTTTGCTGAGCCGGTAGACGCGAACGCGTCACGCATTTGGTGCGATGCCAATCGGCTTTCTAAGCAGAAGCGCAGCGGATACGCCTATGTCCGTTTCGCTGACGTGGAGGCGGTCGTGCTTCGACAACTGCCGCGGGGATTCCCCGTTGTTGTCGCAAAGACAGGACTCTTATACAGCAATGCGCTCTTCGTTATGCAACGCAATGCGCTGCATCCGCGGCGGGCGCGCTTCCGCTGCGTCCTTGAGCCGGTGACAGACTCGCACATCCATCCTCGCTTAGGCCAAGGGGCGAACAACGGCATCCAGTCTATCTTTGACCGTTGCGGCTTTTATGAGCACGACGGTGGTCCGATTCGTGTCCACACCCATCAGTTCCGCCACTATCTGAACACACTTGCGCAGGCTGGTGGTCTGAGCCAGCTTGACATAGCCAAGTGGTCCGGCCGGAAGGACGTGCGGCAGAACCGCTACTACGACCACGAGACGCCCGCAGCCGTCGTGGCGCGCATCCGGACTGCGGTCGGCGACGACACACGCATGTTTGGCCCGCTGGCCGCAGGGCCCCGCGCAGCAGTCATCACTCGCGACGAGTTTGCTAGGCTAAAGGTGCCGACGGCGCACACGACGGACTTCGGATATTGCATCCACGACTACGTGATGTCGCCGTGCCAGATGCACCGCGATTGCCTCAACTGTGGAGAACAGGCTTGCGTGAAGGGTGAGTCGGATAAGGAAAATCGCATCCGACAGGCCCATGCCGAGGCGACGCGGTTGCTGGCGATGGCTGAGCAGGCGGACGCCGACGGTGAACTTGGGGCCGGCGAATGGGCAGAGCATCATCGGACCCAACTCGCCCGGATAACGGCACTGCTCGACATTCTGGATGACCCGGCTGTTCCGCGCGGTGCCGTCATCCAGTTGATGCCCGCAGACATTCCGTCCCGGCTTGAGCAGGCGGAACAAGCCCGCGTATTGCTGTCTGCGCCTTTAGGCGGAGACTCATCGCCGCCTCGCGAGGGTGTGGAATGACTCGTATTAGAGAGAGGAACCTTGACGACAAGGTCGTTACCATCATCGTCGAGGTGCTTGACGGCTGGAATGGCAGGTTGACCTGGGAAGCGCTTATCGAGGCGGTCGAGAAACGGGAGGGCCTCAGATACACGCGGCAGACGCTTCACCGCCACGAGCGAATCCGGCTGGCCTTCACGGTGCGAAAGAAGGCGCTGTCGGGGCAAAGTGCAGAGTCCAGGGCGGTAGCATCGCCGGAGTTGCAGGTCGCCCTGCAGCGTATCGCAAGGCTGGAAGCGGAAAACCAACGACTTGCTGCCGAGAACAACGCTTTGCTGGAGCAGTTTGCTCGCTGGGCCTATAACGCACAGACCCGCAACCTGACAGAGGATTTCTTGAACCATCCGCTTCCTGCTGTAGACCGTCAGCGAAGCAAACCGCTGCACGCAGTAACGAAGCGAACGGCAGCCAGCAAGAACAGGCGATGAGAATGGGATGAGCGTTGCCGCGCAAAGGGATGTGGATAAACCTGCGCGTCACACCTTCGAGTTTGGGCGACTCTGGAGCCGCCCGTAGGGCGGCTGTCCACACCTCTGGTGTGGGCAGCAGAGGTGTGGACACGGGGGAACTTGCACTGTTACCTGACGTCGGCCATTTTTCAGATGGCGCTGTGCGTTCTCGATGACCGCGCTCAGCTGGTCAAAACTTCTGCTCAAGTTCAGCGACGAACTGGCTTGCTGGTATACCCAGAGCCTCACACCAGGTACATAGTTCAATAACATCCAGCCGGCGCTCTCCGCGCTCGCACTTGCTAATGAACGTCTGAGTGGTCTCAAGGCGAGCTGCGACCTCTTCTTGTGTAAAGCCTGCCTCTTCTCTGGCTGCTCGCAGCAGCTTAGCGAACAGAGCGTATCGGCGAGAGTAGATAGATTTTTCCATTGGCGGCTCGACGCGAAGAGCCGCAAGGTTGCAAGCGATTTTGGAATAGTCCAAAATAGACTATTCGCAAAGCGAACCTCGGCCTGCCACCGCGCGGATTCGCGATGCCGCGCTACCGTTGAATGTCAACATCACACGACGCACGCACCGGTAGCAAACTTCACTTTCACAATCGTTCCTCGCGAAGGACATGCGCGTCCCGCCGCAGGTCGATGACGGAGAATTATTGGTGATTGCTCCTCGAGGACTGCGTCGCACGCTGTCGTGTGATAACTCGCCGGCGGTGCGCCGGCTGTTGAAGATGGTTGAACCCGTGGACACCGAACTGCACCCTAAGCCCCGCATGTGGATGGCGAACAGTAGGCAGCGCGAGCTGTTTTCTTGCTTCCCGCTGTTCTTTCGCGCGGTGCATTATCCTGAGTCGTACCTTGCGAACATCTCGCACTTTGGTATTCAGTGCGGCGTTGGCTGGTACCCAATCATCGAAGCGCTGGCGCGCGACATTGAGGCCGAGCTTCGCACCTTTTGGCGGGAGCAACTCCAGTTTCCGGAGCAAATCGCCCAGATGGATAGGGCACTCCTGCACGGCCGGGCCACCTATCCCGCACTGTCCCTCTGCACCGACATCACGCAGGTCGGCGGCCAGCTTACGGTAGTTCTCCTCAGTGGACAGCTGTGTCCCCCGGATGTGGAATCGCGCATCCAAGCGCATGTGCAAATCGCAGTGACAGGCGCCCGGCAGGTATGCGAGAGCTGCGGCAAGCCAGGCGAACTTCGGAAAGGTTATTGGCACCGCGTCTATTGCGACGAATGCATCGCCCCAGTCGCCGACCTGGTTCCAGCCGACTCACACGGATAAGCCAGCGAACATTGCGCGCCTGCGCGTGCAATTGCACCGGCAATTGCGACGTATATTGAACAATATCCCATGACCACAGCATATGAGCGCACAAAGGCAGTCATCGAATCGCGTACGGACAATCGCATCAGCTTCGCCCGCGCGCTCTTATCCTTTCAGTCGCGAAATGCTAGGTCTACGGAGGAGTACAAGATGCATTCAAACAATCACATTGACCTGGAGATTGCTCTCCGCAAGATTCACGAGCTGGCGATGGCCGAAGGTGATTTAGGCTATGCGTATTGGTACGAAGTCGGACGGCTTCTACAACAAGCCGCTGAAATGCAAGCTGAAATAGATTTGCTTTGCATAGAGTTGGAGCGATGTCGTGCAACGCGCGCGAAAGCTAACAGAGCCGTTAAGCAGCGCCAGCAGAGTGCGAGCAAGGCGAGATGACGCAGCGACTTCGGGATGTTTTGGGCAAGTTATACAGGCCGCCGGCGAATGGTATGCGCCAAGTATTCGCGCTGTCGCGATGCGAAGCGGAAAGACTGCCACGTTTGCCGTCGTTGGCCATCGTCTCCATTACTGCGCCGGAAAGGCCGCCGGCCCGTCTCGACGGCTTCAACCATCTATTGCGCCTGAGCTTCGCCGACGTGGACTTCCTGAAGCCCAAATTGTCAAGCAAGGCGCAGGAGAAACTCAGCCAGGCATTCACGCCCGAGCAGGCTCGCGTGGTCCGCTCGTTCGTCGAAGGCCTGCCCGACGCGGTGTCTTCGATTGTCGTTCACTGTGAGGGCGGGTACTCGCGGTCGTGCGCAATTGCCCTGGGACTTCATCGGCTATATGGGTACAACGTGGAAATGCAGCATCTCGCACGGGCGAATCCCTCGGTGCTTCGCGTGATGACGGCAGACGACAGCGTGGACCGCAGCCAAACTGAGCACGGCCGGAGAGGGGGGCGGCGAAGTGAAGGGCAGGCGCGCGGCGGCTTGCATTAGCGTTTGGCGGCCTGCTCAAGCTCATCAGCATTATCCAGCGGCCAGTAGTCCCTCATACCTCCAAGGTCAAGCAGATGGGCTCGAAGCTTTCTGCCCGGTGTGTTCCATAGCACGAACTAACAAATTGCGAAGAACCGCAGCGTTTTGTCCAACAAGTAGTTTCGATGCCGGCCCATTGAGACCACTCGTCAACTCTGCAGCTGCAACATCCCTAAAATGTGCATCCGCACACAACTCCAACAGCAGCTGGCTCAGTACTTCGTGTTGCCCATCAGATATACCCACGATGATAGATAGCACGTCGTATATACCAGTGCGCAAAATAATTTCGCTGCACGATTTCGTGAGGTGATTTAATCCAGGATTCCTTTCGCGAAAGAATTGACGGATGTTAGACGAAAACACGGTCATGACGACGTCTCGGGAGTCACTGGGCAATACGCAGCCTGACCATATATGAATTATCCCGAATTTAATTAATTTCGCATCGACCGTGAATGACACCACTCCGTGTTGTGTGTTTCTTGCCCACGAAGCAAATTTATCGGCCTCCGCCAATGCCCTTACGAAGGGGCGTGCGTGGTCATTCGACGCGGATATCACGCAAGTCAAGCATTCCAATATCTCATACGCATCCAAATTTTCGCGCGCAAGAGTTGTCTTTTCAAGTATGTCAGTCACGGTCCGAAAAAATCCTGAACCTCTAGATTCCAACCCTTGCTGAAGAACCAATTGTGCACGGCCATCCGAATTCATTGGCAACAGTTCCCTTGCAATCCACTCCGCCAGATAATTATCACTATCGGCTGTATCCAGAAAATCCAAAGCAAAGTCATATTCTGGCTCCGCTTTTATCTTCATGCAGATGGAAGCCCAACGTTCGGTGCTTACTCGCAAACGAATTCGCCCTCCCACGAAGTCAATCGCGGAATTGCGAATTTCGGCAATTGATAAAATTTCAATCAGAGACATTACCCAAACATCCCAAGCAGCCGGTGGAGTAGACTCGCTCGACTCAGAAAGAGGGACAAGGGAATTCAAGAGGTGACATATTCTTCTGGCGGAAAATGCATCATTATTGGTGAGCTTGAGATATGCAGCAACGCCATCCGCGGCATTCGGATTGGATAGATTTAGAAGAGACGCGGTTGCCATCACATGGTCAATTCGCGGGCGAATATGGGACAGCAACCCAATCTTGAATGGGCTCAAAAATGTCGGGTCGGTAAAAATAACAAGAGCCCGTAGATACGCAAAGAAAAGCGGCTGCTCCCTATTCGCGTTCTCCGGAGATTGCGACATCATCGAGAAAATCTGAATTAGACGTTGCTCCAGAACATCCTGCGCGGCTGGACTGCTATCGAGAATGTCACGAAGCTCGGCAGAATCACCTTTTTCCAAAGCCCTTTCGAGACTCGGCAAAATCAATAGATACAATGATTCTTCAGATTTCACTGCATGCAAATACAAAGTTGCAAAGTCTTGCTCCATGGAAGTAGAGTAGTACACTTGTGCCAGTTCAAGCGGAACCTGCCATTCTCGGTGCCTCTCCATGTTCCGGGAAAGAACGTAGGCTGCCAGCGTTGATAGCGGCATGTCGCCGCGCCGCTCTGTATGAAGGGCGACGAGCTCATTTACCAGAACAACTATCTCTCTAGGTGTTGGTGAGCCAAGTGAATTGGTAGCGTGCAGTAAGCGCGCAATGACTTCGTGGCTTCCATCATCGTCTGGGCCAAAGCAATATTCGAGCTTATCCGCGAGAAATTCTTTCCAAGGTCGCAGCATTGGAAGCGGCAATGTCATCCGAACCTGGAAAACCTTTTCGAGAATGTTCCCCCTCATGCTGCCTGCGACCGGTGCTGCAATGTCCACGCTTGTTGGTCCCAAGATGCGACTTGCGTCTGCTATGGGAACGAGCAGCCATAAGCGTTTAAACCAATCCCTCTTTCGAAACGTCGGGTTGTCAAGGAATGACCGAAGTAGAGTCCATACCTGCTTCGCTTCATCAGAGTCGATGCGGTCTAGGTTATCGACAACGATGACAAGTTTCCGTGCTGACGTCAGGGTCTCCGTCATCAAACTCTCAAAAGCCTCCTGAAACTCTATTGACGTAGGCTCTGGGTCTGTCAGCGTCTCAGTTGTCTCATCCAAAGTGGACCTCGTCGTCATGACTCGAAGGTCCGACGCACTTATTCGTTGCACGATATAGAACAGACCTGCCGCACCGGATATGGTCAATCCCCACAATAGTGAAGCTGGCAAACCTTGCAGTGCCTTTGAAAGCAAGCTGAAGACGACAGGCGAAAACAGCGCGCCAGTCACGCCGAGAGCCATTGCCACTCTGGCGCGCTGCGTTAATTCCGGCCACGATGACTTTATGACGAGCTTGCGCTTGCCAGACATGCTCAAAAGTTTCTTGGTCCATTTCTTATCTGCATCAGATTCTGGATGAATCCACTCGCAAGAACGGAGGTCTCTCACGAGGCTTTCAAAGAAGGCGCGACGCAGGCCATCACCGGAGTGGACCCATGCGTCGTAGACAAACATCCGAGTAAGCGGATTCTTCTCGACCTCAGGCGCTTGACCCTTGGATAGGCGCTTTCTAAGAATCTGTACAACCGTTGACTTACCTACGCCCCATTCGCCGTCGAGACGGATGCTTTTTCCCCCATCAGATGATTCAATCAGCGTTGCTAGAGCGGTAGCGATTCGGTCATGTGCTCCGAACGAGTCAGCAATTGCAGGTTCGTCAGGAAGTAGTCTGGCGGGACGGAATGTCATTTTTTTGCAGAGTCAATACAGTAAGTTGCAGGTTCTCGGACCGCGCGGGTCTGGTAGTAGGGAGAGGTGGATACCATTTCGGCCGCGAACCTGGTGAGTTCGTACGAGACTTTCTCCTGCTCGACTCGGTGCGTGGTATCAGCGACGAAGGTGACAGCAGCGTATCCCGGGAGTAGCTGGTCGAGGCGCATAAGAGCGGAGGCCTAGCACAAATGGTCACACTGTAAAACGAGATGCGACAGCGATTGCCAGACGTACTCGGCAGACTGTACCGGCCTCCTGCTCACGATTTGCACTGTCTCGCGACGACGCGGAAAAACCGCTCCGATTTTTTCATTCTGACTTTTTGCCTGCGCGTTCCAGAAAGCTAATTCATGGAAGTTGACTTGTTGGCATCTGCAATAGGGAACAGGCCATCGAACGGTGGCCTGTTGGGAGCCGCGGAAGATTCAGCGAGACGAAGCGAGCACCTTCGCAACCTCTGCTGGCTCTGGGTTGGAGCACGACCAAACGCTAACGCTCGCGTCGCATCCAATCGATACATCGCGACATGTGAGCTATATCACGTGCGCACGGCAAACGGGAATCGCGGCAAAGTCCGGGGAAACCCGGCATGGGGATTTTGCTCCATACCCGTATGGCGCTGAACCCAGCGTGCTGCGCTGTCATGAGCCTCACTGACGGTCAACACTCCGCCAAGACCTAACGAAGACTCGCCCCACTTCTTTCCCTCGTTTATCAACGCGGCGGAGTAGTACCCGCCCTTCCCGCGCTCTTCGCCAGCGCCTTCACCGATGGCACACCCATACATTATCGCGATGCCGGGTGAACATTTTTCCAGATGAGTATTGAAGATGCGACGGCTCGCCTGTATGTCCTGGGCCAAGGCAAATTTTTCCAATGAAGCACGAGCCTCGTCCAAAATGATTTGGCGCGGCAAGACGCGACAGGCGTCGATAATTACCGTCCTCCTTGCCGCTCCCTGCTTCAATTCGAATTCGTCCATCTCGACACCGGGCGACAGGGTCAGCATGCCCGTACCGGCTGAAGGCGAGTAGCGACCGTGCCCGGCAAAAACGACGACTGAGTAGTCCACTTCGCGCAGCTTCTGAATCTCACTCTTTACCGTCGCTACCGTAGGCGACTCGAGAATTATGATTTCGTTGGCTAACCACCCCCCGCCGGCAGAACTTTTGAAGAACGCCGGATAGTTCTTCATGTCGTCCCACACTCCCGGAATTTCCTTGTCCGGGCATCCAATCACCAGCGCCTTACGTTGTAAACTGGTCACATCATTCTCCTTAAGAGCCGTTGCCCTTCTCTTCCTGAGGTTTTTCGTCAAACCGAGAAATAATCGACTTCGCAAGCCGCTCCCCGGTCCCGCCGGCAATCGCCGCCAACATTGATACGAGCGACATGTGCTCACCGCGAGCGAATGCGCCAAAGACCAAGTCTGAACGAACTGCCATAGCCACGACCAACCCCGAGATTGCTCCCGCAACTATTCGAGATGCTCCCTCCAGGTGATGGAGACTCTTGCTGGCTCCGAGTTCGAAGTGCATGTCTCCGCTGCGAATGATGACTGAGAAGAGTGCGCCGAGCGCGCCACCGCACGCGGCAAAGAGAAGCCAGTATGCTGTAGAACCCAGGAGTTCTTCGATGCAATGACGCTTAAGCCAAAACACGGCGCAGACAACAATGAATGGCAGCAGAGCAACGGCGCTCGCCTGGAGATACCACTGACGCGACATCTCATCGCTGCGCGACTGAAATACCGCCCTGGCAGATGCGATGGTCTTTTCAGCACCGTCAAAGTCGCCTTCCAAGCATAAGACGGTTGCCTCTCCGAGCAGTGTACGTTGCCGAATGAGAACAGATTCGCTGAAGCCGTCTGCGGGCTTCAATTCTTCGACTGTGATTTCCGCCAGGAGTGCTGAGCGCTTTTTCCTGACTTCGGGCTCGCCGGACTCCTCCTCCTTGTCGAATTCCTCGCTGGTCTGCCAATCTATTCGAAGGTCCTTTTTGAGGCAGACACAGTAGTCCCGCGCCCTGCGAATGATGATGTGTTGGTCCAAATCTTTCCACTTGTCCCCATATCCACCGTCAGCCTCAGTATTCGCGTCCTGGGCTTGATTATCGGCTTCCGTCATTCGTGTAAACCCTTTCCCGTGTGGTCTTGTTGTTGAAATCGTTCTTGACGCAAATCAACTTTTATCAGCTGTGTCAATGTCCGCGTCTTTCCGGTGTTTCCCGCGGATGCCGAGGTCCACGGAATCCGGGCTATGATTTAGACGCACGTCTTCAGGAAACGGCGTCGCCGAGAACATTGTAGCGAAGATATATTGCTGCAAGAAGGCGAGCCGTCGAACCAATACGTATGAGTTGTCGAACCGGAGCCGCCATGGCCACCAAAGCAGTATTCGTTGGCGTTAGCAAGCAGCTTGACCCTACTATCGACGAATTGTCGGGCACTCGTCGGGACGCTGTCGCGCTGTGGTCGCTCTTTACCGACACGCTGCCTGACATCAGCTCACGGCTTATAGTCGACGAGTCTGCGACCAAACAAGCGACGTCTCAGGCCATCCTGCAAACTCTTGAGACAGCGGAAAATGACGACGTTGTCATCATCAGCTTCGCTGGCCATGGCACGCCCGACGGTAGCCTCGTTTTCTATGACACCCAGCGGACGGACATAACAGGCACTACGCTGCCAATGGCAACTTTCGCCGACGCCTTCAAAGCGTCGAATGCCCGCGTAGTGCTGTTCATACTGGATGCCTGCTTCGCAGGTCATGCTCCTGCCCGCGTTCTCGAAGTTGATGCGAAGCCTCGTAACGCGTTCACATTCGAGCAAGTTGCCGGCGACGGTCGAATCCTTCTCGCTGCGTGCACGGCAACCCAGTCCGCATGGGAGCAACCAGGAACCGGTCATGGATTGCTCACTGCAGCGCTGATTCAGGCCATGACGAACGAGTCGGTTGACACTGTGAGCTTCCCTGCCATCGCTGACGAAATCATTCAAATCGCTCGCGTCGCCGGCCTTGGTATCGGAGTCACCCAAACCCCTGTGTTCCTGGGTCAGGTTGAGGGCGGCCTCGTTTTCCCACGGTTGAAGCGCGGCGAAAATTTTCAAGCGCATTTTCCGTCGATGGACATCGTCAGTACGACTGGCGCGTTCTCCGACCTCCTTCCGCACGGATTTCCACAGAGCGTCGTCGACCAATGGGCATCTCGCTTCCCGGATGGCCTGAATCCGCTCCAGCTGCGAGCAGTGAATGAGTTTGGCGTGCTCGCGAGCAAATCCCTGATGGTGATAGCGCCAACAAGTTCGGGGAAGACATTGATTGGCGAACTTGCCGCCGTCCAAGCAGTGCTCGCGGGAAGGAAGGCTATTTTCTTGCTTCCGTATCGCGCTCTCGTCAATGAGAAATGTGAGGAATTTTCAGCCAGGTACGGCGAGGTCGGATTGCGGGTTGTTCGATGCACTGGAGACGCCAACGATACCGTGGGCGCCATTCTCTCGAGTCGCTACGACATTGCGTTTTTCACATACGAGATGTTCCTCAACATTGCGCTAACCTCGCCGCATGTACTGAATCGCCTGGGCGTTGTGGTGCTGGATGAAGGGCAGTTCATCACGGACTCTCGTCGAGGCATCACTGTCGAATTGTTGCTGGCAATGCTTACACGCGCCAGAGCACGTGGCGTAGCTCCGCAACTCCTTGTGCTCTCCGCGGTCCTCGGTCAGCTCAACGGGTTCAATCAGTGGCTCGATGTCGCCGTTCTGCAGTCAAACGTGCGCCCAGTTCCGCTTGTCGAAGGCGTACTAGACCGCATGGGCACGTTTCAATTCGTCGATGTCGATGGCACCATCAAGGCCGAACCGTTACTGCCGAGGCATGAGATTGTTCTACGCACAAAGTCACCGTCTTCCCAGGACGTAATTGTTCCCTTAAAATCTCTAACAAAATGAGTGTTCGGGGGCTGTTAACCCGCCGCGCGTTTTGTTAACCTCTTCGTTGTTTCGCTGACGAGGAGGCCATGGCCAAACCGATACTCGATGACGAACTGTGGTCAC